>JAQBGV010000096.1:0-74552 GCA_032128395.1 Planctomycetota bacterium | reverse complement strand
AGGGAGTTCTCCCCGCCGGCTCTTTAGGGGGCTTTCGCAAGGCGCTGCTTTTCTAGGGGGCTTTCGCAAAGCCCCCTCTCGCTCGCGGCAGAGCCGCTCCCGATTCACCCACAAACGCCTCGCCTTTGGCTCGGATTGTTTGAGGGGGCTTTCGCAAAGCCCCCTCTCGCTCGCGGCGAAGCCGCTCGCGATTCACCCACAAACGCCTCGCCTTCGGCGCGGATTGTGTGAGGGGGCTTTCGCAAAGCCCCCACTCGCTCGCGGCGAACCCGCTCGCGATTCACCCACAAACGCCTCGCCTTCGGCTCGGATTGGCGCAGGGGGCCGCAAGGCCCCCTCTCGCTCCGATTCATCGACAAACGCCTCGCCTTCGGCTCGGATGGGTTTCTGGGGGTTGTCAGGGGCTTTCGTTCTCCAGGGGGCAGGTTTCTGCGCTCGTTCGCGAGTTCGAGGGCTCCTACGCCTTCGGTTGACCGTCTCGATCGAGGCCCCAACCCGCGAACGGATGGTCCGTTGCTCCTCGGGCGCGCAGGCGTTCTTCCTTGCGCCGGGTGAGGTTCGCGATGCGACCGGCGAGGTCGCGTCGCAGCTCGATCCGGGTGATTCCCGTCCCCTCGAGCAGCGTGGACCCGCCTCGCTCGATGAAGAGATCGAACAGCCGAATTCGTTCTCTTGCGGAGATCGTCGGAGGGAGGTGACCGAGCTGGGCGAGACTCTCGATGATGCGCCCCGCAGGGACCCGATCCACGAGACGCGCGTCATCGAGATCCACGAGCACCGCCCGCCACCCCTGAGGGATCTCCCCGACGAGCAAGTTCTGCGGCGCGAGGTCGCGGGTTTCCAATCCTCCTCGGATGAGCGCGACCACTGCGTCCGCGATCGCTCCGAGGAATCGATCGAGCTCAGCGCGGTTCGCCGCGAAGCGACTCCGGTGGCGGGCGTGTACCTTGTGGAGGTGATCCCCCTCGAACCAGCGTGTGATGAGGACCGAGCCGGAGACGCTCCTGCCGAGGCAGACAGGATCGGGCAGGGGGAGGCCCCGATCATCCCCGCGAAGGAGGATTTGCCAGGCGCGAAGTGCCGGTGAGCGCCTCAGGATCGCGAGCGGCGGGAGCCAATGGCCGTGGTAGTGCTTGCGGGCGAAGCGAGCGTCGCCATCCTGGATTTCAACCACGGCGCCGCGGCGATTGCGGTGCACGACTCGAATCGCCGGGGCGGCGAGGAGTCGATGGACCAGCTCGGGATCGGTGCCGGGGGCGAGCTGCGGCTCTCCCTCTCGGTGGACCAGCTCCCGCTTTTCTTGCACCCTGCGCTCCTTCGGGGCAGATGGTACAGGACGCGCGCCCGCGATCCATGGGGGGTGATTTCCCCTAGCTCTTCTCCCCTTCGCTACCCTCGTCCGGGCGATCCGGTACCATGAGCGCACGTCACCGATGGCAGGGATCGGGCCGGGGAGAAGCCCCGTCCGTCCCGCCGGATGCGCGTCAAGAACGGGAGTCGGGATGGAGTTCGCAAGAGTCGAAGAGTTGGTTCGCGAGATCGCCCGGGGGCGGATGGTCATCCTCGTCGATGACCCCGACCGCGAGAACGAAGGTGATCTCGTGATGGCGGCGGAGAAAGCCTCGGCCGACGCGATCCGTTTCATGGCCACCCACGGTCGTGGGCTGATCTGTGCCCCGATCTCTCGGGAGATCGCCGAACGCCTCGAACTGCCGATGATGACCGACGAGCCCTCGGATCCCCGAGAGTGCGCGTTCACGATCTCCGTGGATGCCCGCGAAGGTACCACCACCGGAATCTCCGCTTACGATCGGGCGCTGACGGCGCGGCTCCTCGCGAGCCCGTCCGCCCGTCCCCGCGATTTCGATCGACCGGGCCATCTGTTCCCCCTGCGTTCGGAACCGGGGGGTGTGCTGGCCCGCGCCGGGCACACCGAGGCCTCGATCGATCTCGCGCGCCTCGCCGGCTGCGCCGAAGCGGGGATCGTCTGCGAAGTGATGGCGGAGGACGGTACGATGGCGCGCCTTCCCGAGCTGCGCAGCCTCGCGGCACGTGAGAATCTGCTGATCGGGACGATCGAGGATCTGGTCGAGTTTCGCCGGAAGCAGGGGGGAACTGCTCCCAGTGGCCCATCTCACGTCACCGTGCGTCAGCTCTCGAGCGCCCGGCTGCCGACCCCTCACGGGGTCTTCGAGGTGATCGTCTTCACGGGAACACGCGACGAGGAGATCGTCGCTCTCGTTCAAGGAGATCTCAGTGAGGGGGCCGCACCGCTCGTGCGGATCCACTCCGCATGCCTGACCGGCGACGTCCTCGGATCACTCCGCTGCGACTGCGGCGGACAGCTCCAGATTGCGCTCCAGCAGATCGGCGAGGAAGAGCGCGGGATCCTGCTCTACCTCCCCCAGGAGGGGCGAGGGATCGGGCTGGCGAAGAAGATCGAAGCGTACCGTCTACAGGAGGATGGGCTCGACACCGTAGAGGCGAACCATCGATTGGGATTCCCCGCCGACCTGCGCAGCTACGAGGATGCCGCCGCGGTCCTCCGCCACTTCGGGATTTCGTCCGTTCGCCTGCTCACCAACAATCCAGCGAAGATCGAGGGGCTCGAGCGTAACGGCATCGCGGTCGAAGAGCGCCTCGCGATCGAACCGGGCCCCGGCCCGGTGAACCTGGCGTACTTGAAGGCGAAGCGGGGGAAATTGGGTCACCTCTTCGAGGCGATGTAGAAGAGAACAAGATCTGACCCTGGAACGGTCCCGGGTCCGAAATAGAAACGAGCCCGAGAGCTGACGCTCTCGGGCTCGTTTTTCAGTCACACCTCCGCAGAACCGCTGCGCCCTCTAGGGGCAGACGTAGGTCTGGCAGTCGAGGGGGTCGGTATCGCTCGGATCCACGCCACAGGACGGGAAGGGCGCGAGCGGCGCCTGACCGGCGGCGAAGACGTAGGTCAGCATGTAGATCATGTCCGAGATGTCGATCGCGCCCGAGTCGTTCGGGTCGAGGGCATCGAGACACCCCGCGGGGGCTCCCGCGAAGACGTAGGAGAGCCCGGCGATCGGGTCCGTGATGTCGATGTTCCCGTCTCCGTTGACATCACCGCGGGTGAACTGCTCCGGGAGGCACTCGCCGGTCGAGGAAGTCTCGGGGAGCGTCAGGCCGCAGGCATCGGTCGCCCCGACGGAGAGCGTGAAGACGATCTCTGTCGCGGGGAGGGAGACGATCGCGGAGGTCGCGGTCCCCGGCAGGGACAGCGCCGGCGTGCCATCGATGCGCACCTCGAGTCCGGCGTAGTCCGGCTCGTTGTTCGTCCAGGAGAGAGTCGCCTCGCAGGTGGCGTGGTCGACCGTGGTGACGAGGCCACTCGGCGGGGTGCCCGCCGGCAGCGGCGTGCACGTGAGCGTGCAACAGGCCGCAGCCGAGGCGGTCGCGTTCGCGGTACCGGTGACGCAGAGATCCGCGGCGGTGCCGAAGGGGAGCGTCAGCGCGTGGCTGGTCGCCGTGCCGGGAAGGGTCGCGACCGGCGTCCCGTTCTGGCTGATCTCGATCGAGTCGTAGCCGAACCCGTTGGTCCAGGAGAGGCTCGCGTCACAGGTGCACGGATCGATGATCGAGCAGGCGAGGCCGCTGACCGACGGGGTCTCGACCGAGATCGAGCCAGCCGTGGTCGCGGGGAGCTGGGAGACGCCGTCGACGCTGATCACCACTGCGATCGGGGGGGTCCCCAGTCCGGCCGAAACTGACAGGGTGCTGCTCGCGCCCGGCGCGGCAAGTGCCGAGATCGTGTACGTGAGGATCGCTACGTCGTTGTTGATTCCCGCGGGAATTGTCTCGAGGGGCGGGGAGAGGCTGAGAATGCTCCCGACTACGATGCCGGGGCCGCCGGTCGGCGCCAACTCGAAGAAGAAGTAGTCCGCACCGGCTCCGCCGTTGCTCCCTAGGAGAACTGGTCCCTGGCCGATGGCCGTGGCAGTCACCACAGCTCCGTCGTGCAGGAGTCCGAGCTGGAACCCTTGAGCGCCCGACGGATTGTCAAGCATGACAGGGACTGTGACAGTTTGACCCGGCAGGCCGCTGGCACTGCCAATATGAATTGCGTACTGTGCGGACGCGGCACTCGAGAAACACAAGAGCGCGACGACACAGGCCAGGGTTCGCAGACTCATCACCCGTTCTTCCTTCCTGGAAACGACCTCGGAGAGCCCCAGCCGAATCGGGGGACCCACACCATCCTCAGAGCCAGTGCAATACAACGGAGGCAGGCCGGCACCCTCCCAGCCCGGACCTCTGTCAACGAATTGTTAATTGTAGCGACAAGAATGAATGTATCCAGTCGAGATTGCCCAGAATCAAGCCACCTGGGACAGTTCTGGTCTGAATCCTGGATCGAATGCGGTTTTTTGACCGTTGGGAGCCGTTCTCGGGGATGGTATCAGGGGCGCTGGAGGGGGGGACATGGAGTGCGACGACATGGAGCGGGTGACCGCCGAGGCCGCGGTTCCCCGACGCGAGCCCTTTCGTGAAGCCGTGGGGGGAGGCCTCCACCGAGCTCTGCTCGAGATCCTGCAGATCAATGTCGGGAAACTCTGCAACCAGACCTGTGTCCACTGCCACGTGAACGCCGGCCCGAATCGGTCCGAGCGGATGACCTCGGAGACCGCAGCCGCCTCGATCGCCCTCCTCGATCGATTCCCGTCGATTCAGACCGTCGATATCACGGGGGGGGCTCCCGAGTTGATCCCCTCGTTCCGCTGGATCGTCGAGCAGGCCCGCGAGCGTGGATGTGCGGTCATCGACCGGTGCAATCTCACCGTGCTGCTGGAGCCCGGTCAGAAGGACCTCGCAGAGTTCCTGGCGGACCATCGGGTCAACATCGTCGCGAGTCTCCCCTGCTATCTCGAGACGAACGTCGATGCTCAGCGGGGGGACGGGGTGTTCACGCGGAGCATCGAGGCGCTCCGCCTTCTCAACGCATTGGGATACGGTCGCGGCGGGGATCTCCAGCTCGACCTGGTCTACAACCCGGTCGGACCAACTCTTCCCCCCGCCCAGGCCGGGCTCGAACGCGAATACAAGAAGCAGCTCGGGGAGCGGTTCGGAATCGTGTTCGACCGGCTCTTCACGATCACCAACATGGTGATCGCACGATTCGAGAGTTTCCTCCGTCGGGGCGGTCAACTCGAGTCGTACCAAGAGTTGCTCGAACGCTCGTTCAACCCCGCCACCATCCCCAGCCTGATGTGCAGGAACACCCTGAGCATCTCTTGGGACGGTTTCCTCTATGACTGCGACTTCAATCAGATGCTCGATCTTCGGCTCCGAAACGGAAGCGCCCTCCGCGTGGAGACGATGACCGAGGAGCAGCTCGAGCTCGTCCCCGTCATCACCGGGCGGCACTGCTTCGGATGTACGGCAGGAGCTGGCAGCTCCTGCGGAGGGTCGCTCTCGTAGAGAACGGACTCGCCCGGAGTGCGGGGATCTACGATCTACGGGATGCGCAGTCGAACTCCGATGCCGAGACTGGTCGGGTTCCCGATGCGATCACGGTTCGCCTCGGCGATTCGCGTCCACTGCGCGCCCTGCCCGTAGTACTGGCGCGAGATGGCGTACAGGGTCTCCCCGGCCCGAACCTCGTGTTCCCGGCTGATCCCGCCCGTTCCGAGGGTGGCCTCGCGTTGCGGCTGGCTCGATCCCCACACCCCCGGTTCGACGACGTCGCTCGGTTGCTGCCCCATCCCCGAGGGATGGCGGTCGGCCCCGGTGATTGCAGCGTCGTTCCAGGCGGGCTTGTCGGTACCGGTGAGTCGCTCGCTCTCATCGTCGGAGAGGGTGCCGTTCGCGGAACTGACCTGCGAGGCGTGCTTTCCGCCGAGCGAGATCGGAATCAGGAAGAAGGGGCGGACGACGCGGCGACCATCCCGCTCTCGGTAGTGATAGAGGGGAAAGAGCCAGTGGCTCTTCTCGAGCGCGACTTCACTCCGAGGATCCCGAACTTCGGCTCCGCCGAAACAGCCGGAGAGGGAAGGGAGGAGGAAGAAGATGAGTGCGAGGATGGGAGGCGCTACCGCCCGAGAACGGGGTGGGATCTGGATCCGCATGGGTGCGAGGTCCTTCGGTCTCGCGGCGCGGCGAGGATCCTAGTGGAGCCCGCTCGGAAAGTCAGCAAGGCGTCCGCATTCCCTCCTCAAGCGCTCTTCGTTGGAGGAGGCACCGACAGGATGAGTAGGAGCGGCAGGATCAGGAATCCTGCTGCCCCGACGTAGGGGACCGCCGGACCGAATCGCCAATACAGAAATGCGGCGACGAATGGACCGATCGCCCGAGCGAGTGCGCCGAGTGCCCGGAAGACCCCGAGCGCCTCTCCTTGATGGGATTCGAGCGCGTGCAGTGATACGAGGGCGGTGAGGGTCGGGAAGGTGAGGCCGCTGCCGATCGCGAGGAGGGCGAGTGAGCACCAGAACAGAGTGCGGGTGTGCTCGCCTCCGCTCGCGATCCCGACCAAGCCGAGAGCGACGGCGATCAGCCCCGCGATGGCGACTCGCTTCTCGCCGAAGCGGGGAGCGATCTTGCGAACGATCCCCCCTTGGACGAGGGCGAGGACCAGCCCGATGAAGATGAACATCGCGGCGATCCCGCGGGGAGTCCACTGAAAGCGGTCGCGAGCGAGAAAGCTCAGGGTGAACTCCATGCCGCTGAAGGCGACCAGGAAGAAGAAGTTTCCGAGGTTGGTCCGAGCGACCGCCGACCCGTACGCCGCCCCCGAGGAGAGCCGCGGGAGCATCGGTCGTGGCGTGGCGAGATTTCGCCGCTCCGCGGGGAAGGTCTCGTCGAAGCGTCGACGGATCCAGATCCAGTTGAGGAGAGAGAGCGCTCCTGCCCCGAGGGCGCAGGCGCTGAAGGGGTGGAAGCCGTACCGCTCGAGTCCGGGGAAGAGCTGCGTGAGATCGATGAGCGAGAGCGCCCCCCCGATCGCGGGCCCGAGGATGAAGCCGAGGCCGAACGCCGCCCCGACCATCCCCATCCCTTTCGCACGATCCGCGCGGGATGTCACATCGGAGACCGCGGCGGTCGCGGTGGCGATGTTCCCACCCATCGCGCCGGCGAGGAGACGGGAGACCACCAACAGTGTGAAACTGCCGCTGACCGCCCAGAGCAGGTACGAGACCCCGATGCCGGCTACGGTGAGGGAGAGCACGGGGCGCCTTCCGATGCGATCGGAGAGCCGTCCCCAGAATGGGCTCGCGAGGAATTGCAGCAGGGAATAGAGCGACCCGAGGAAGCCGCCGAAGAGGGCCTGCACCCCCCACGAGTTGCTGGAACCCTCGCTCGGGAAGAGCGAGCGCAGCAGCTCGACGACCGCGATCATCGCCCCGTCCTCGGAGTAGTGATCGAGGATCGCGGGGAAGAGCGGGAAGATGATCGAAAAGCCGACAAGGTCGAGAAAGAGCGTCAGGAAGATGACTCCGAGGGAGCTCCGCTTCGGCTGGGGGTCGGTCGCGGTGCTCCCCGGCTCGTCGGTCGCGGAATCATCGGACATCTGCGGTGAAACCTCGATGCTCCAAGGCGACCCGACCACGAAAACGGGCGGGGAGGAGCACTTCCGGTCTGCCGATGGTCCGCCCGGGGGACCACGACCGGCCGGGCGACTCCACCCCGCCCTCCAACCAAGGTCGACTTACTCGGGGCTGTGGACCACTTCGGTCTCGCTACCGTTCTTCACGGCGCGGACCATCAGCTGCCCATCGGCGTCGAGCGCCGAAATCGAACGATCCCCGCGCTCGAGCTGGAATTCCCGCTGCGAGCCATCGGGGGTCACGACAGTGACCAGGAGGTGTTGGTCGTCGATCGGGGTGATCGTCGCGACCGACCCGTCCTCGCCAACGATCGTGCTCGTCTCCATCATCGGATTCTCGCCGGTCCAGAACTCGATCGAGTTGATGATCAGAATGTCGAGAACATACGCGATCTCATAGACCGGGATGACGTGAAGGACCAGGAACAGCAGCTCCTGAACCCACTTCGACTCACTGGAGCTCTCGTTGAACTCCTTGACCTTGGTCCATGCCGCGAACGAACCGATACAACCGGTCATCGCCATCGGTGCGAGCGCCAGGACCATCAGGACGCAGAGTACCCGCGTCCAACCTCTATTCCGCATGTGCTCTCCTTTCCCCGGGAACCCTCCGGGCGGGCTCCCATTCCGTTGCGGGCGGATCATAGCCCGCTTGAAACTTCGAGGTCGAGCCAGAATTGGCCCCCGGAACCCCCTTATCGGTATTTCGTGACTCCTACGCGACCAAAACGCGTGAGAGGAGGTGGCGCCCCTTCGCGGTAGGATGCCCCCGAGGGGAGGCTCGGTGGCTCGCTGCGTCGAATTTTCTCCGGAGTACCGCGATGCCGTCATCGCGCTCTGGAACCGGGTATTCGGCACGATGCGGAACTTCACTCCGCTCGCGCGCGAGAGTTGGCGGACCCGGATCGAGGTTCTCTCTCTCCCCGGGGGGCGGGACACGCTCTCGGGGGCCGGTCCGACTCGATTCGATCCGAGCCTCTTTCGACTCGCCGTGGTGCGAGATCGAGTCGTCGGGCTCATCCATGGCGGGACCTGGGAGGATGACTTCCTCGCCCGCCTGCTCCCAGGAGGTCGACGCCCGCGGATCGGGACATTGCTCGTCATCGCGGTCGATCCCGACCATCGCCGTCAGGGCATCGGTCGTGCTCTTCTCGAGGACCTGACCACCACACTCGAGCGCAATCACGGGATCGAGGGATCGCTGTGCGCGGACGGCCGCGGCTACAACCCCTTCTACGGCAACTTCCTCGCGCCACTTCCTCCGCCGTGGGGGACTCCGGAGGGGATCGCGCTCCCCGCTGCGGATGAGGGCGCCCGCGCATTCTTCCGTTCGGCTGGGTTCCGCGAGGATGCCGAGGGGGTCAGTCGGTGTCGTGATCTCCGGGATCGGCCGCGATTCTCCCACGAAATTCCTGGCGGCTTCGTCGCCGAAGAAATTGAAGATTGGCAGCCGATCCTCGGAACCGACGACGGGACCGCATTCCCGATCGCCAACGCTTCTCGAACTTGGATCCTGCGCGAGGGGGACTCTCAGCGGGCGGCGATCGTCGCCTTTCCGCTCCTCGCGGGTGGCACGCGGTGGGGGATCCACTCCTTCGAGGTCGAGGCGTCCCGCCGGGGGGAGGGGCTCGGCACCCTGTTGCTCGAGTACGCGCTCGCCGCAGTCGCGAAACGCGGGGCGGCCGAAATCGAGGCCCTGGCGCTCCCGTCGGAGGCGCCGGAGGCGGATCATCTCTACGAGTGCCACGGGTTCGTCGCCGAGGAGCGGTGGGTCGTGCTCGGGTAGGACGGATAGGAGTGGTCGGGTTCGCGCCCCTTCGGGTGCCATCCCGGCTCTGTTCCTCTATCCTCTCTCCGTCGGCACACCGCGCCCGCCGGTCCCCCAGGAGGCCGCCCCTTGACCCAGACCGCCCCCGACGCCCGCCCCGCGGATCCCCGAGCCGTCGGGGGCGAAGAGCGGGACCGCGAGGCCTCGATCCGCCCTAGACGTCTCGACGAGTTCATCGGCCAGTCGGCAATCACAGAGAATCTCCGCGTCTACATCGACGCTGCGCGGCGCCGCGGCGAGCCCCTCGACCATCTGCTCTTCTCCGGGATGCCGGGTCTCGGCAAGACGACGCTCGCCCATCTCGTCTCGGCGGAGATGGGGACCGGATTCCGAGCGACGAGTGGACCGGTGCTCGAGAAGGCGAAGGACCTGGTCGGGATCCTGACCGAGCTCGAGGTCGGGGATGTGCTCTTCATCGACGAAGTGCATCGGCTCGGTCGCGTGGTCGAGGAGTACCTCTATTCTGCGATGGAGGACTTTCGCATCGACATTCTGATCGATCAGGGGCCGAACGCCCGATCGATCCAGATCGACCTCCCGCGCTTCACCCTCGTCGCCGCCACCACTCGCGAGGGAAACCTGACCGCTCCCTTCCGCGCCCGCTTCGGGATCCAGGAGAAGCTCGAGCCGTACGGGGACGAAGAGATGCTGCAGATCATCTCCCGCAGTGCCGGGATCCTCGGGGTCGAGGTGACGGAGGAAGGGGCGCGCACGCTCGCCTGCCGCAGCCGCGGGACTCCCCGGATTGCCAACCGTTTTCTCCGCCGCGTGAGAGACTTTGCCGAGGTCGGTGGTTCACCGAAGATCGATGGTGCCGCGGCGGAGTCCGCGCTCAGTCGACTCGGAGTCGACTCCCTCGGCCTCGACGCGCTCGACCGCCGGATCCTCGAAGTGATCAGCCGATCGCGCGGGGAGCCGGTAGGGGTCAAGACGATCTCCGTCACCGTCGGCGAAGAAGAGCGGACGATCGAGGACGTCTACGAGCCGTACTTGATCCGCCAGGGGTACCTCGCGAAGACCCCGAGGGGTCGAGTCCTCGGTCCGCGGGCGGAGGAGATCCCCGGTCTCGAGATCCCAGCGCCGACCAACGCAGCGCCGACCAACGCAGCGCCGGCAAGCCCCATTTCTCGAGCGGGAAATGCTGCCGAAACCCCGGATCTCTTCGGAGAAGGAGCGTGCGGATGAGTCGGAGCGTCCGCGGAATCTCGATCCGCCCGATGTCGATCCGCCGGATCTCGACCCGATTCAGGGGGGCGATCACGCTCATCGCGGTGCTCGGCGCACTGCAACCCCTCGACGCGAACGACGGTCCGATCATCGGAGTGCAGATCGCATCGGGTTCCGAGCTGCTGCGCGAGATCGTGGTCGGCCAAGGAGGGCTCCGCATCGAGTGGCCGGGGGGGCGGAAAGAGCTCCCGGGAGGGACCCACCGTCTCGAGCTCTCGGAGAGGGGCGCGACCATCGGAGGACTCGACTTCGGACTGGCGATCCCGTTCCGGTTCCGCGCGGAGGTCCATTCGACCCGGGTCGGGGATGGATTCTACGAAGGGTGGCTCGAGGTCCTCGTCCCCGAGGAAGGGAGCCCCTGGAGACTGGTGAATCGACTTCCGCTCGAGCGGTATCTGCTCGGGGTCGTTCCGGGGGAGATGCCCGCCGACTCCTATCCTCGGCACGCGCTCGGGGCCCAGGCGGTCGCCGCCCGCACGTACGCGCTCTTCCACATCCTGACCCGCCCATCCGACACTCGAATCCACGTCCACTCGGACGATCGCTCGCAGGTCTACCTCGGCGGGGGCGCGCCTCATCCTCGGGTGGTCGAGGCGGTCGACCAGACCCACGGCCAGGTGCTTCTCTACGAGGGCAAGGTCTTCGAGAGCTTCTATCACTCGACCTGCGGCGGAGCGACGCGCGGGGTCGAGGACTGGTTCGGCGGCGACCCGATCGCCCCGCTCTCATCGGTCTCGTGCGGCGGATGTTCCTCGAGCAAGTACTTCAGGTGGGACGCGCGACTCGCGGAGGCGAAGCTCCGAGAAGCACTCGGATCGATCTGTCGACGCCATCGCATCGTCCTCGGCGAGCTCCTCGCCCTCGAGCCGGTCGATCCGTCCCCGGGGGGACACTGCGCGTTCGTTCGGGTCGTCCACGAGCGCGGCAGCTTCGAGGTCGACGCGGACCGGTTCCGCCGGGCCTGCAGCACGGCGGGGATCACCCTCCGTTCGACTTCGTTCTTCGCCGAGCGCAAGGGGGACGAGTTCGCGTTCTTCGGCCGGGGGTGGGGACACGGGGTCGGGCTCTGCCAGGTCGGCGCCAAGGGCTACGCGGAGCAGCAGGCCCGATATCGATCGATCCTCGCGAGGTACTACCCCGGCTCGGAGATCTCGACGCTGTGGCCCTAGCCGACGCGGGGGCCTTGAACCCGATCCGCGCGGTGGCCCCGATGACGAGCGGGTTCGCGTTCGAGGTGGTCGGTGCAGATCCCGCGGGACCGCGTCGTGGTCGGCTCACGACTCCCCACGGAACGGTCGAGACTCCTGCGTTCCTCCCGGTGGGCACGCGGGGGACGGTGAAGGGTCTCACTCCCGATCAACTGATCGCGTGCGGCGCGCAGATCGTCCTCGCGAACGCCTACCACCTCGCCGTGCGCCCCGGCCCCGAGACGGTGCACGCCCTCGGAGGGCTCCACTCCTTCATGGGTTGGAATCGTCCGATCCTCACCGACTCTGGCGGGTTCCAGGTCTTCTCCCTCGCGGAATTGCGGGACATCGATGATGACGGAGTCACTTTCCGTTCGCATGTCGACGGCGCCCAGATCCGGCTCACTCCGGAACGTGTTCTCGACATCGAGGCGGCGCTGAACCCTGACATCGCGATGGTGCTCGACCACTGCGCCGCGCCGACCGGCGACGAGTCAGAGGCCCGAGTCGCCCTCGAACGCACGATGTCATGGGCGATCCGGAGCGTCGAACATCGGGCCCGCATCGAGCCGGCGCGACCGATGGCAGTCTTCGGCATCGTCCAAGGGGGGACCTTCGAGGCGCTGCGGCGGGAGGCGGTCGAGCGACTCCGAGAGCTCCCCTTCGATGGGTACGCGGTGGGTGGGGTGAGCGTCGGCGAGGCTCGCGAGACGATGCTCCGAACGATCCCCTGGGGGGCGGAGGGGCTCCCGGTCGACCGGCCGCGCTACCTGATGGGGGTGGGTGGGTTCGAGGAGTTCCGGGTCGCCGTCGAGTGTGGAATCGACATTTTCGATTGCGTGGTCCCGACCCGGAATGCCCGCGGAGGATCCCTCTTCCGGCTGACGGGGGGGCCGCTGCGGATCCGCAATCGGGCCCACGCTTCGGACCCCTCCCCGATCGAGGAAGGGTGCGATTGCCTCGCCTGTACGGGATTCTCCCGCGGTTTTCTCCACCACCTCTACCGGCGAAAAGAGATGCTCGGCACCACCCTCGGGACGATTCACAACCTCCGGGTCTTCCACCGCTTCCTCGAACGCGCCCGGCAGGCGATCGCGGAGGGGGAATGGGGGCGATTCCGCGCCGATAGGGCTCCCATCGAGGCGATGTACCGCTGAGAAGCGTCCTCGCTCCCCGATCCCGGCCCCGCTCCAGAGCTGTTCCCACCCCGAATCGCGCTGAGGCAGGAAGAACCCGCGCTTCGCTCCCTCCGCTCCGGTTGAACGCCTGCGGGCGGTCCTCTATGATCCCGGGGCTTTACCGGGATAGGGATACTCCGCAGCGATAAGCCACCGATTGCCACCAGGTTAACGCGAAGGTCGGGGAACACTTGCTCGAGTTGCTCATCGGAATCCTCGCGGAGGGGGAAATTCCAGCCGGGGGTGCGCCCGACCCGATGGAGAGTCTGAAGGGGATGCTCCCGCTCTTCGCCGGGCTGGCCGTGGTCTTCTACTTCCTGCTCATCCGGCCGCAGCGCAAGCAGCAGCGGGAAATCGAGCAGATGCTTCAAGGACTGAAAAAGAACGACTCGGTGCGGACCAGCGGCGGGATCTTCGGCAAGGTGGTTTCCGTCGACAAGGATCAGGTGATCCTGAAAGTGGATGAGAATCAGAACGTCCGGTTGCGGGTGCTGCGGTCATCGATCGCAACAGTCATCGATCGTGACGAGGAAAAGCAGACCCCCGCGGCATCCGCCGTGAACTCGAGGTAACGATTCGATGCTGAAGCACACAGGACGAGGCTTTGCTCTCGTCGCAGTCCTGGTCGCCGGTTCTCTCTATTCGTTGAGGGACTTCCAGGATCCGGAGACCGGGATCAAGAAGGGGATCGATCTGCTGGGAGGGACCGAGCTCGTCTACGAGATCGATCTCGACAAGATCCGCCCCGACTCCCGAATGACGATCATCGATGACATGAAGGCGGTGATCGGGAACCGCTTCGACGCGTTCGGATTGAAGGAGATCAGCGTCGCGACCTCCGGGAACGACCGCTTGATCATCCAGCTCCCCGGATCCGACAACACCGAGCTGCAGCGGATGAAGCAGCAGATCGAAAGATCGGGGGAACTCTCCTTCCACCTGCGATCCGCCGAGAACTACCAGAACGCGACCGCGCTCGACGAGATCGAGCAGGCGTGGCGTGACTATGAACTGGAGCTCACGGCCTACAACAACAAGGATCGGGCAGATGCTCCTGCGTTGCCGGATCGCCGGGTCGTGATCCCGAAGAGGTCGGACGATCCGTCTCAGGTGGTCGATTCTGCCGCCCGGGTCGCCGTCGAATGGGGTGAGCAATCGAGCGTCGGCGGGGAGTACCTCAATAGCGCATCCGGGACGATGGACGAATACGGAGCCCCGGCGATCGCGTTCGATATCGGCGGCATGGGCGCGGCGATCTTCGGTGACATGACCGGCAACAACGTCGGTCAGCGCCTCTGCATCGTGCTCGACGGGACGATGATCCAGCAGGCGAACATCGAGGAGCGGATCAACGGCAAGGGACGGATCACCGGCAGTTTCACCCAGGACGAAGTGAACGACATCGTCACTCTCCTGCGGGCGGGAAGCCTTCCGGCGAAGCCCCGGCTCGATAGCGAGAAGACCATCGGCGCGCTGCTCGGCCGCGACTCGATCGAGCGGGGCACGCAGGCGATGCTGATCGGCTTCACCGTCGTCGTGATCTTCATGCTCAGCTACTACATGGTAGGAGGGATCGTCGCCACCATCGCCCTCCTCCTGAACTTGATCTTCGTGCTCGCCGCGATCCAGATCTTTCGGAACACGCTGACCTTTCCCGGGATGGCCGGACTGCTGCTCACCGTCGGCATGGCGTCGACGCGAACATCCTGATCTTCGCCCGAATTCGGGAAGAGAAGGAGAGGGGAAGGGGGCTCGCTCAGGCGGTCCAGGCGGGCTACCAGCGCGCGTTCTCGACGATCTTCGACGCCAACCTCACCACGCTGATCACCGCGTACATCCTGTTCAAATTCGGATCCGGTGCGGTGAAGGGCTTCGCAGTGGTGCTATCGATCGGCATCATCGCGAGCTTCTTCACTTCGATCTACGTCTCGCGTCTCTTCCTGACCGTACTGATCCGCGCGGGGTGGGTGAAGGAACTCCGCATGATGTCGCTCTTCAACAAGACGAGCTACGACTTCATGTCGAAGCGGCGGGCGTTCGCTACACTGTCGGCGATCCTCGTCAGTTTCGGGGTCGTCTTCCTCGCGGTCCGTGGAACCGAGAGTCTCGGAATCGACTTCACCGGAGGGACGCGGCTCATCACGAGCCTCCAGAAGCCCGCGACCGAGACGCGGATCAAGGAGCTCATCGCGGGGATCACCGACGAAACCGGGGCGAAGATCTTCCAAGACGTCCAGGTGCAGAGCATGGGGAACTTCGAGGAGGTCGGCCAGGAGCGCCTCTCCACCACCTTCTCGATCCGCACCCGGAAAATGACGAAGGCCGAGAAGTCGTCGGGCGAGGACACCACCGAGAAGCCCACGACCGAGAAGAAGTCCGGTACCGATCTGTTCCGGAGCAGCGTCGAGGAAGTTCTCGCCGCCGAGGGGCTCCTCGCGCCGGAAGGGATCACCGATGTCGTCGTGACGGAGAGCCCTCCGTCGTTCCGCGCGAAGGTGCAATTCTTCGACCCACAGAAGGCCCTCGCCACGAGCCAGGTCGAGGCCGCGCTCTTGTCCGCAGGTTTTCCTGTGAAGGAGATTCGGGACCGGGCGTCGATTCCCGAGAACGCCGAAATCATCAGCTTCGTGGTCGTCGCGGAGCCCAAGGCGGGGGAGTCGGTCTTCGGACTCGAGAGCCTGCTGAACACCACGATCCAAGGGAAGCTCAGTGGTCAGCTGACCCTCTCCACGCCATTCCCTGAAGTGGACAGTATCAGCGGCCGGGTCGCTCAAGATATGCAGGGCAAGGTGTTCGTGTCGATGATGATCGCGTTCTTCGCGATCATCTTCTACATATCGTTGCGCTTCCGGTTCTACTTCGGGGTCGCCGCGATCGTCGCGTTGGTGCACGACATCTTGTTCTCCCTCGGTGCGCTCGCGATCGCGGATGCGCTCCTCGGCAGTTTCATCAGCCTCAAATTGAACCTGCCGGTGATCGCCGCGCTCCTCACCATCGTCGGGTACTCGCTGAACGACACGATCGTGATCTTCGACCGGATCCGCGAGAACCTCGAAGGGAAGAAAAGAGACGTCGACTACCTCGAGATCGTGAACCGTTCGATCAATCAGACCCTCGGCCGGACGATCCTCACCTCGGCGACCACCTTCACCGTGACATTGATCCTCCTCCTCCTCGGCGGGGAGGGGCTGGCCGCCTTCAGTTTCGCGCTCACCATCGGGGTGATCGTCGGGACCTACTCTTCGATCTTCATCGCCTGTCCGACCTTGGTCTACTTGCACCGTCGCTCGGTGGTGCGTCGGGAAGAGCTCTTTGCGGTCGCTGCCGCCAAGTGACGTCAGGGACGAGGGCTGCCGGCTCTGCCGATCGCACGGGCCCGGGGGGCGGAAACCCCTCCGGGCCCGTGCTCCATCGGGAGGGATTCCGGAGCGGAATCGGCTGGGGAAAGTCCGGCATTCCGGGTAATCTCGTCGGCACTCCATCGCCGCGGGGGAGCGGGGGAACGCGACTCGATGAGCGCCGTGGCTGGCGCGATCGAGCGGACGCCTCTCCCAGAGTCTCGTGGGGGGAAACGGGAGGAGTGAGTCGACATGGGTAACGGAACCAAGATCGGTCTGGTCCTGGTCCTCGTTCTGGTCGTCGTGGTGATCGCGAACCTGCTCGACAGCGAGGTCGAGAAGGGGCCCACCGGCGTGGATCAGGCTCCGAGAATCGAGAAACGGGCCGAAGAGCCCGGTTCAGGGGCATCCCCGAACCGTCCGGCGAGCGCTCTCGGCAACCGGGCACGTCCGGGGAGCCCGGGGTACGAGGAAGGTCGCAACCGCCGCCTCACCCAGAACCCCCCCGCGAGCAATCGCGACTCGGGCGCTCGCCCTCTGAACGGCGGATCGCCGGAGCTGGGATCCGATCCGACGGAGACGAAGAGACCCGCCGCGGGGAACTCCGGGACCGCCTCGGCGCCGGGAACCGATCCGGCGGCGGGTGAGCTTGGCCCCGAGTCTCGGAAGCCCACCTCTCTGCCCGTCTCGACCGATCCGACCGGCCTGCGAGCGAGCCCGACCGGAGCCGGCCTGAGTTCGCCTGCTGTCGGTACCGAGCCAAATCGCACCGGTATTCGTCCTGCGGTGGGTGGCGAAGGTAATCCGGCCAACAGTGCCACAGGCGGCGAGCGAGGGGTTGAGATCGTCGGTCACGATCCGAACGAGCCCACTACCGACCCGTCATCGGAGAACCGGACGCGAACTCTGCCTCCCAGCACCCCCGCCGGGACAAAACGCGAATCGGCGTCCCGTCCGGGGTCCTCCGGGTTCCCTAGGGAACACGAGGTGAAGGACGGCGAGAATCTCTGGAAGATCGCGGAGCAGGAATACGGGAAGGGCCATCTCTTCACCGTGATCCTCGCGGGCAACCCCAAGCTCGGCGAAGGACATGAACTACAGATCGGGCAGAAGATCACGCTCCCGGCCCCGCCGGTCTCCGCGGCTGCGAAGCAGGGGACGGCGGCCGTGAGCGCGACGCCGAAGACCGGCTTCCGCGCGTACAAGATCCAAGACGGGGACACCCTCTATGACATCGCCGAGGAACGCCTCGGAAGTGGTCTGCGGTGGACCGAGATCCAAGTCGCCAACCCAGGCCTCGATCCGGCTCGATTGAGGGTCGGGGCCGAGATTCAGATTCCGGCTACGTAGTTTTCTTCGTAGTTTGGTACGGCTCGTTTGGATACGAAGCACGCCCCCGGACGCGCTCGCGCGTTCGGGGGCGTGTTTCTTGCATTTCCGCTGGCGCGGAAATCGCCTGAGGTTCGGGACGCCTGAATAGCCGGTGGCCGTTGGCCTGGTTCTGGGTGTTGGCCAAGCCGCTGTGGATTTGAGCACGCCCCTGGACAGGACGCGACCCGCACGACGACGTCTCGAACGAACTTTCCCTACATCCACCTAGGCGTCAGGGTCGGTCGGCTTCACCGATTCGAGGATCTGGACCACTCTCCGGTCCTTCTGCACGTACGGCGACCCGCGGAACTTCCTGCGGCCCTGGATGGTGATCGTGACCGGGGAGTTGTGGTGGTGGCCGGTGTCGAGGATGTCTCCCGGCTTGAGGGAGAGGAGGTCGAATAGGCTGACTGGGGTTTCTGCGAGGATCGCCGTCAGCTCGACCGGGGCGTTTGCGATGTTGTCGAGAATCTTCGCCTGGCCCTCGCCACCGCTGCTCGTCCGGTTCGAGGAGAACCAGTTGCTCTGGGAGAACTCGGTCATGATCGGCTCGACGACCTTGAACGGGATACAGAGATTCACCATCCCGGCGTAGGGACCCATCTGCAGCTCGAATGCGAGCAGGACGATCGGTTCGTTGGGGGCGACGATCTGCAGGAGGAACGGATTCGACTCCGTCTCGAAGACCTGGAAGTCGATCTCCTTGACCCCCTCCCACGTATCCCGGAGCTGTTGCAGCATCCTCTCGAGGATCGTGTTCACCAGGGAGAGCTCGATGTTCGTGAACGGTCGGTCGAGGTGGAACGCGTCTGACTTCCCACCGCCGAGCAGACGGTCGATGATCGGGTACAGGATCGAGGGATTCACCTCGAGGATCATGTTCCCCTCGAGAGGCTCGCAGGAGATCAGGTTGAACGAGGTCGGGATCGGCAACGACATCGTGAACTCGGAGTAGGTGAACTGCTCCACCGAGACCAGGCGCACCTCCACGATGTGACGGAGGTACGCCGAGAGCGAAGCGCTGAGGTTCCGGGCGAACACCTCGTGCAGCGCCTCGAGAGCGATCACCTGGCTCTTCGAGACACGCTCGGGGCGCTTGAAGTCGTAGATGCTGATCTGGTGCGACGGGAGGGCGTTGTACTTCTCTACCCGCCGTCCCCCGCCGGTGGGGGATTCTTCCGCATCCGCGGCGGGACCCGCTTCGGCAGGGGAAGCCTCTTCCTCGCCGACCGTCTGGACAAGATTGAGGAGCGCCTCGACCTCTTCCTGGTTCAGCGGCTCCGGCATCGGAGTTCCTCCCGAGCTCGTCCTCTTCCGACCCACAGGGATGGGCTGGACCCGTATCTCCAGGTCGACCAGAAGCGGGGGGACCTTGAGCGCGAATCGAGATCCCAGCCCGGATCCCCTTACGAGCCGGGGATACGATCGCGGACTCGGAGCCACTCCTCGATCGGAACTCCCGATCCTCCCTGGCCGCCGAACATGCGTTCGAGAAGCTCTCCGCGCAACCGCGGGTCGTTCTCGACCCCCTCGTACCAACCCCGCTTCTCGGCGACTGACGCCTCGAGCACCATGCGCTCCTGCTCGAGGTGGTCGCGCCGATCTCGAAGCTCACCGAGGCGCTGGTGGCGGCTCTGGTTCCAGGAGCCGGCGACCAGTGAGCCGAGACCGACCAGGATCAGAAGGAAGTGGAGGAATCCTCGGTCGAGGTTCCGCACGAACGAAGAGTGGATACCCCCAGCGGAGCCGCTCTTCCCTGGGAACGCTACGGCAGTAGGTTTCCCGCCGTTGGCATGGAGGTGTCGCCCGCGGGCCATGCGCCGTCCTTCCCGAGCCAACCCGATCGATCCGAGCGGCACTCCCCGCGGCGAGCGTGCGTCCCCCCAGAGGACGCGGAAGGATATTCAACCCGCAAGATCCGTCGAGGTCGAGGCCGAATTGCCCCGGTGCAGGTCGAGGGGCCTGAGGTGGTTCACCCGTCCCGAGGCACTAGGGCTAGGAGGCTGCCGGAGACCGTTTGTTCGGACGTCGGGATCACCAGCGCAAAGGCCCGTACTCCGCGTCGGAACCGAGTTGCTCGGCGATGCGGAGGAGCCGGTTGTACTTCGCGTTCCGCTCCGAGCGGCACGGGGCGCCAGTCTTGATCCATCCACAGCCGGTGGCGACCGCGAGATCCGCGATGAAGTCGTCCTCGGTCTCCCCCGAGCGGTGCGAGATCACCACGCGGAAACCGTGGTCGGAGGCGAGTCGGCAGGTCTCCAGCGTCTCCGTGACCGTCCCGACCTGGTTCAACTTGATCAGGATCGCGTTCGCGGCCCGCTCCTCGATCGCGCGACGGAGGCGGGTGGTCTGGGTGACGAGGAGATCGTCCGCGATCAGGCGGATTCCGACGAGCGAGGCGGTGAGATCGTGCCACCCCTTCCAGTCCTCCTCCGCGAGGCCGTCCTCGATCGAGGTGATCGGGAACCGCTCCACCAGCCCGTGGTAGCGTTCGATCAGCTGCTGAGAGCTCTGCGGCTGCTTCTCCGTGGTCAGATGATAGGCACCATCCCGGAACAACTCACTCGCCGCCACATCGAGCGCGAAGGCGAATTCGTGCCCCTTCCCACTCGAGTACCCCGCATCCTCGACGGCGCGGGAGAGTTCTTCGAGGACCGCTTCGTCTCCGGGTAGATCCGGAGCGAAGCCACCCTCGTCGCCGACCGCGACCGAGAGCCCCTGGTCCATGAGTCGTCGTCGTAGTGCGTGGTAGACCTCGACGCCCATCCGCAGAGCGGTCGGAAAGTCGGACGCCCCCCACGGTGCGATCATGAACTCCTGGGTGTCGAGGTTGTTGTTCGCGTGGGCCCCGCCGTTGACCACGTTGAGGAGCGGGATCGGCAGACGCAGATTTCCCGCTCCTCCGAGGTATCGGTAGAGAGGGAGCTCCGACGCCTCTGCGGCGGCGCGGCAGACCGCCATCGAGACCCCGAGGATGGCGTTCGCTCCGAGCCGCGATTTGTTCTCGGTCCCGTCGAGTGCGATCAGGGTTCGGTCGATCCCCGCCTGCTCGAAGGCTTCTTCGCCGATCAGCGCGCTGCAGATCTCTCCTCGGACGTTTTCGAGGGCCTGCTCGACCCCCTTCCCACCCCAGGCGGCGGCGCCATCCCTCAATTCGAGGGCTTCCGCTGCCCCGGTCGAGGCCCCGGAAGGTACCGCTGCGCGTCCGAACGACCCGTCGTCGAGGAGGCAATCGACCTCGACGGTCGGGAAACCACGCGAGTCCAGAATCGTGCGGCAGTCGAGATCGACGATGATTCCCAAGTGAGTTCTCCTTCAACCTGAAAGCCCGCTGAGCAGCGATTCCGTCCGAGGGGTGGTCCGATGGTGAGGGCTCAGGGATGGGTTGTCCACCGAATGGCAGCAGTCTCGTGCCCCACGGGACCGGGGTCGGACGCGGAGGGACTCGCTCCCCGATCGCGGTTCATCGATAATGGACCGCTGGAGGAGAGATGCACGAGACCGTCGCGATCGGACTCGGCTCCAATCTCGGGGACCGAGAAGCTGCCCTCGCGTCTGCGATCGAATCGCTCGTCGGCGAGGAGTGGGTGACCGCTCCCCGGCCTTCGCCGGTGGTCGAGAGCGACGCGATCGGACCGGAACAGCCGCGATTTCTCAATCAGGTGCTCATCGGTCGTACCGCCGCCGATCCTCTGCGATTGCTGTACGGCTGCCAGGCGATCGAACGCCGCCTCGGCCGTGTCCGCGGAGACGTACGGTGGGGGCCACGGACGATCGACATCGATCTGCTCGCGGTCGGCGAAACTCGCTTGGAGACGGATGAGCTGGTGCTTCCGCACCGGGAGATCGCTCGCCGCTCTTTCGTCCTGGTCCCGTGGGCGGAGATCGATCCCGAGTTCGAAGTGCCCGGCCTCGGCAAGACCGTCGCTCATCTTCTCGCCGCTCTCGACGAGGCGGGGGATCGCGCGCAGGTAGAGTGGTGGGGTGGCGGGACTCGGAGTGAGATGGAGAATCGATGACCACGATCGAGGGGGTCGCCGCGATCCGGGAGTGGCGAGATGGCCAGAGCGAGTCGAAGACGATCGGTCTCGTCCCGACGATGGGCGCCCTTCACGAGGGGCACCTCTCCCTCGTTCGGTGCGCACGGGCGGATTGCGACGTCGTCGCGGTGAGCGTCTTCGTCAACCCGACTCAGTTCGGCCCGGGTGAAGATCTCGACCGCTACCCACGAGACCCGGAGGCGGACGCGACGCTCGCGGACGCCGCCGGCGCGGACCTGATCTGGTTCGCAGCCCGGGACGAAGTGTACCCGCCCCAGTTCGCGACCCGGGTCGAGCTCCCCCGACTCGCCGATCGGCTCTGCGGTCTCGCGCGCCCCGTCCACTTCGGGGGGGTTGCGCTGATCGTTCTGAAGCTCTTCCATCTCTTTCGACCTCACCGCGCCTACTTCGGAGAGAAGGACTACCAGCAGTCGGTGCTCGTTCGTCGGATGGGTCGGGATCTCGACCTCGGAGTACAGGTCATCGCCTGTCCCACGGTTCGGGAGGAGAGCGGACTCGCCTGCTCGAGTCGGAACCAGAATCTGACCGAGCGCGGCAGGACGATCGCCGGCGCTCTCGCTCGCGCTCTGTTGCTCGCTAGAGACCGATTCCGCGCCGGCGAGCGGGACGGGGCAGCCCTGGTGCTCGTGGCCGCCCGCGAGCTCGTCGACCCCGCTCTCACCCTCGAGTACCTCGAGCTCGTCGATCCCGAGACTCTCGAGCCGGTCGAGCGGGTGGATCCGACCCGAGGCGCCCGTCTTCTGGTGGCGGCGACCGTCGAGCGGGTCCGCTTGATCGACAATGTCCAGATCGGTGGGGAGGGGGAGTGACCGCGCCACTCCTCCCCGTCCGACGCCTCGGGGAGAATCGGTTCGCAGTGACCACTCCCGCGAAGCTGAATCTCTTTCTCGAAGTCGAGCGTCGTCGCACCGATGGATATCACGATATCTTCTCGCTGCTGCTCGCTCTCGATTGGGGAGACTTGCTGGTCGCGGAGGTTCTCCCCGCCGGGGCGAGCGACGAGTTGCGGGTCGAGGGAGAGATGGCGCCGGTCGATCAGACGAACTTGGTGCTCATCGCGCTCGCCGCCGCTCGGCAACGCAGGGTGGTTCCCCCCTTGCGGCTCCATTTGCGCAAACGCATCCCTCCCGGAGCCGGGCTCGGGGGAGGGAGCGGAAACGCCGCCGGCCTCCTCGCGCTGGTCGAGCGAGTTGCACCCGATCCCGACGGAGCCAGCGCCGGATTTGCGGTCGCCGCCGGGGTCGGTTCCGATGTCCCGTTCTTCCTCGGACCACACGCCGCAGCGATCGCCCGAGGGCGAGGAGAGATTCTCGAAGCCTTCGATGGAGTTCTGTTCGGTGGGGAGCGTCCGGGGTTCGTCGTGGTGCTTCCGAGCATCGTCTCGTCGACCGCGTCGGCGTATGCTCGAGTCTCTTTCCCCTTGACTTCACCAAGTGGCCCAATTAGTTTCCCCACAAGGACTTTTGAAAACGCAGGGGGGTGGCGACGGGGACTTTTCAACCGCCTCGAGAACCCGGTTCTGGCGACGGATTCGCGCCTCTCAGAACTCGCCCGACGCCTGCGCGACTTCAACCGAGAGCACCGCGTGCATTCTGATCTCGTCTCGTCGGATCGCGGATCATCGAACGGTTGGATCATGACGGGGAGTGGGTCGGCATTTTTCTGGTCCGAACAGAATCGCGCGGGTGCGCGTCGTCTCGAGGCCGCACTTCTTTCCCCGGACGGACCGCTGGCACCGTATTCCGCCGAGACCGGAGTCGCAGTTGTCGTGGTCCGCGGTCATCCCCATCCTGCACTCTTCCGTTAGACCCTTTGAGGGGACCGCGATCGAGAGCGGGAGCTCCCCGACACCCGAGAGATGCACACTGTGACTGGAGAGGAGACTCCGTGGAGATCACCGAAGTCCGCGTGAAATTGGTGGACGGGGGTCAGGACAAACTCCGCGCGTTCTGCAGCATCACCATCGACGATTCGTTCGTCGTCCGCGACCTCAAGATCATCGAAGGAAACAAGGGACTCTTCGTCGCGATGCCGAGTCGCAAGCTGACCACTCGCTGTCAGCGCTGCGGCTTCAAGAATCAGGTCCGCAGCCACTACTGCAACGACTGCGGGGTCTCCCTCCCCCCCGAAGCATCTCAGCGGCTCGAGGGAAAAGGAAAGCTCCACGCGGACATCGCCCACCCGATCAACACGGAGTGCCGCGAGCAACTTCAGTCTCGGGTGGTCGAGTCGTATCTCGGCGAAGTGGACGCCTCGCAACAACCCGGATACTGCCCTCGCGATCTCGAGGACCGCGACACTGAGGACCGCGACGTCGAGGACCGCAACGTCGAGGACCGCAACGTCGGGGATCGCGACGTCGGGGATCGCGAGCTTCCCGATTCGCGCCTCGTTGTTTCCGCCGCCTCGGAGTCCGATGCCAAGCCGGATCGGAGAGGGCGCGACACCCGCGAGACGGTGAAATCCCGAGGCTCTCGCGAATCCAGAGATGCCCGCGATTCCCGCGACACCCGCGACACCCGCGACACCCGCGACGCGAGTCAGTTCCGGCCGGAACCGGAACCGATCGTTGCGCGTCCGGAACGCACACCGATTCTCGCCGACCAGCGGATCGAGGACGGTGTGGAGCCGCCCCGTCGAGACCCGGCCCCCCGAAAACCGACCGGTCGTGAGCGAGGACCCCTGTCCGAAATGCCGCCTCCAGACGATAACTTCAGCGCAGGGATCTTCTGATCCCCGCCTCGATCCGACCGCCCCGAATTGTTGGCCGCACGCTCGGGGAACGGCTCCCGAGTGAGGGAATCGACCTGGACCCGTAGAAGGAGCTTGGGTGCGACCCACCCGAACGAACCGCGATCCCCGACACCCCCGGGTGTGCCGCTTCCGGCCACTCGGGACCGCGCGAGTCGGGACCGTCCACGTGCGTGTCGTCCTCTTCGGAGCGGTGCTCCAGGTGATGGCACTGTCGGGGATGTTGCCGCTCGGCGGCTCGATCGTTCTCTCCACCGCCCACGCCTCTCAGGATCTGGTCGCGCCTTCGGATCAGGTCCGGGGCTTCCTCGACTCGGGAGACTCGCAGGACTGGGTGCGAGGATTGACGCTCCTGCAGCAGGCCACCCAGCAGGGGGGCGGCGCACCGCCGTGGACGCGCGAATTGCTCATCGAGTATCTCGACACTCGTGCCCTCGAAGACCCGCTGCGGACCCGAGCCATCCTGGCGGACCCGGTGATGCGCTCTCCGAGCCCGGGCGAGGGGGTGCTGATCTACCTCCTCGGCGGGGAAGCGAGCTACGAGAACTTCGGGGTGGAGATCGAGAGCGCGTTCTCGCAGATCGCTTCCAAGCGGGAACGACGGGATTCGCTCTCGCAGCTCCTCGGTGGAGAAGTCTCGGGGACGCTCTTCGAGCGGTTGTTCCCGATCCTCGCGCAGTTCGAGCCGAACCGCCTCGTCGATCTGGCGATCGAACGGCTCGCCGCCAGCACGCCCCCGCTGGAGCCCGCGATCCGGCGTGCCCTGGCATCCTTCGTGGGGTACGACCTGGTGTCGGCGACGGAGTGGCGCGAGTGGTGGGATGTACACAAGAAGGACGCAGTGTTGCGCCTCATCGTCGAACGAGAGCGCCGAAGGGCCGACGAGCGGACCTCGCGGATGTGGGAGCTGGCGAATCGCCACCTGTTCGAGGGTGCTCCAGGGGGATACCAGAGGTTCCTCCTCGACTCCCTGCAGACGACGCAGCCCCCATCGGTTCGGACGAGCGCACTCCAAGAGCTCGAGCGCTTCGTGCCCAGGCTCACGGGCGCGATCGGCGAGGGGGCGCTGACCCCCCAGCAGCAGCAGGAGCTCCTGAGTCCGCTCCTCGGACGGCTGGTGGAGATGGTCGACACCGAGGCGACGACACTGCGCGACCGTGATCCGGTGCGGACGCAGGTCCGTGCCCTCACCGCCCTCGGGACCTTTGCGATGTTCAAGAATGAGCCGAGAGTGGTCGAGTTGCTCTCGAGACTGATCGAGAAGCTGCCGGGCACGGATTTCTCGGGCGACAGTCGCGATGCACGCCTGGGGCAGCTCGCGGTTCGGATTGCCGGAGTTCTTCAGGCGCCGGTCGGCAGGGCACTCGATCGAGCCCTCGCCGCGCTCCTCCCCGCCGGCGGGGGCGATGCGTGGGACACGGTCCCCCCCAAGCCGCTCGCGTACCTCCTCCAGAGCCTGAAGCAAGTCGGGGCGAGCGCCGAGACGGTCACGCAACTCGAACGAATCTACGAGAACCGACCCGATGCTCGGGAGAACGCTCTCTGGGTTCTCGTGCAGGCCGGGGTCCCGAGCGACGACGCCTCGGCGCAGACCGCGCTCAAGCTGTTCGGGCGGGCCCTCTCCGAGGAGGGGAGCAGCGACAGCCTCTGGACCCTGGCGATCAACGGGATCGGCCGTCTCGGAAGCGCCGACGGGATACCCCCGCTCCGCAACGCGATCCTCGGTCCAGACCTCACCCGCGAGCGCAAGAGCGCTGCGCTGAACAGTCTCCGGAGCATCGGAGGAGAGAAGGCGCTCGAGACGATGGTCGACCTCCTGCTCCAGATCCCGGAGGGGGACGATCTCGGCGTTGAGATCGTGGAGCGCGCCGGCGACCTCTGCGCGCTGGATCCGACTCTCCAAGCACTCGAGTCGTTCCTGATCGATGCCGAGGATCGCCCGCGACCTTGGCTCCGCGTCGCCGTGGAGTGCTCGAAATTCGACCCGTTGCTCGCTCCGGCACGTCAACCCGCGGACCTTCGCGCTTCGCGTCCCGAGGCCTATCCCCGCTTCGAGAAGATCCATGCCGAGTACTGGACGATCCGCGCGGAGGCCGCCCTCGAAAAAGAGGACCTCGCTCGGATCGCGGAAGCGCTCGACGCGGTTGCCGTGGGGGTGCGCGCCGTGGTCGGGGCTCTCGGGGCGAACGGCGATGCCCACCCGCGATCGTCGGCTCGACTCGCACTCGAATCGGTCGCGCTCTCCTCGGGCCAACGGGGGAAGCTCGCTGCCCAGCTCGTTCGGCGGGACCTCGAATCGCTCTGGACCACACTCGGACAGTTGCTCGACGAAGAGGCGGAGCTCCTCGGCCCGGAACAACACCCCGAGATCGTTCTCGCCTGCGGCCACGTCCTTTGGGTGATCGAGGCGGTCAACAGGTACGGACCGCTCGATGACTTCGACGGCTTCATCGCGGCTTTCGGTCGCTTCGCGGAGCGGCACCCGCTCGACGAGGGGGAGCTCTCGAAGCTCGCCGAGCTCGAGGCGCGGGGCTCCACTCCAGAGGGAGGGGGGGTGACCGATCCGCCCCCGTCCGATCCTCCTCCTCCCGATCCGACGGGGGGCGCTCCTCCCCCTGGCGGCGGGAAGTAGAACGAGCCTCCCCACGATGTCAGCAGCTAGAGAACACACCATCGAGACCCGCATCGGCAGAGGCGACCGCGTCGAATCGCTCCATCGCGCCGTCGCCGTCGCGATCCCGCGGGGCGGTACACCGATCCTCTTCGGAGCCGAGGATCCCGGTTCATTCCTCCGATCGGTGGCGAAGCCGTTCCAGACTCTGGCCCTGTTTCGAGCCGGTGTGATCGACCACCACGGACTCCTCGACGAGGAAGTTGCGGTGATCACCGCCTCCCACGGAGGGGAGCCCGAGCACCGCCGAAGGGTCGACGGGATTCTCAGGCGGGGGGGCTTCACCGCTGACGATCTCCGGTGCGGAACGCACGCACCCTTCACCGCCTCCGAGCGCCGGCGGATGGCCATCGCGGGGGAAGTGCCGGACGCTCTCTCGAACAACTGCTCGGGCAAGCACGCGGGAATGTTGCTGCACGCCGCTCGCATCGGCGATGATCCGGGGCGTTACCTCGACCCCGATCATCCGGTGCAGCGAGCGGTATTCCAGATCTTGGCGAGCTTCCTCGGGATCGACATGCACGAGGCGCCGAGGGGGACCGACGGCTGTGGAGCTCCGACCTGGTTCACGTCGCTCACCGCGATCGCCCGTGCGTATTCGCGACTGGGAGACGGCGAGTTCCTCGACGAGCTGGGGCTCCGCCCCGCGGTCGAACGTCTCCACTCCGTGCTCTGGTCATCCCCACTCCTGTTCTCGGGTGAGCAGCGGTTTCCGTACCTCTGGAGTCCGTTTCTCGCGCCCGATCTCCTTGCGAAGGAAGGGGCGGAGGGGGTGTTCGTGGCGTGGGGCGCGCGCGGCGCTCTCGCGCTGAAGTCGCTCGATGGCCAGGAGCGCGGGTACCGCTACGCGGTCCCTGTTCTCCTCGACCACCTCGGGTGGCTCGCGCCGGGAACGCTGCGGAGATGGCAGACGGCGGACCCGCCGGTGGTCCAAAACGTGGTGGGCCGGGTGGTGGGGAAGATCGAGGTCGTGCTGCCGAGGTAGGGGCGCGAGGGGTCAAGACTACGGCAGCGGTTTCTTCAGATACACCCTTTGGCACGGCGGACAGAGATCGAAGCGCAGGTCGCGGTAGATTTGGTCCTGCGCCTCCTCCTCACTCAACTTTTCGAGTTCCTCGAGGAGTCTCTGCCACCCCTCCGAGCCACCCTGTTCGAGGTCGCCGCCGGTGATCTCCATCGGATCGTATGCGGCCTGGACGATGATGCGGACCTCGTAGCGCACATTCTCATCGAGGAGCAGAGTCTTGTCGCAGCGGTCGCAATTCAGGCCGTGCATCCGGCACTCCTTCCTCTTCTTCTTTCACTCGATATCCTGAGCGAATGTCCACGGAAGAGACCGAAGGATCGCGCGGCTGGCGATGGCGACCGAAGCAGACTCGAGCCCCGCGGGACCGGCTCCTCCTCTACGAGCCGGGAAACCGCGGCGATCTGCTGAAGGCGGCGTGGCTGCTCCCGGTCGCCGAAGAACTCCGCGGGGAAGCAGGCCGGTCGGTCTTCGATCTCTGCGCCGGCGCGCCATCCTATCCGTTGACGGCGGCCGCGCGGAGCCGACGGGGGCGCGCACCAAGGCCCCTTCGCGAAGCGCTCATCCACGCTGGGGGAGAGGACCACTGGCCCTCGAGCGGACTCTTGCTCCACCGCCGGCGAGAAGAGCTCGGCGCCGGGGGACTGCTCCGCGTCTTCGACCGCAACCGCGATCGTCTCGCCTCGTGGCGCCCGTTCTCCGGGACCGAACCGCTCGTCGGGGAGAGCGGCGAGCAGATCCTCCGGTCGATCGCGCCACTCGCTCCCGCGCTCGTCCTGATCGACCCCTACGACCTCTTCCACCGGTGGGGGAAGTGGCGCGATGGGATCGCCGCGGCGACCGCAGGGGGGATGGTCCTCGTCTACCTGTACAACAAGTCTCCCCGGGGTGAGGGGCACCGTGACCAGTATCGCCGGCTGCGGGCCGCACTCGCGGGTGTCGTCCCGGCCCCCCCCCTGATCGGCCGACTCGCCTCCGATCAACTGGCCCCTCGCGCGCTCCACGAGGTGTGGCTGCTGACCGGGTCGAGTCGTCGTTCACGGCTGCGCGACGCCCTAGCGGCGGCCACCGCGGAACTGGTGGCGCTCTTCCCCGGAGACGCCGGATCCGCAAATTTCGAGGACTAGCGTCCTGAGTCAGAAGTTCGCCCACCGATGGACGGGCCCTCGACGGCGTTCCGTCCGTCGCTCCTCGTGGACGTGTTCCTTGAGCACGACGCCGTCGCTCGCGAACGCTGCCGAGTTCCCGCCGCTTTGCACGCGATTCTTGACTCAGGGCACTAGTGGGACCGAGAAGGGTCAAGCCTAGGGCGCTCCGAGCCGATCTCCGAGATGGCGATGTCCCCCGGCACGGGGGTCATCTGGAGAGGCTTTCGGATGCGAGCACCGATGAACGAGGCTGGACGGAGAGCTGTTCTCGCCCTCCTCCTCTGTGGTTTCGCGTTCGTATTCCCATCTGCGGTCGCCGCCGAGGGGGAGCTCGAGCGTCTCGTCCGGAAGGATGGGAGTTCGGTCATCGGAGTCGTGGTGGGCTACGCCGAGGGCGCGTACCGCGTCCAGATCGGGGGGGGAATCATCGAGATTCCTGCGCAAGACGTCCGGACGATCGTACCGACCGGCGAGAGTGCCGATGGGCGGACGACCGAGACCCCCGCCGTGACGAGTTGGTCCGATCACGTGGCCGCGGAGCTCGGGCAGCGCCCCTCATCACGAGTGCGCGCCGAGAGTCGCCGGCTCTTCGCGGACGCACTCGCGTCGCTCCTGCGCGGCGACTGGGACTTCGCGTTGCGCGGCGCCCAAGGGGTCGCGGAGCAGGAACCGACCTGGGTCGATCCTCTCCTCCTCCAACTGGTCGTCGAGACCGAGTCGGGTCACGAGATCGACGCGCTCCGCCTCGCGCTCCGCGTCTCCTCCGAATTTCCGGACGACCTACTCGCGCTCGGCGTCGCCGCGGAGGTGTTCCGCCGCGGGGGCTTCCCGATCCGAGCGGCAGAGCTCGAGGAGCGGACCCGGCTCCGGTCCCCGGCCCCGGGAGCGCGGCGAGAACTTGCACGAATTTGGTGGCCGCTCGATCGGGAACGCGCGGCGACGCATTGGCGAGCCGTGGTCACCACGGATCCCCACTTCGAACACGCGACGTTTCCCGAGGCGATTCTGTTTCGGAAGGCGCGCTCGGCGATCGCTCTCGGCGATCTTCCCCTCGCGGGGCAGTCGATCGAGGAAGCGGCGCGTGACTATCCGTGGGTCGAGGTGCAGGTCCGCGAGATGCGCATCGCACTCGCCGAGGCGCGCCTGCGCCAAGCCGAACTCACCGGAGACCTTCCGATCGCCACTCTCGCGGCCGAGGCGCTCGAACGCCTGCGTGCCGTGGAGGGCACGGACCTCTCGGATCGGCTCTCGGAGCTCAGGGAGCGGGGGATCGACCGCGCGCTCCGGGCCGGAGGGGCGGGCGACCTCGAGCGTTGGTTCCGTGAGAACTCCCATTTGCTCGAAGGCTCGGAGGGATCGGAGCGCACCGTCGCAGCGCGGTTGCAGGAACTCGGCCTCGACGCGATCGGGCGAGGAGGCATCCAGGACGCGCGCGCCGCGCTGACTCTGGCCCGCGAGATCGACCCGATCGCCGAGTCCTCGAACGCCACGCGCCAGGTGGGCTCCCTCGTCCGCCGGGCGGTCGATGAGCTGTCGCAGAGACAGGAGGAACGCGCGATCGAAATCCTCGGACTCCTCCACGAGTTCCTCCCGAAGCGGGACGCGATCGCGGTCGAGCGCCTCGCGGAGTTCCTCGGAGGGCCGCTCCCTGCGTTCATCACCGAGGCGGAGCGCCGCGTATTCGCATCCCGGCTCTCGACGATGTACGGCGAGTCGGGGATCGAACTCGGTTCTCGGGTCGGCGCCGATCGACCGGTCGATCCCACGCCGTCGCGACTCCCCCGCCCGGAGCGCTCGGGAGACACGGTCGAAGCGATCTCCCATTGGTTCCCGGTCGCGGTCGGGACACGCTGGACCTACCGGCTCGGCGATGGCAGCAAGGAGACGCGCGAAGTACGGAGCTCGAGCCTCGATTCGCAAGGTGGTTGGCTGGTGATCATCCGGGTCGAGGGTCAGGGACGCGTTCCCTACGACACCCGGGCCTGGATAAGAGATGGTGAGCTGGTTCTCGGCTCCCCGACCGCTCCGCCGGGCGAGATCCTGATCCGAGGCGCACTCGTCCCCGGGGACCGCTGGGAGTGGCGCCGCGGCGCCTTCTCCTACGTGCGAGAAGTGGCTCGCCCGGCTCGCCCGGTCGAGACCCCTGCGGGGACCTTCGAAGACGTTCGTGAGGTCCATGCCAAGAACTCGCTCGACTCGGACGAGGGGGGACGCACCTGGAGCGCGGAGCATCGGATGACGTTCGCCGCCAGGGTGGGGGTGGTCCGAATCGAGGGTGCGTCGGATAGCGTGGACCGCGTGCTGATCGAGTTCACCGCGGGGAGCGAGAACGGTCTGCCCGAGGCGAAGGATCGCTGACCACTTCGCTCACCACACTTCTTCGATCTTCTGCCGCATCGCACGTCCGAGAATCACCCCGATGATCTTCTTCCCGGCGAGGATCGTTCCCCGCAGCGTCCCGGTGATCTTCGAGTGGCCGACCCGTCTCCGATAGCCGACCGGCACCTCCGTCACCGCGAGCCCTCGCTCCGCCGCCTTCACCTGCATCTCCACCGTCCACCCGAAGTCCGGGTCCTCCATCCGGAGGGATGCCAGGACGTCGCGACGGATCGCTCGGAAAGGGCCGAGGTCGGTGAATCGCACCCCGTGGATCGCTTCGATCAGAGCGGTCGCGAACCGATTCCCGAACCGAGCCTGGGGGAGGAGCGCCCCCGGTTGACAGCGAGGGTTCAGGCGGGTTCCGATGACGAGGACCGCACGGCCGTCGAGGATCGGAGCGACCAGCTCGGGGAGGTCCCCCGGGTGATCGGAGTAGTCGGCATCGACGAAGACGACGATTTCTCGACGCGCACAGGTCGCAGGGGGGAGGGCGGCGAGGGCGGCGAGGCACGCCGAGCCGTATCCGCGCCGCGGGGCGTCGACCACGGTGGCCCCGGCGGCGCGGGCGATCTCGCGAGTGCGGTCCCGGGATCCGTTGTCGCCGACCGTCACGGTTGCGAGTCGATCCCACGGGAGGTCGCCGAGCACCGCGCCGATGCTCTCTTCCTCGTCGAGCGCGGGGATGACCACGTGGATCCGAGGTTCGTCGATCTGCGCCGGTTCGAAGTTCTCGTCGGTCACAGCTCGAGATCGGGGATCTCGCGGACGACGCACGCGAGCGGCTCGAGCTGATCGAAGAGAGCCTCGAGGCGGTCGAGCGGGAGTGCGTTCGGACCGTCGCAGAGTGCGCGCTCGGGGTCGGGGTGCACCTCGAAGAAGAACCCATCGAATCCGGCCGCGACGGCGGCGCGGGCGAGAATCGGAATCATCGAGCGTTCCCCGCCGCTCGAACCGTCGACTCCTCCCCCCGGACTCTGCACGCTGTGGGTCGCATCGAAGATCGCGGCGGCTCCGGTCGCGCGGATCGCAGGGAGAACTCGGAGATCATTGACGAGCCGCAAGTAGCCGAAACTCACCCCTCGTTCGGTGATCCAGACATCGCCGGCGCCCGCCCGACGGAGCACTTCGACCCGCTGCGGCACGTCGCTCGGAGCGAGGAACTGCCCCTTCTTCAGATTGACGGTGCGCCCACCTTCCGCGGCGGCTTCGAGGAGCGCATTCTGGCGGCTGAGGAACGCGGGGATCTGGACCACGTCGAGGACCTCCGCCGATCGTCGCGCCTCTTCCGCGGTGTGCACATCGCTCGTCACGGGGAGCCCGGTCTCCCCGCGGACCCGAGCGAGAATTTCGAGACCGCGGTCGATCCCTGGGCCTCGGAAGGAGTCCCCCCGGGAGCGGTTTGCTTTCTCGTACGAGGCCTTGAAGAGCAGGGAGAGGCCTCGCCGCGTCGCGACCTCCGCAAGGGCGTGAGCGACCTCGAGGGTGAACCCCTCGTCCTCGATGACGTCGGGACCGACGATCCAGAGCGGGGCCGGCCGATGGCGCCCCCCGATTTGGAAGCTCGCTCGCATCCCCCGCAGACCCTCGCCCATGCTGCTCCTTCCCGCCGTTCGGACGAGGAGGATACCCGAGGGGGTACCCCCCGTCTCCCCGAGACAGTTGTCGCGAAGAGCGGCCGGGCTACCATCGCTCGACTTGGGAGGAGCGGCCGGGGAGGATCTCGTCGTCCCGGGAACTCGATCCCGCCGCGGTTCGATGGAATGGCCCGCTCTCGCCCATGATCCCCGACGGAGGCTTCGTGACCCCCACCGTTATCCACGCACCCCAGACCTCGAGGCTCTTCTCGACCCTCTTGGTCCTCGGGGGGCTCCTCGCGGGACTCTCCCCCGCCCCCGCCGACGACTCTTCCCCTCCCCCCTTCGATCAGGAGGCCCGGGCGGCCGATGACGCGCCGGTGTTGCTGCACGCGAAGGGGATCGATGGGGTTGCTCCCGGGAGCCGCTTCGAACTCGTCGTCGAGGCCGTGATCGATCGTGGTTGGCACATCTACGGGATGCAGCTCCTCGAAGACCTCGGCACGCCGACGGCGTACGTCGCGACCCAACTCGGACCCTTCCGCGCTGCGGGGGTTGCGATCGAGCCGAAGCCGAGGTCCCACTACGACGATGTGATGGGCGGGGTGATGCTGGAGCACGAGGGGAAGGTCCCCTTTCGTCTCCCGCTCGAGGCACCCGCCGATCTCGCTCCCGGTCGCTACGCGGCCACCGTCGAGTTCACCTACATGGTCTGCGATGCGAACCAGTGTCTTCCGACCGAAATCCTCTCCTTCACGCTGCCGGTGTGGGTGGGGGAAGAACGACCGGCCGCGGGGGGCGGAGCTGAGGCGGGCCCCGGTGCGGTGGGAACTTCTCTCGTCGTCGAGAAACTCGCTTCCCCGACGGTGGCTCTGACCGCACGTGGAGCCGACGCGGTGGAACCGGGCGCGGAGTTCACCGTCGAGATCACAGCGAAGATCGAGCGCGGTTTCCACCTCTACGGCCTCGACTATCGCGGCGACAACGGTCTCCCGGTCCAGGTGGATGTCGCGGACGCGGGCCCGTTCGAAGCGATCGAAGGAGTGCTCGAGAGCGCGCCGAAGATCGTCGTCGTCGACGGCAAGAACGTGCCCGAGCATGTCGGCACCGCGACCTTCCGATTGCGATTCCGCGCCCCGGATACCGTTCCGGTCGGGAGCTACCGGGTCGGCGTGAAAGTGCGCACGCAGGCGTGCGACGCGGGTGGGTGCGAGCTGCCCGCGGTCTCCGAGATCGTGGTTCCAGTCCTCGTCGGGATGGAGGTGGCGGGGGGTGTGCCCCAGAACGGCGGGTCGACCGGCTCCGACGAGCCGACGGGTCCGGTGCGCTTCACCGCGAGCCTCGATCGGACACAGGTGCGTTCGGGAGAGACCCTCACGGTGGCGTTTCGGGGCGAAGTCCTCGAAACGGGGAGACGGATCCCGGCGATCCAGAAGGACTGGTCGAAAGAGGCGGGATTCTGGGGGATCGTCGCTCTGAGCGTCGGCGGCGCCCTGATCGCGCTCCTCACCCCGTGCGTCTACCCGATGATCCCGATCACGATCAGTGTCTTCACCAAGCAGGCGCACCAGAAGCGTTCGCGCGTGATCGGGCTCGCGCTCCTCTTCTGCGTCGGCGTGATGACGAGTTTCACAACCCTCGGACTCGTCCTGAGCGCGATCCTCGGCGAGCAGGGCGCGAACTTCATGGCGACGAACGCCTGGGTGAACCTCGGGATCGGCGCTCTCTTCGTCTACTTCGCGTTCAGCCTCTTCGGCTACTACGACATCCAGCTCCCGAGTTGGTTGCGCAATCGTGCCGCAGGGGGCGGGGGCGGGAACGGCGTGGCGAGTGTCCTCGTGATGGGGTTCGTCTTCAGCGTGGCGACGTTCACTTGCGTCGGTCCGATCGCAGCAGCCCTCCTCGCTCTCGCCGCTGGTTCCGGACCTGGGTACGCCGCGATCGGAATGCTCGCCTTCTCGGCGACCTTCGCCCTGCCGTTCTTCTGCCTCGCGCTCTTCCCGAAAGCGCTCGCGGGGCTGCCGCGCTCGGGAGGGTGGCTCAGCACCGTGAAGGGGGTCCTCGGTTTCGTCGAGCTCATCGCGGCCTGGAAGTTCTTCAGTGCGACGATCGGGCGGTGGCGCCTCGACTCCGTGATCTCGCGAGAGGTGATCTTCGCGATCTGGGGGGTGCTCCTGCTCGCGATGGGGCTCTACCTCCTCGGCAAGATCCGCTTCCCCCACGACTCACCGCTGCAGCGGATCGGCGCTCCCCGGGTGGTCCTGGTCCTCCTCTGCGTGGTCTCGGCCGGATTCTGCCTCTGGGCGGTGGCCGGGGGGCACCTGAACAAGAACCTCGAATCGCAGCTCCTCGTGAAGTCGTTCTACGCGGACGAGTCCAGCCTCGAGTGGCGAGTGCTCAGCTACGAGAACCCGGTCCCCTTCGCGGCGGAGCTGGAGACGATCCGCGAGCGGATCGCGGCGGGGGGAGAGCGAAGACCGATTTTCATCAACTTCACCGGTCACGTCTGACAGAACTGCAAACAGATGGAGGGTCCCGGCGGGATCCTCAGAGACCCGGAAGCCGAAGCGCTCTTGCGGCAGTTCGAATTGTTCGAGATCTACACCGACGATCCGCTCGAGGCGGACTACACCGAGCTCCAACGGGAACTGACCGGCTACAACGCGAACCCGACCTACATCGTGCTCGACAGTGAGAGTCACCTCGAAGTGGCGCGTGAAGCGTTCACCAATTCGAAGCGGAAGTTCATCGAGTTCCTCGAGACCGGGCTGACCGATCGTCCCGCGTTCCACAGTCAGATCCGCCTTACGGGTCTCTCGATCGAGGAAGCGGGGAAGTCGGTGACCGTTCTCCGCCCGAGCGGCTCGCTGGATTCCTCCGACGGAGCCGAGGAGCGCTACCTCGGCGGTCCCGTCCGCGCCTACCGGGGGACGTTCGACGGGCGGCTGACTTTCACCGTCGCGGAGGGCCTCGAGCCGGGAGAGTACGTGCTGACCGTCCAACTCGTCACCGGGCTCTATCAAGACACCGAGCGCCTCGCGACGATCTCGCTGCCGCGCAAGCTCCGGTTCGAGGTGCTGCCCTCACCTTGATCGGGGAATCTCCGGCGCGATCCCCGCTCGGATGCGAAAAGGGCGCGCTCCCGAGAGGGGCGCGCCCTTTTCACTCCCGCAAGCCTGTCGCTGCTACTTGCTGCACTCCGCGCAGGTCGGTCCGCCGGTCTTTTCGACGAAACAGCCCTCGCAGTCAGTGACCGCTTTGCCGTCGACGAAACCGTGCTGACACTCCTCGCAGAAGACGAGTGCTTCCGACCCCTCGGACGGAATGACTTTTCAACGGGCTACTGGACGACGAGTCGCTCGGGTCCTACTTGCACTTGCACTCGTCGACGGCTTTTCCGCCGCAGGAGCAGTCCGCCTCGCCGGTGCATTCGCACCCGACGGCGGCTCCGCCCTTCTGCGATTGGGCGCACCCGGGGATGGCCGCTGCAAACATTCCGAGGGCGACGACGAACAAGATCCGCTTCAACATGGTCTCGCTCCTTCCGACAGAAGTTCTGGTCCAGGATGCTGCCGCGAGACGTGTTCGATGTCCAGAGGACTGGCTCTCGACACGGTGCCCGTCCCCACCCGGTGAGGTCCCCTACATCTTTCCCACGAGCAGTCGGTGAAAGTGATGGATCCCCTCCTCCTGGGTGGGGGAATACCTTCCGCGCCGGTACAGGCCTCCTCCGAGCCCCCGCTGGGTCGCGAGCACCGCGGCTTCATCTTCGAGCTCGACCTGGTGGAGATCGCTGCTCGCGCCGCCGCCGAACTTCTCGGGATCCCCGACGAGCGAACGAAAGCGGACGCGGGTTCGAGTCGCGGCGAGTGGCTCGAGGATGTTGAGCGAGATCCCCCACGGGTAGATGTTCACCAGGGTGGTCGGGAACAACCAGATGAACCACCCCGCGATCCGGCGACCGGACTCGGGGTACCCGCGGGGGGGAACGACCGCCGTCGGGTCATCCTTGCGGGCGCTCGCGACCTGCACCGAGCCCCCCGGGAGGAGGATCGTCTCGTAGTCGTCGAGCGTCACCGCTCCGGCGAGAGCGGGGTGGACGTAGGGGATATGGAACCCCTCGAGGTAGTTGTCGAGGTACAGCGCCCAGTTCGCCTCGAACTCGTAGTCGCGGTGGCGCGATGGCTCGGGAACGGGAGAGCGAAACTCGATCGCGCCGATGCGCTCATCCACGGGTCGGTACCACTCCTGGAAAGGGACCTCGGGGTCGAGCGCACCGAAGATCATCCCGTGGCGCTCTTCGACCGCGACGGAGGTCAGATCGTCGGTCGGAGAGGGGAACCCCTCGACTTCGTCGAAGCAGGGCATCGAGAGAAACGAGCCGTCGAGCGAGAATCGTCGGCCGTGATAGCGACAGCGCAGAGTTTCGCAGTGCCCCTCGATCTCGGCGACGAGCATGCCGCGGTGGGTGCAGACGTTCGACAGCAGGCGGAGCGCCCCATCGCTCGAGCGCGTGAGAAGAAGCTCCTCGTCGAGGACACCGGGGAGGAGGGTGATCGGGCGAACCGCCCCTTCCCGCTCGAGTCCCGCTGAAAGGCCGAGACAGAACCAACCCCGTGCGAAGACGCGCTCGGCGAGGCGCCCGAACCAACCGGGACTTCGATAGAAGTCGGCTGGGGGGGTCCATGCCCGAGTGATGTCGGGATCGATCTCGAACGACTCGACGCTCATCGGACCTCCTTGCCGAGAGGATGGCGGAAACGCCCGAGCCTGAGAAGGCCCGAGCCTGCTGATCGAGCGGTTCCGGGGATGACTCCACGCTATTGCCGGTCCAGGTGACCGGGTACGATGCCACACTGGCCTGGGCGGGTCCGGCTGGGCAAAGGGGCTCCGATGGCCGAACGCCATCCGAATCGCGACCTCGATCGCCTTCGCGCCGAGATGGCGCTCCTAGAGGCGAGGATCTCCGGACTCGCCAAGGATGGCCCCGACCCCGCTCTGATCTCGGTCGCGGAGAATTCCCTCGACATCGTGGCACTCCTCGATCCGGAGGTCCGGTTCCGCTACATCAATCGGACCATCCCCCCGCACACCCTCGAGACCGTCATCGGAACCTGCGTCTTCGACCATATCCCCCCCGAATTCGAACCGGACGTCCGCGAGACCTTCGCGCAGGTCGAGCGCACCCGTGAACCGGGGTGGTACGAGACGGCCTACCGCGACCCGAACGGATTCACTTCGTACTGGGAGACGGTCGTCGGACCCGTTCTCCGCGACGGAGTGGTGACCGGGTTCTCGATGATCGCTCGTGATGTCTCGGCGCAACGGCGGGTCAAGCTGGTCCAGGAGCGGTTTTTCCATCTCTCGATCGACATGCTGTGCATCGCAAGCTTCGAGGGGTTTTTTCTCCAGTGCAACCCCGCGTTCACCCGGGTCCTGGGGTTCAGCGGGGAGGAGCTCCTCGCGCGGCCGATCGTCTCGTTCATCCATCGCGATGACCTACCAGGGACGGATCGCGCGTTCGAGACGCTGTTTGCGGGTGAGGCGGTGATCGACTTCGAGAACCGCTACTATCGCAAGGATGGAGAGATTCGTTGGATCTCCTGGCGCTCGACCAGTGATCCGGAAAGGAAGGAGATCTACGCGGTCGCCCGCGATGTGACCGAGCGGAAGCGGCTCGAGGCGCAGCTGCGCCAATCGCAGAAGATGGAGGCGGTCGGTCAGCTCGCCGGCGGGATCGCCCACGATTTCAACAACATGATCTTGGTGATCCAAGCGAACACCGATTTCGCCCGCGCACAGCTCGAAGCGGGCAGTCCGGTCCTCGAGAACCTCGAGGTGATCCAGCGCGCGAGCCAGCGAGCCGCCGATCTCACTCGGCAGGTGCTCGCCTTCGCGGAGGGTCAACCACCTCGATCGTTGCTGTTCGACCTCGGCCGCCTCGCGGGGGAGACCCTCCGCCTGATCCAGCGGCTCGTTCCCCACGGAGTGACCCTGAAGCTCGTGGTGGGGCCGGGGGTCTCTCCGGTCGTTCGTGGCGATCCCGGGCAGCTGGAACAGGTTCTGATGAACCTCTGCCTGAACGCCCGCGACGCGCTGCCCGATGGGGGGAACATCGAAATCCGCGTCCAGTCCAGCATCGACGCGAACGATCCTCAGCGCTCGATCGCGCGACTCATCGTCGAAGATGACGGGGTGGGGATGACGCCGGAGGTCCGGGAGCGCCTCTTCGAACCGTTCTTCACCACGAAGGAGCAGGGGAAGGGGACCGGTCTCGGACTGGCGACCGTCTACGGGATCGTTCGTCAACACGGTGGGCGGGTCGAGGTCCGGAGCGAGCCCGATGGAGGTTCGACCTTTTCGGTCGAGCTCCCGCTCAGTCACGAGGGGCAGCCGGCGGAGCCGGTTTCGCGCGACCCCGGCGAACAACTCCACGGCGATGAGACCCTGCTCATCGCCGAGGACGATGAGTTGGTGCGCGGGGTGCTGAAGAGAATCCTCGGAACCGCCGGCTACCGACTGATCGTCGCTGAGGATGGCCAGGAGGCGGTGAAGTTGTTCCGTGAGCACAGGGACGAGATCGACCTCGTGATCCTCGATCACAGCATGCCGGGCCAGACGGGAGTCGAAGTGCTCGACACCATCCGGGGGGATGGGAGTCCGGTCCCGGTTCTGATCAGCTCGGGGTTCCGCCGCCTCGATCCGGGAGCTGATTCGGAGCCGCGCTTCGAACCCGATGGATTCCTCGAGAAGCCGTATCAGCCACCGCAGTTGCTGGATGCGGTCAGGCGGCTCTTGGATGATCACGGGAGTCCGGCGCGGGTGGGGTAGGGAGAGGGCTGGATTCGGAGTGTTCAGTGTCGCCGCTTCCCCCGCGAGCTGCCCCCCAGCCCGGGCGAAGTCGCCTGCGCAGCAGGACCTCGTACTAACGCAGAACCGCCGATCCTGCTACGATCTTGCACGCGCTCGATCCCTCAAGACTCTCTGACCGATGGACGAAGATATGACTCGGCAGTGGCTCGCTGCATCGTTGTGGCTTCCCTCCTGTCTCGTACTGTTGTCCGCCGCCCGGGTGACCGCGAGCGACGAATCTACGGAGCCCGCCGAGCCCCCCCTGGTCAGCTACTACCAAGACATCCGGCCGATCTTCCAGGCGAACTGTCACGGCTGCCATCAACCTGCGAAGTCGAAGGGGCGCTTCGTGATGACGCAGTTCGCCCGGCTTCTCGCGGGGGGCGACGGTGGTGAACCCGCGATCGTGCCGGGCGCCCCGGATTCCAGTCTGCTCGTCGAGCTGATCACGCCGATCGATGGCGAGGCAGAGATGCCGGACAAGGGAAGTCCGCTGAAGCGAGCCGAGATCGACCTTGTCCGTCGGTGGATCGCGGCGGGAGCCATCGACGATACGCCGGCCAACGCTCAGCCGCAGTACGACCTCGCACATCCGCCGAAGTACGACTCTCCGCCGATCGTGACCGCGCTCGACTACTCCGCCGATGGGCTCCTGCTCGCCGTCTCCGGTTATCACGAAGTTCTGATCCACGACGTCGAGCGATCGACCTTGGTCGCCCGACTGGTGGGGCTCTCCGCTCGAATCGAGTCGATTCGCTTTTCACCGGACGGCACGAAGCTCGCCGTGACCGGTGGGTTGCCGGCCCGAATGGGGGAGGTACAGGTCTGGGATACCAGGAGCTGGAATCTCGAGCTCTCCGTGCCGGTCACCTTCGATACGGTCTACGGAGCCTGCTGGTCTCCGGACGGCCAGCGGATCGCCTTCGGCTGTGGTGACAATACTCTGCGGGCGATCGACGCCAAGAGTGGCGAGCAGGTGCTCTTCAGCGGTGCCTCGTCCGACTGGACGCTGGATACAGTTTTCTCGACGGACGGTTCGTACGTGATCTCCGTCGGCCGCGATATGGCTGCGAAGTTGACCGAAGTGAAGACCCAACGGTTCATCGACAACATCACCTCGATCACGCCGGGCGCGCTCAAGGGCGGACTCGCTGCGGTGGCTCGGCACCCGAGCCAAGAAGAAGTTCTGGTCGGGGGCGCCGATGGGACGCCCCAGATCTACCGCGTGCATCGCGAAGTCAAGCGGGTGATCGGCGACAACTCGAATCTGCTCCGCTCGTTCCCCGCCATGCCCGGGCGCATCTTCGACCTCGGCTACCGCGCCGACGGAAAGCGGATCGCCGCAGGAAGCAGCCTCGATGGCCGTGGTCACGTCCACATCTACGCCAGTGACTTCGACGGCACACTACCGAAGGGGATGAAGGAGATCCTCGAGAAGGTGTCGACCTCGTGGAGTGACGAGGAGCGACAGAAGCTGGAGGAGTTCCGTCGAAGGGACATCGAGCGCATCGCGTCCGCCTCCTTCAACACGCCGATCTATTCGCTCTGCTGGCATCCGAATCAGCGGGAACTCGCGGTCGCAGGTGCCGACGGCCTGGTCCGAATCCTGGATGCGGAGAACGCATCCTTGAAGCGAGTGTTGATGTCGGCCCCGGTGCAGAGCGACCGGGCGGGTGATCTCGTGGCGATCACCGTCGATCCCCCGTCGATCGAGTTCGTGGAGAAGTACGGCTCCCAACAACTGATCGTGACCGGTTGGTTGGCTTCCGGTGATTCGGTCGATCTGACCCGACGAGCCACCTACGAGCTCTCAGCTGAGATCGTCGCGGTCACCGCCGGCATGGTGCGGCCACTCGCCGATGGAGAAGCTCGGCTCGAGATTTCCCACGGCGGGCAGGTCGTCGAGCTCCCGGTGACGGTCACCGGTCGAAATGCCGACTTCGAACCGAGTTTCATCCGCGACGTTGGCCCCGTCATTTCGAAACTGGGGTGCAACGGCGGTTCTTGTCATGGTTCGAAGCAAGGCAAGAACGGCTTCAAGTTGTCCCTGCGCGGCTACGACCCGATCTTCGACGTGCGAGCGTTCGCGGACGACCACGCGGGACGCCGCGTCAACTTTGCCGCCGCCGATGACAGCTTGATGCTGCTGAAAGCGACCGGCAGCGTTCCGCACGAGGGTGGCATGCGATTGAAATTCGGCTCTGGCTACTACCAGATCTTGCGAGACTGGATCGCCGCAGGTTGTGCGCTGGATCGCGCGGCGCCGCGCGTCACCCGGATCGAGTTGACCCCGATCAACCCGGTCGTAGAGGAGATCGGCGGAGAGCAGCAACTGCGAGTGACGGCGAGCTACAACGACGGCTCGTCGCGCGATGTCACCGCGGAGGCGTTCGTCACGAGCGGAGACACGGAGATTGCGACGTGTTCCGCGTCCGGTTTGATCACGACCCTGAGGCGGGGCGAAGCCCCCCTGATGGCGCGATTCGAGGGGGCCTATTCCGCGACCACTCTCACGGTGATGGGGGACCGATCCGGCTTCAGCTGGCAAGCACAGCCGATACACAACCAGATCGACGAACTCGTGGCCGCGAAGTGGCAGCGCATGAAGATGTTGCCATCCGAACTCTCGACCGACGCCGAGTTCTTGCGACGTGTCACTCTGGATCTGACCGGGCTCCCGCCGACCCCAGAGAGAGTCATCGCGTTCGTCGCGGATGATCGAGACCCGAGAGCAAAGCGCGATGAAGTGATCGATGCACTGATCGGTTCGGAAGGATTCGTCGTGCACTGGGGCAATCGCTGGGCGGACCTATTGCAGGTCAACGGCAAGTTTCTCGGGAGCGAAGGCGCAGAGAGCTTCCGCCGGTGGATCCGTCAACAAGTCGAGGAGAACACGCCGTACGATCAAATGGTCTACGAAATCTTGACGGCCAGCGGTTCGACCAAGGACAACCCCGCGGCGTCCTATTTCAAGATCTTGCGAACACCTTCGGAGGCGATGGAAAACACCACGCAGCTCTTCTTGGCCACTCGCTTCAATTGCAATAAGTGTCACGACCATCCCTTCGAGCGCTGGACCCAAGACCAGTACTACGAGCTGGCGGCCTTCTTCGCAGACGTCCACCTCGAGGCCGACCCTCGCAGCGGGAAGAACCGCGTCGGGGGCAGCGCGATCGAGGAGAGCAAGCCACTCTATGAGATCGTCTCCGATCCACGGACCGGCGAAGTTCGGAACGAGCGGACCGGCGAGGTCTCGGCGCCGGCCTTCCCCTACGCAGTCCTTTCCGAATCCGGACCCGCCATCGAGTCCCAGGAGGATCCATCGAAGCGTCAGCAACTGGCGGCGTGGCTGACCTCTCCTGGCAATCGGCACTTCGCGCGCAGCTACGTCAATCGAGTCTGGGGCTATCTGCTGGGGATCGGCTTGATCGATCCGCTCGATGACATCCGCGCGGGAAATCCACCTTCGAATCCAGAGCTGCTCGATTGGCTGACGGCGGATTTCGTACGCGGTGACTTCGACGTGCGTCGGTTGATCGCGACCATTTGCAGATCTCGCACGTACCAGCTCTCGATCGTGCCGAACGAATGGAACCAGGACGACCGAATCAATTACGCTCATGCGTTACCCAGGCGGCTGCCGGCGGAAGTGTTGTACGACTCGATCCATCTGGCGCTCGGGGCGAAGTCGAAGATCCCCGGGGTGCCGGAAGGGATCCGGGCCTCGGCTCTTCCGGACGTCGGCATCGAACTCCAGGATGGATTCTTGGCGACGCTCGGCCGACCCGCGCGGGAGAGCGCTTGTGAGTGCGAACGATCGAACGAGCTCGGCCTCGGCAGTGTGATGGCATTGGTCACCGGCCCGACGGTGGACCAGGCGATCAGTGATTCCGGGAACGCGATCACGAAGCTGGTCGAGAGTCAGGCGGACGATTCGAAGCTCATCGAGGACTTGTATCTGCGAATCCTGAATCGACCCGCGACACAAGAGGAGGTGGATTCGCTGCTGAGGATCCTCGAAGAACTCGAACAGGACCACTTGGCGTTGAGATCGGAATTCGAAGCCTATCAGAAAGAGGCGGTGCTGGTCGCGGAGCGGCGCGCCGACCTGCGGAGCGCTGACATCGAGGGAGCGAAGATCGAGGTCGCAGCCTACGAGGAGGAGATCGCCCCACGCGAAGCGGAGCTCGACGAGCAACAGCGACGAGCGATCGCCCGGGCGGTGGCCGAAGAAGAGGCCTACGGCAAGATCCTGCCGGAGAAGTTGCTCGAGTGGGAGGAAGCCCGGTCGGCGGCGACGAGTTGGAAGCTGCTCGCCCTGGAGAACCCGACCGCATCGAACGGGGCCACGCTGACGATCGAGGAGGATGGCTCCGTCTTCGCATCGGGCAAGGATGACAAGAGCGCGTACCAGTTCACGGCCAAGACCGATCTGACCGGGGTGACCGCGATCCGGCTCGAGGCGCTCGCGGATTCGCGATTGCCGGAGCGCGGGCCGGGCCGCGCAAGGAATGGCAACTTCGTGCTGACCGAGTTCGAAATCGTGGCGACTCCTGCTGCAAGGAGCGACAGTGTCGCGACTCCGACGCAGGTAGGTTTGCAGAATGCGAGAGCCGACTTCAGCCAAGACGGCTTTGATGTAGCGGCAGCGATCGACGGCAAGGTCGACAACGCTGGCTGGGCTTCCTCCCCGAAGCTTGGAGTCGACCGCACCGCGACCTTCGAGCTGAAGGAGCCGATCACCGAGGCAGGCGTGAATCTCGCTTTCACGGTGCACTTCAACTACGGTTCCGAACACACCATCGGGAGGGTCCGGATTTGCACGACGGCATCGAACACCCCCGTCGATTTCGGCTTGCCCGTCCACGTCACGACGATTCTGGAGACGCCGAGAAGCCAGCGAAGCGAAGGGCAACAGGGAGAGCTGCTCGCCTATTTTGCAGACCATGACCCGGGTTTTCAGGAGCAGCGGGAGCGGGTCACGGCAGCGAGGGCGATGCGACCCGTCGATCCGAAGCTCGTGCAACTCCGCGGCAAGCTAGCCCGAGTGGAGAAGCCGCTCCCCGAGGATCCGAAGTTGAAGCGTCTCGAGCGGGCGATGCGTCTGAGCGACGAGCAGCTGCAGAACAGGCGCGTGACATGGGTCCAGGATGTCGCGTGGGCCCTGATCAACAGCCCGGCGTTCTTGTTCAATCACTGAGCGGCGTGTGGCCGAAAGGGTGCAACATGCTGAGGGTTTCCGGCGGCGACTGCTCGGATCTCTGCGACTCCGGACAGGTCACGCGGCGCGACCTGCTGCGCATCGGGGGGGCGGGCTTCTTGGGTCTGACGCTGGGTTCGGTCTTCGAGATGCAAGCCCTCGCCCAGGAGGCGGTCACCCACGCCCCTGGATGGGCAAAGGCGAAGAGCATCATCATGCTCTATCTGCAAGGAGGTCCGAGCCACCTCGATCTTTGGGATCCCAAGGAAAACGTGCCGGACAACGTCAAGAGTGTCTTTGGCACGATCCCGACCCGGATCCCAGGGATTCACTTCACGGAGCTGCTGCCGAGGCTGGCCGAGGTGAACGACAAGATGACGATGATCCGTTCGATGAGCTACACCCCGAACGGGTTGTTCAATCACACTGCCGCGATCTATCAGATGATGACCGGCTACACGACCGACAAGGTCAGCCCCTCCGGACAGCTCGAGCCCCCCAGCCCGAAAGACTTCCCGAACTTCGGCTCGCAGTTGGTGCGCCTGCGTCCGTCCGAGGTGCCGATGCTGCCGTTCGTCATGCTCCCGAGGCCGCTGCAGGAGAGCAACGTCGTGGGCAAGGGGAGCACCGCCGGATTCCTCGGCAAGGCCTACGACCCCTATACCCTCTATCCCCCCGGCGACGACCTGGACATGACCAAGATGGACAAGATCAAGGTCGACGATCTATCGATGGCTCCCGGCGTGTTCTCCCACCGCCTCGAGCGGCGCGCCAGGCTGCGGGATGCGATCAACGAAGCGATGCCCGAGATCGACAAGGCGGTCGAGGACTACAAACTGAACGAGTACTACAAGAAGGCCATCGATCTGATCGTCTCCGGTCGGGCCAGAGCAGCGTTCGATCTGGAACAAGAGCCGTTCAAGCTTCGCGAGCGTTACGGTCAGAACACTTTCGGGCAGAGTTGCCTGCTCGCCCGGCGTCTCATCGAAGCCGGCACGAGGGTCGTCGAAGTGATCTGGCCGAAGGTCGCCAATTCGGACAACCATTCGTGGGATGTTCACGTGGAGCTGTCGAAGCGGATGAAGACGCAGTCCGCGCCGATGCTGGATGCCGGCCTCGCGACCCTGATCGAAGACCTCGCTGAGCGCGGGCTCCTCGACGAGACCCTGGTGGTGGCGGTGGGAGAGTTCGGGCGCAGTCCGCAGCGCGGTGTGAGCACTTCGGGGAACGCCAATACCGACGATGGCCGCGATCACTGGCCGTACTGCTACACCGCCTGTCTCGCGGGGGCCGGAATCAAGCGCGGATACGTGCACGGGGAGTCCGATGAAACCGGTTCGGCGCCACTGCACGACGCCGTGCATCCGCGTCAACTCCTCGCGTCGATCTATCACTCCTTCGGGATCGATCCCGAGACGATCGTCTATAACCACCTGAAGCAGCCGCGGGAGCTCGTAAAAGCGGAAGCGGTCACCGAGCTGTTCGGCTAGCGAGCTCGCGGGGCCCGGAGCGTGGTTCTCGTTTCGGTCAGTAGCAACGAGGCGCGGTCAGCGGCGCCGGTCCCGATCTACCGTGAAGGCTACTGCCCTGGCCCCAGCAAGCGCCGACGGGTCTCCTCCACGCGCTCGAGGTCGATCGTGGCCGCTCGCGGGAGAGTATCGGGCGCGCTGGACGCGTTGCGGAGGACACGTTCGACCTCGGCCAGCGCTCGAGTGCCCAGATCGATCGTCGCCTTGCGCGCGGTGTCGTCTGGCTTCGCGCCGGAGCGATGCAGCAAGTTCGCCAGCTCGGACACGGTTTCGACCACTACGTCATAGCGCTGGGCCGCGAAACCTACGTCGATGCGGATTCGATACACCCCATCGCGGGGGAGCAGCGCCGCGAGTTGATCGACGAGTCCCAGCGACTCCCGGGCCGCCTCGAGATCGGTCCCGCCATAGAGCGCGATTCGCCAGCGAACGCGCATTTCGAGCGCCGATGGATACGCCGGGTCGTTCGGCTCGACGGCCGCTAGCTCCCGGTCGAGGTCGGCGATGGCCGCCCAGTCCTTCCGGAGCATCGCTCGCCGCGCCTGGATGGCGAGGGCGCTCCCGGGCGGCAGCCCTTCGGAATTTTCAGCGATCGTGGCCTCGTCACTGGTGTCCCAGAGGGCTCGAAGGGCACGAGCGAGCGGCTGACGCGGGTCGTCGGCCAGAACCTGTTCGATCTGCCCGTCGGCATCCTCGAGCTGACCTCGCTCTCGAAGAACTCTGGCCTCGGCGAGGCGGCGCTCGCTCGAGTCTGGGATCCGGCTGGCCACCTGGAGAGCACGGTCCGGAAAGCCGATCATCGCGAGCCGCCAGGCCACGTGGTCCCAATGCAGGCCCTCGGGCTGCGCCGGGAGCCTGCGCAGGAGCGGATCGAGCTCGATCAATCGGCGCTCGAGTTCCACCTTCGCCAGCGGGTTCAGGGCAAAGTCGACGTAGGGCCGTTCGGTCGCGAGCTGATTGTGATCGTCCGTGTTCACCGCGACTCCCTGGCACAGCAGCCGGATCCCCTCGTGGTCGAGAGCCAGGTTCGCGATCACGTCTTCGACCGAGTGGAGCGCCAGCCAGCCGAATTGAAACGGCGGCGGATTCGTACGTCTGGCGAAGTCGCGCTCCACCGCCAGCGTTCGCTCCGAAGCCACGTACAGGAGCGCCCCCGGGCGATAGAGGCGCACATCCGGAAAAACCGAGAGCAGCGTCGAACCGACGATCTCGAGGACACTCAGATCGACGTAGGCCTGAACGAACACGCCGCCGTCGGCGAGGTGGTCGCGCACCTGCTGCATGAACTCCTGGGTGTAGAGGTGCGATGCTCCCGCCGTCCAGGGGTGCGAAGGCTGAGACACGATGACATCGTACTTGCGGTCGGTGAGCGCGAGTGCGTTGCGCCCATCGTTTACGATGATGGTCACCCGCGGATCCTCGAGCGGATCCACCGCCCGGCGATCGGCGATGGCGCGGTTCGCGTCGATCACCTGGGGCTCGAGCTCGACGACGTCGATGGTCTCGATGCTCGGGGGCACCCCCTCGAGCACCACCGCTCCCCCCAGGCCGATCACGAGCATCGACTTCGCCTGGGGGTGCGCTAGAACCGGCAGGGTGCCCATCCACCAATTCGGCTGGAAGCGATAGGGGGGCGCCCCGCGCGGCATGATCACCGCTTCCTGCAGGCCGCTCGTGCGCAGATAGAACGCGCCTTCGTGCTCGACCATCAACACCGTCGCCGATCGTCCGACGCCCGAGTAGATGATGTCCCCGATGGGTTCGTGTCGCCGGGGGGGGATCGAGGTCACACGGAGCAGATCGGTCGGCTGGGACGGCCAGAGCAGCGCCAGCAGGGCGATCAGAGCGATGGTCATGCCGGCGCTGACGCGCCAAGTCGCCGCCAAGAGCAGCCAAGCGGTCACGATCGCGAGACCGAAGTTCAGGGTCACCGTCAGCGCCATCGTCCCCTCGTAGCCCAGGTTCGGAACGATCACGAAACCCGCCAGCCACGCCCCCAAGATCGCGCCACACGTGTTCCACGCATAGACGCGACCCGAGGCGGAGCCGGCCTCGCCCTCGGTGCGCGCGAAGATGCGGAGTGCGAATGGGAAGGTGGCGCCGATGAAGAGCGTCGACGGGAGTAGTACCACGACTCCGACCATGAAGTTGCCCACGGCCCCGGTCAGGTCACCCGCGCCCAGTTGCTGAGCGAGGCGGGGCACGGAGTCGAGTCGGCCAAAGACGATCAGTGAACTGATCGCGATGCCGAGCTGACAAACGACGAATCCGATCACCGATCGCTTTCGTTCGCTCGCGAGGCGCGCTGCGATCGCACTGCCGACCGTGATCCCCACCAGGAAGGTGGCGAGCATGGTGGCAAAAGCGTAGAGGCTGGCGCCGACCACGTGGGTGAGCAGTCGGGTCCAGAGCACTTCGTAGATGAAGGACACGGCACCCGAGACCAGGATGATCGGCAGGATGAAGGAGTCGCGACGCCAGGTGCGAGCCACTGCCGCGGTGGCTTCTTCCGTCGCCGTGCTCTCGCGAGACTCGCTCGGCAGCGGGCGGCGGGCAACCCCCATGGCTATCGCACACACGATGAGATTGGTGACCACGCCGACCATCACGGTGGCGAAGAGGCCCAGGCGCGGGAGCAATACGAACGCACAAACGACCGTGCCGAGCACCGCGCCCGCGGTGTTCAGGGCGTAGAGCAGTCCGGTGCGGCTCCCGATCTGTTCGCGAGTTCGCACCGCGTGACGCGTGAGGAGCGGAAAGGTGGCACCCATCAACGTGGTCGGGACCGCCAGGATGATCAGCGAACAGAAAAAGTAGAAGAGTGGCTGCATCAAACCGCCGGCCGAGGGCACCGCCGGCTGACCCCCGAGTACCCAGCGACTGATCCCTTGAGCTGCGTTCAACCCGGCCGGCACGAGCAACGCACCGACCGCGATCCCGGCCTCGAGCAGACCGTAGACCAGCACCGGGCGGCGAACGCGGTGGAGGAACCGCGCCGCGAGCGCCGCGCCTAGGGCCAGTCCCCCCATGTACGCTGCGAGAACCGTCGCAATCGCGAGCTCGGACGTTCCGAACACGATCGAGAAGCGCCGCATCCAGGCGGTCTGGTAGAGGAGCGCCGAGAAGCCCGAAAGCACGAAGCAGAGGCAGACCAAGAAGAAAACGCGATCGAACCGCGCCCCACGCCTTTTCGAGGAGTGCCTCGTCATCGTCGTACGCCCAAATCGGGCTCGGCGCCGCCGCCAGACACCGCCCGACGCAGCGTTTCCTCGACCCGATCCGAGTCCGACGACAAGAGACCGATCACCACGCTACGGATCGGCGCTTCGAGTTGCGATGCCGTCTTCTCTCGCGCTCCCGCCGTCCCATCACGTCCGCGCTCCCAGAGCGGTTCGAAAGTGCTGCGCGATTTCGACAGCACCGCTGCGACCTGATCCGACCAGCGACGCGCCAGCTCCTCCGCACGCACTTCGCCCCGGCCCCTCCCGTGATGGGAGATCGCCAGCAGCCCGACGAGCAACCTCGCGAGGAGAGACTCGATCGCCGCCGGTCCGATCCTGATGTGCCGCCCGCGAGCCGATCGATCCGCGATCCAACCGCCCAGTCCCCACCCCGCGATCCCACCCAGGATCCCACCGACCAACGTGCCCGCCCCGAGGGTCATCCCGAGCGCCTTCGCGTCGACCAGTGCACCTGTCGCCGCCCCCCCGAGTGCCCCGCCGACCCCCAGGCGCTTGGAGTCGAGCCAGACCGCCCCCGAGTCGACGAAATGCTCCCAGTCCGCCTCGATCCGCTCCGCGAGCTCTCCGGTCAGACCGTGGACCGCGATCCACCGGCCGAGGAGGGCGCGGCTGCGTTCCTCGGCCCGCCCCCGGATCCGCTCCCGCGCCGCCTTCTTCGCCCCGGGAGAGAAGGAACTTCCCTCGATCGACTCCCGGTGGTGGAGCAGGTCCGCGAGGTACTCGGCGAGGGCCGAGACGCTCTCGTCGATGAGCGCGCGGGCCCGCGTTCGCCAGGCGGTGGAGAGCGCTTCGAGGACGGGGCGCTTCTCCGCGGGGAGCCACGACGCGGACTGCTCGAGGAGGACCCCTTCCTCGACCCACGAGCGCCGGTGGGCATCGAGTGAGAGCACCCCGCGCACCGCCGGCCATGCCTCGCTCGCCTTTCGCCATCGATCCGCGAGTTCCGCGAGCTCATCGAGCGAGCTCTCCCCGGTCTGGTTGAGGAGCAACACCACCGGGACCTCGGTCCATGCGAGCAGCTCCATCTCGTGAGGAACGTACCCTGCTTCTTCGGGGCTCTCCGCCGCACTGACCAGGTAGAGGACCAGATCGGCCTCGTCGCGGATGTTCGCGATCGCCTTCTGGCTGCAGTACAGCGGCCGGTCGGCGATCCGGTCCCACACCTGGGCGAGTAGCCATCCCAGTGGCTGCCCCTGCCCGCGGAGCCGTCGGATGAGGCGTGCGCTGTCCCCGAATCCGGGGGTGTCCCAGAGGACCAATCGGTGGTCTCCCGCCTCGAGCAGCGTGTGCCGCTCGGCCCGGTCGGTGACGTGGGCCTGGTCCGCGACCTCGCCGACCTCTCGCCGGAGCAGAGTGCGCGCCAGGGTCGTCTTCCCGACGTTCGTGTGCGAGACGATGCTCCAGGTGATCGTGCGCGGATCGTTCACCGGACCACTCCATCCTGGGTCGCGGCGAGGGCGCGACCGAGCGCCGCGAAGCTCCGGTCATCGAGGTCTCGGGCCAGGTCGAGGTGGCACGCTTCGATCCCCGCATCCGCGAGGACCCGGTCCCATGTGCGACGGCGCTCGGCGAGTCGCGCGCGACCCTCATCGTCGGACCCGAATCGGCGCCCGAGCCCCGAAGCATCGACTACGGCGATCACCGGCGCGTCTTCCCGCGCGAGGGCGTGAGCGAGAGCGCCGTGGACCTCGGTCTCCGGCGGCTGGGCGAGCGCGAAGAGGACGACGCGGCAGAGATGTTCGGGGTCGCTCCCCCCCTGCCGTCCCTCGTCGAGCGCCTCGGCCCCGTATTCGACGGGGGAGGCGAACTCGATGACGGCGCGTTCTCCGAGCAACTCGACGAGTAGCGCCCGCAGACGATCGGCGCCCCCCTCGGGGATCCGGCAGCTGTACGGTGAGACCACGACGCTCGCAAACCCGGTGATCGCGCGGGCCCGCAAGCGTCGGGCGAGCGCGGGGGAGATCGATACCGTGACGCGCCGCGCCCTATGGCGAGCGACGATCGTCCCGGTGAGCAGGAAGAGACGCGGCAGGATCGCGTAGATCAGCGCCGCGAGCGCCATCAAGTGGATCCAACCGGCGGCGGGTTCACCCACCCCTGCGCCCGGCAAGACGACGGCACGGCCGAGGAGGGCGGCGGGGAGACCGTAGATGATCTTCGCCAACCGCTCCGCCTGTGCCGGCTCGAGAAACGTCGTGTGCCAGGAGGCGGAGTATTCGGTGAAGAGTCCCCGCAGGTACGCCTCGAGGATCGCCGTCGACAGAAGCAAGAGCGCGCCGATGTTCAGGAGGATTCGCGCGGTGGTGGCGAGGGGGATCGCAGCGACCGAGCGCCAGCGGAGAGAGAATTCGGTGAGAGCGCGCCGCCGATGGCCGGTCCGGTCTGCGGTGCGGAGCGCACGGGCTCCGACTCCAAGGGCGAGGAGCCACTCGCCGAGTCGAGTCGACAGGAGAGGGGGACGAGGCACTCGGTCGCCGCCATCGGTCCGGTCCCTCCGACGCTTCGGTCCCCGAGCGCGAAAGAGGAGAACGAGCAGCGAGACGACCGTGACCGCCGAGTTCCACAGTACCAACAAGATCAGCGGGTTCCGGAAGATGTCGATCGTGTTCCCGGGGCCGAGGATGCTCCGGCCGAGTCCGTAGATCAGTGGGATGAGGAGGGCGGCGCCGACCAGGAGCCCCGTCGGGATCCCCCGCGCGATCCGTGGCAGCGCGGGTTCGTCTCGCCCGAGTGTGGCGATGAGTTCATCCGCGCGGGATGCGATCGCCGCCGCGACCTCATCCGCGGTCGACGAGTCGCCGAGGAGGGCCCGGGCGCGCCGCGTGGCATCCTCACGATCGGGGAGAGGGAGCCACGCCCCCTCGGGATCGGTGCGTTCGATCGCCTCGACGAGTACCACCGCTCGGGCGCGGTCGACCGGGAGCACGATGCGGTTGGTCATCGCTTCGATGCTCCCGCCGCGCCGCTCACGGAACCAACTCGCGGAGGACACGGAGGTTCACCTGGTCCGCGTCACCATCCTTCGGTGTCTCGAGGATCTTCGGGACCCCGTGGAAGCGCGGATCGGCGAGCAGGTGTCGGAACCCTTCGAGGCCGATCGCTCCGGTGCCGATGTGCTCGTGCCGGTCGAGGTTGCTCCCCAGGTCCCCCCGCGAATCGTTGAGGTGCCAGCAGGCCACCCGGGAGACATCGATGTGGCGTTCGAGTTCGGCGATCGTCGCAGCGTATCCTTCCTCGGTCCGAAGATCGTATCCCGACGCGAAGAGATGGCAGGTGTCGAGACAGATCCCGGTGCGGTCGGGGCGATCGATCCCCGCGAGGAGAGCGGCGAGTTCCTCGAAGGAGCGGCCGATCGTCGATCCCGCTCCCGCCGTGTTCTCGAGGAGGAGCCGCGGGCCCTCGGGAGCGCGATCGAGCACGGCCTGCGCGCCGCGGGCGATGCTCTCGATCGCCGCCTCGACCCCGGAGCCGACGTGCGCACCGGGATGCTGGACGACTCCGTCGAGACCGAGGATCGCCGCGCGTTCCATTTCGTCCGCGAGCGCGGCGGAGGACTTCTGGAACAACTCTTCCTTCGGAGAACCGAGATTGATCAGGTAGGAGGTGTGGCTGACGACCGGGCCATCCCCCCACGCCGCGCGTCTTGCTCCGAAGCGCTCGGCTTCGCCCTCCGCGATCGGGCGCTGGCTCCATCGACTCGCATTCTTGGTGAAGATCTGGAGGCTGCGCAACTTCAATTCGATCGCTTCGTCGACCGCTTTCCAAGGGCCCCCCGCCACCGACAGATGGGACCCGAGGCAGAGTCGCAGCTCCTTCGCTTCGCTCTCTGCGGTGGTCGGGAGCGCGCTCATTCGGCCTCCGCAGTTCGGATGGAGGAAACTCGGAGGCAATCGAAGACCGCGGCGGGATCGTCGCACCAGACGTCGGGGCCCGGCTCTCCGTCCGCGCGGTATCCGCCCCGGACGCCGATCGTGAAGACCCCCGCGGCACGACCCGTCGCGAAGTCGACGATCGAATCGCCGACGAAGCACGCCTCGGTCGGAGCGAATCCACGCGACGCGATGATGTCGAGGAGTGCGAGCGGGTCCGGCTTCGCGGCCGGAGAATTCTCCGGCCCCCGCACCAGAACGAATTGGGAGCGCGCCTCCGTGTTCTCGAGGATGCGCTCGGTCAGAGCTAGCGGCTTGTTCGAGAGGATGGCGAGTTCGAGACCGTGTCCGGTCAGGAGATCGAGGAGCTCCTGCGAGCCCGTTCGCCAGGGCTCGAGGTTCTCGACACTGCATCGTTCGTACTCGGCGAGGAACTCCCCGAGGATCGCCTCTTCGCCCACCTCTCTCAAATCGCCGAAGACCCGTCCGGCGAGGACGCGGGCCCCGTCTCCGATCGCGGCGCGGATCTGCTCGAGGGGGGTTGGGCTGGCAGCGTGGGCACGACGCACCTCGTTCACGGCGTGAGCGATGTCGGGAAGGGAGTCGATCAGGGTGCCGTCGAGGTCGAAGACGACGATCCGGAGCGGGCCGAGGAACGGTTCGTCCATGTCCCTCCAATCCGCGAGGCGAAGCGTCTGGATGCATTCCGGGCGCAGCAGGGCGCTCAGGCCCGGAAATCGCAGGATTGCCCTCCGATCGGTCAGCATCATAGGATACTGTCGACCTACGGGGGACCGAATCCGCGCGATCGGACTGTGATCGAGAAGCCGACGATCCGATAATGGAAGTCGGGCCGATAATGGAAGTCGGGCCGATAGTGGAAAGTCGGACACGACTTGCGCGCGACGGAGCCAGACCCCGGAGGGAGCCGAATTGAAGATCGCAATTCCCGGCCTGCTCATTCTGATCGGGCTGGTCGGTCTCGTGACGATGGGGATCCTCCAAGGCGCGATCCCCGAAGTCGGTGTCCAGTCGCTCCGGATGGGTGACTACGAGGGCAAGATCGTCCGCCTTCAAGGCGTGATCCACGCGATCGACAGCGACGTCCGTCCGATGCGGTTCACGATCCGCGACATCGAAGACCCTTCGGTGCGTATCATCGCTTCGGTGGATGACCACCGCCCCGACATTTTCAAGGTCGACACGGATGTGGCGGTGATCGGAGTCTTCGTCGGCAAGACCGAACTTTTCGAGGGAACCAAGATCTTCACGAAGTGCCCCTCGAAGTACGAGGAGAGCGGAGTGATGGGCTCTGCCGACGTCTACGGCAGCGCGCCCGAATCCGCAGCCCCACCGCCTACAGTCTCTCCCCCCGATCCAGAGTAGGGGGCCCTCGGAACCGCAGGACGTCCCATGCCCCATGAGTTCGGCTACCTGGAGTTCTCCCGCGCCCTCGTCATCCTCGGCGCTGGCCTCGGGCTCCTGACGATCTTGCTGGTCGTGCTCGGCGACTGGATCCAGGATCGTCGTCTCGTTCTCGCCGCGCGACGTTCACTGGTCGCCACCGGCGGGGCGACCGTCGGGGCGGCGATCGGCCTGGTCGCGGGCTTCGTAAACGGGGCCTACGACCGCTCTTACATCTACGACTACTCCGAGCGCGGACTCCCTCTCTCCTACAAGATCGCGGGGCTCTGGGGAGGACTCGACGGCTCGATCCTCTTCTGGGCGGCGCTGATCGGGGTCGTGGGGGGGATCGTCGCGTACGGTTTTCGGCGAGATGAAGGGGACCGCGAGGGGCGCCGCCTCGAGCCGTGGGTGTATCTCGTCTTCGGATCGATCCAACTCTTCTTCCTGGTCGTCGTCGCCTTCGTGACGAACCCATTCGAGCTCCACTCGGCCGCGTTCCTCGCTCAGAACTTCCCGAACGGCGCCCCCATCCTGGACGGCTCCGGCCTCAACCCGCTCCTCGTGAACTATTGGATGTTGATCCACCCGCCGTGCCTCTACTTCGGCTGGGTGGTCTACACCGTCCCGTTCTGCTTCGCGATCGCGGCGTTGATCATCGGCGAGCAGGGGAACTACTGGATCACCAAGATCCGCCGCTGGACGATGCTCGGTTGGCTCTTCAACACGACCGGCGTCATCCTCGGAGGGCTCTGGGCCTACGTCGTCCTCGGGTGGGGAGGCTATTGGGCGTGGGACCCGGTCGAGAACGCGAGCTTCCTCCCGTGGTTCGCCTCGACCGCCCTCCTGCACTCGATCATGGTGCAGGAACGCCGCGGGATGATGCGCTCGTGGAACGCATTCCTCGCGACGCTGGTGTTCGTCCTGAGCATTTTCGGGACGTACCTGACCCGCAGTGGCATCGTCAACTCGGTGCACGCGTTCGGCAGCGGACCGGTGGGGGACTGGTTCCTCGGGTTCCTGCTGACCTGCATCGCGGTGTGTCTGTTCCTGATCACGCTACGGCAGCCCTCGATGCGCTCGCCGCACCGGATCGAGACGCTCTGGTCGCGCGAAGCGCTGTTCGTGATCAACAACTTCGTTCTGCTCGCGATCGCTTCCTCGATCCTGATCCTGACCCTCTGGCCGAAGATCTCCCACGAGTTCTTCGGCCAGGCGATTTCGGTCGGACCCCCGACCTACAACCAGGTGACGGTCCCGTTCTTCGTGCTCATGCTCCTGATCTCGGCGGTGGGGCCCGCTCTCGGGTGGATACGGACCAGCCCCCGGGTGCTCCTGCGGAACCTGTTGCTCCCGGCCCTCGTGTCGGTCCCGATCGCGGCGACGATCCAGTGGGGTGCCGAACTGATCCGGGCGGGGGAGACGGGGGATCTCAGCTGGGCGAAACGGATCTACCCGACCTTCGTCGTTCTCTACTCCGCGACCCTGATCGCCATCTCCCTCGGCTACGAGGTTCTCCGCACCGTGCAGAACCGGAGTCGACGCACTGGCCAGGGATTGCTCGAGACACTCGTCACCATCACCGTGCGCAACAACCGGCGGTACGGTGGCTACTTCGTGCATGTCGGCCTCGCGGTGATCACCACCGGGATCGTCTGCTCGTCGATGTACCGGGTGGAGCGGGAATTCAAAATGCGTACGGGGGACCAGGTACAGGTGGGGAGCTACGAGATCAGCCTGGAGAATGCACAGACCCTCGACCAGGCTGAATCCGGCAAGGTGTTCGGGCTGCAGACCCTCGAGATCGGGGTTCGACCTGAGTTCGGCGGCGCGTTCCGAATGTTCCCCGAGAAGCGCCACTACCCGAAGAAGAACACCATGGTCACCGAGGTGGAGATCCACCGCGGAATGCTGGAGGACCTCTACGTCTTCTTCCAATCTTCGGGGGAGGACGGGAGCTACAACCTGGTCATCTTCCGAAATCCACTGATCATGCTCGTCTGGGCGGGTTGGATCATGATGATCCTCGGGGGGATCTTCGCCGCGCTCCCCCTCGGACGGAAACGAGTCGGTCTTGCGGACTGAGCTCTTGCGCACAGCGATGCTCGCCGGACTCGCGGTCGTCCTGTCGGTGGCCCTCCCCTCGGACCTCTCGGCCCAGGACTCGACCGGTGTGCCGACGGGGACTTCTCGAGGAGACGATTCGACCGGGCACGGCGAGCGCGGTCGCGCCGAGCCTCTTCTCGTCCCGAGCAGCGCTGAGGTGCACACGTCGGTGAAGCGCATCTCGAAGCAGGTGATGTGTGCGTGTCCCGATGAGAATTGGACGCGGACCCTCGCCAGTTGCCTCGACGGCTGCGCCGACCCGCAGAAGCAGGAGATCCTGCAGATGGTGCAGGCGGGGAGCAGCGACGAGGCGATCCTCACCTTCATGGAGCAGAAGTACGGGTCGCAGGTGCGATCGAACCCCGGTTGGGCGGGCACCGGCAAGTGGTTGTACATCCTCCCGGTCGCCGCGCTCATCGTCGGTGGACTGTTCGCAGGGTACGTCATACTCGGTTGGCAGAAGGCCGGGGCGGAAGCACGCAGCGAACGGCGTCGCCTCCAGACCGACCTCGCCCCCGAGGAGATCGCTCGGATCGAGAGTGATCTCGATTCCATCGAGTAGACCTGGTTCCGGATTGGGAAACTCCCATGTGGCTCGTGCTCTTCATCGTGGTCGCTCTCGCCATCCTGGGGTGGATTCTCTCCCCGGTCTTCGGGGTGAAGCGCTCGTGGGCTCCGCGCGAGGAGTCGACGGTCGAGGAACAGCTCATCGCGGAGCGGGGAAAGTTGCTCCGCGCGCTCAAGGACCTCGAGCACGAGCACGAGGCGGGAACGATCGGCGCGAGCGAGTATGAGGAGCTCCGGAGCGATTACCTCGCCGAGACCGCCGCGGTCTACCGCCGCTTGAAGGAGCTCGGGGTCGGCACGGAAGGGGAACGGGGATGATCCGGTTTGCGGTGGGGTGCGCCGTTTTTCTCGCAGTGGGTCTTCTGGCCGGGGGGACCCTCGTGGGGCAAGCCCCTTCGCCCCACGCAGGTCCCCCGATGCCTCGGGTTTCCGAGACGCTACCGACCGAGCCGATCCCGGTGCGGCTCGAGCTGCAGCTGATCGACCGTACCGCGATGTTCGAGTCGAGCCCACAGCACGGCGCCGGCGCGGAGCCACGAGCCCTCGATCACCTGCTCTCGGGCGCCGAGGTCGAAGTCCGGAGCTTCACCCCCGACGCAGAAGAAGCGATCACTCGCGGCCGCAGCGATGCCGAGGGACGGGTGATCCTCGATCTCGGCCTGCGGCGGCTCGGCTCGCCGTACCAGGTGAGCGCAACCGCGGTCGATGGTCGTCGATACCTCGCGAAGGAGCAGCAGATGGCCCCCGCCGGGGGGCAGCTCCCCCTCTACCGCGTGACCGATGACCACTCGACTCTTCAGCAAGCGGTGATCCGCATCGTCACCCTCGCCCCGGGGCAAGATTCCGAGGGGGAGAGTGCGATGGTTCAGGTACGACAGATCGTCCAGTACCAGAACGGCGGCTTCGAAGTGTTCACCGGGCCACCGGACGAGCCGGGAGTCGGCTTCCTCTTCCCGGTCCCCGAGGGCGCAGTAGTCCTCCAATTGATGATCGGCACCGAGGCCGCTCTCGAGCTCGAGGCGCGCCAGGTCTCTCATTGGGGGTACGGCGTGCCGTTGACCCAGCCGGTCTTCCCGGTCGAGAACGGCCTCCTGATGGGGATCTACCACCAGGAGGTCGTCCGAGGGGAGCTCTTCGACCTCGGCCTCGAGGCGATCGTCGATACCCAGGTGTTGCAGCTCTCCATCGAGCAGGGAGTGTTCACGCACGATGCCGACACGGCCTCGGCTTGGGATGTCCCCCCACTGGTTTCGGGAGGGACCCGCGAAATGCCGGACGTCCAGAAGACCGTGAACATGTTCTCGAGCCCGCGGATCCCCGCCCACGGAAAGGTGAGGGTCCCGGTCCGGTTCGGTCCGCCGGGGATCTCCTCACAGACGATCGTGATGACGCTCATCATCCTGGCGGCATTCGCGTTGCCGATCTGGGGAGGGATCGCGATCGCGCGGCAACGTGCATCGACGAGCGGCCGAGAGGCGCGCGTCGCGCAATTGCATGGACTGCGCGAGCGAGGAGAGCTGACGGAGGACGACCTCGAACGAGAACTCACCCGTCTTGGGGCGAATCGCTCGACCATTCTCGAGCGTCTCGACGAGATCATCGAGAATTCAGATGCGTCGCCCCAGACCTTGATGCTGCAGGTGAAGGAGATCGCCCGCATCGTCCGATCCGAGCTGAACGGGACGAAGCGTTGACTTCTTCTCCCGCAGACCCGGCTACGGCACCGTCGCCGGCGGTCGGTGCTCCGGTGATCGATCCTGTCATCGTGGCGAAGGGACTCGGGAAGCGCTACGGCGAGCGCAAGGCGCTCCGCGATCTCGATCTCGAGGTCGCCGCCGGGACTTGCCACGGGATCCTCGGGCCGAACGGTTCGGGGAAGACCACCTTCCTGAAGCTGGTGTGCGGACTCTTCCAGCCGAGCGAGGGCGAGCTCGAGGTGTGCGGGTTCCAGGTGCCGGCCGAGGGGGCGCAGGTGCGCGCGCGCCTCGGAGTTCTGCTCGACCAACCGCTCGTCCCCCGCAACCTCTCCCTCTCCGACGCCCTCGCGTACGTCGCGGACCTCCACGGCGGCGGGATCCCGAGCATTCGCAGAGATGCCCTCCTCGAGCGCGTCGGGCTGAGCTGGCGGCGTCGCGATCCGCTCCGCACCTTCTCGCGGGGAATGGCCCAGCGAGCGAGCCTCGTCTGTGCATTGCTCCCAGATCCGGAGCTGCTGATCCTCGACGAACCCTTTACCGGGCTCGACCCCGAGGGGTGTGCGCTCGTCGAATCGATGGTCGACGAGAGGGTTCGCGAGGGGAGGACGGTGCTCCTCGTCACTCACGAGCTGCGCCGAGCGGAGCGTCTCTGCCACAGCGTCACCTGGCTCGACCGCGGCACGGTTTCCCGCCGCACCGCTCGCGGTACCTGGTCCGCGGCCGGCGAGGAGGGGGCGTCGTGAACGCCCTGCGCGCGTTCGGGGCGCTCGTACGCTGGGAGTGCGTGCGCGAGCTGCGTCGCGGCGAGACTGTCGTCAGCATGGTGCTCTTCGCGCTGGTCACCCTGTTCGTGCTCTCGTTCGCGATCGATCCGAGCACCGAGACGGCGGTCAAGGCGCAGCCGGGGATCTTGTGGACGGTGTTCCTCCTCGCGGGAACGATCGGGATCGAGCGAAGTTTTGGCCGCGAAGGAGAGGAGCGCGTCCTCGAGGGTCTTCTCCTCTCGCCGGTCGGGCGAACCACGATCTACTACGCGCGCCTCGCCTCGACCTGGATCTTCGTCGCGGCGATGGAAACGGTGGTGCTCGTCGCGTTCCTGGTGCTCTACAACGTTCGCACCGATCTGGCCACGGTGGCGATCGTGCTCCTCGCAGCGTGGGTAGGGACACTCGGGTTCGTGGCGGTGGGGGTCACCCTCGCGGCGATGACCCGATCGATCCGGGGGGGTGACGTGCTGTTGCGGCTCCTTCTCCTGCCGCTCCTGATCCCCTTCTTCAAGGCGGTGGTCAGCCTGACGACCCAGGCGCTCCGCGGATTCGAGATCGGTTCCCGAGAGATCGCGATGATCGCCGCATTCGACCTGGTCTACATCGCGGCCGGGCAGATCCTGTTCCAGTTGGTCGTCGCGGATTTCGACGGATAGGTGGTCGCGGTGTCGGAAGTGCGTTCGCCAAGGGTGCATCCGAGCTTTCTGATCCATGCGGCCGCAGCGCTGGTGATGGTCTCGGCGCTCAACTACATGATCGCGAACTACGTTCCGTTCTCGATCCGCAAGATCGAGCAGAGCTACCTGATCTTCTACTACCACTTCCCCGCCGCGCTCTCCTGTCTGGTCTTCTTCACAATAGTTCTGGTCGCGAGCATCGCGGTGCTGCGGACGGGGAGCCCCGCCTGGGACCGTCGCGCGCGTGCCGCGGGGGAGGTCGGACTTCTCACCTGCAGTGTGACCGTGGCGACCGGCTCGACCTGGGCCTCTGCTGCGTGGAACACCTGGTGGGACTGGAGTGACGCGCGTCTGATGTCCGCTGCCATCATGTGGCTGACCTACGCGGGATACGTTCTTCTGCAGAATCAGGTCGAGGACTCGCTGAAGCGCCGTCGATTTGCCGCGATCTTCGGCATCCTTGCGTACATCAACATCCCGCTGGTCCACTACGCGGTCGAGTGGTTCGGAAAGAGCTCGCACCCCGAGACCTTCGACGACCTCGGCTCCGACCCGAGCATCTCTCAGACCCGTTGGTTCGGGGTTCTGGCGTTCTTCACCCTCTACCTGCTCCTCTACCGCTGGCGGCTCGCCCGCCAAGATTCGAAGGAGCGGCTCGACACGGTCCTCGCGCGGGTGCGGGGGATCGAGGAAGGAGACTCGGCATGAGACGATTCCTCCCGCTCCTCCTCGGGGTGGTCATCGTGTGCGCGCCGGCGCTCGCGATCGCGCAAGGCCCCGGTGAGCCGGAAGCCCCGGTGGACTATCGAGGCAAGGTGACCCTCGCCTACGGCATCGTCTTCGGCTTGGTGGTGATCTTCATCGTGCTGTCGATGCGGCGGAATGCTGGTCTCCGGGAAGAGATCGAGTTCCTGGAGCGCCGACTGGATGAGCTCGAGAAACGCGCCGAATAACCATGCGAAGAGAGTCTGATCACCACCCGGCGGCCGGCCCCTGCTCGCCGTCCGTTGAAATAGTGCTCCCGATCCCTTGGATCGGAAGCACTATTTCAACGCGCTGTTAGAGCAGCTCTTTGATTTTCGACTCGATGACGTTCCTCGTTTGAGCGCCCACGATCTGGTCGACCTTCTCGCCGCCCTTGAAGAACATCAGGGTCGGGACGCCACGAATGTCGTATTGGGAGGCGAGATCACCGGAGACGTCGATATCGACCTTTCCGATCTTCACACCCTGAGAGGCGTACAACGCAGCGAGCTCCTCGACGATCGGCGCGATCGTCTTGCAGGGGCCGCACCAGGTCGCGTAGAAGTCGAGGACGGCGGGTGCGCCGCTGTCGATGATCTCGCTCTGGAAGTTCGCATCGGTGATCTCGAGGATTTCGCCGGCCACGTGGTCTCCTTCCGGGCGCCCGAGCTCTCACGGCTGCGGGTGCGTTCCACTCCAATGTGTTCTCTGCATAGTCGGGTCGGCAGGAACGGGCGACTCCACATTCGGGTTCCCGAGAGGACGGCGTCCGCCTAGTCGGAGGTTTCTGCTCCCGGTGGCTCTTCCGGCTCGGCGTTCTCGATCCCCGGGAGGGTTCGTCGCTCCTCGGAGGGCGAGTCGAGATCGCGGTAGTGGGAGACCCGTTCGTCCCCGGGACGCCAGGAGAGCAGCACCAGTCGGGTTCCGAGGATGGATGGGAACTCGATCGTCCCCGATTCCGCAGCGACCAGGGTACCTCCGAGCTGCTCGACCTCCCGCTCGAGGGCCAGGAGGGCCTGCGAGAGCCGTCTCTCCTCGTCCCGCAGTGCGAGCTCCTCGGAAGAGGGGGAGTTCGAATCCTCTGGATCACGGCCCGATTCAACCCCGCGACCGGCGCTCCGCCGTCGATTCCGAAGTTCACGACGCGCTTCGAACGTGTCGATGGAATCGCGTGCGATCCGTACGAGGAGGGGGATCCGGGCCTCCACGGCCTCGGCGGTCAGGGTTCCCAGGGCTGGAGCTTGCATCCGAACTCGCTCTCGAGAGGTTCCTTCGCGTTTCGCCCGGCGAAGCGGGTGCCCCGCGTCCCAGCGCACGGCCGGAATGGTAGTGCTCGATCCGGAGGGATGCAACGCGTGCGAGCATCCTCTTCTCTCCCCCAGGCTCCAGCTGCACAATCTCAGAGGAAGAGGAGGGGATCGTGCCCGAGAGTAGCGGAGAATTTTCGGCGCAGGTCGGGGATTGGTCGGTCCGGACCCTCTGGAGCGGCGCCCTGGCCCTCGATGGCGGCGCGATGTTCGGATCGGTGCCGCGAGGGCTCTGGGAGCGACTGATCCCCCCGGACGCACATCACCGGATTCCGCTCGCGATGCGCCTCCTGGTCCTGGAACACGCTCCTTCTGGCCGGGTGGTCCTCGTCGATGGAGGGATCGGGGAAAAAAATGATGACGCATTCCGCGAGCGCTTCGCGGTCCGCTCCTCGCCACTCCTCGAGGTGGTCACGGCCGCGGGGGTCGATCCTGGGCGCGTGACCGACGTCGTGATCACGCATCTCCACTTCGACCACTGCGGGGGGCTCACCCGTCGCGAGGGGGCGGATCGAGTGGTCCCGACCTTCCCGGAAGCACGCCACTACCTGCAGCGTGCGAATCGCGAGACCGCCCTCGACCCGAACCCCCGCGAGCGTGCCTCGTACCTCCGTGAGAACATCGAACCCCTCGAGGACGTCGATCTCCTTCTGGTCGATGGCGATGCCGAGCTGTTCCCCGGCCTGAGCGTCGAGCGCTCCGACGGTCACACGAGGGGGATGCAGACGGTGCGGATCGAAGGGGGAGGCCGCGTGATCCGGTACCTCGCGGACCTCGCCCCGACCCACCACCACGTCCGCGTTCCCTTCACCATGGGCTACGACATCTGTGCCCGGACGATGATGGAGGAGAAGGAGCGCCTCATCGCGGCCGCGTGCGAGGAGGACGCGACGCTGATCTTCGAGCACGACTCGAAGGTCGCTGCTGCGCGAATGGTCGAGGAGAAGGGGAGGTGGGTGGCGCAGCCACTCTGAGGGGATCGGCAGTGCAGGGCGCTCGCGCCCCGTCGCTCCGGTCAGGCTGTGATCCGCTGCGACCCCGAGTAGATATTGAATCCCTTCGGGCCGACGAACCCGAGGAGCGTCGCGCCGAACTCCTTCGCGGTGTCGACCGCGAGGCTCGACGGTGCGCCGACTGCGGCGATCACCGGTATTCCGGCCCGGACCGCCTTCTGGACCAGCTCGAAGCTCGCTCGACCGCTGACCAGCAAGATCTGATCTCGCGCCGGGAGTTCACCCCTCTGCAGGAGCGCGCCGACCACCTTGTCGAGGGCGTTGTGGCGCCCCACGTCCTCGCGGACGATCTGGAGCGACCCGTCGGCGCGGAAGAGGCCCGAGGCGTGGATCCCGCCGGTGTGGGCGAAGAGGGGCTGTGCAGGGCGGAGGCGATCGGGGAGCGCGCGGATCACCGCTGCGTCGATCGTCGGCCCCCCCGCCACCGGAACCTGCCCCTCGAGCCGCAGCGTCTCGAGGCTCGCCTTTCCACACACCCCGCAGCTCGACGTCGCGAAGAAGTTGCGCTCGAGGCGCTTCGGGTCGAACCGAACCCCCGCGCGCAGTCGGACGGACACGATGTTGAAGAGCTGCGGGTCTCGCGAATCGGTGCAATAGGTGACTTCCGCCACGTCGTCCGCGCTCCCGATCACCCCCTCGGAGAAGAGGAAACCCGCGGCGAGGTCGAAGTCGTCCCCGGGGGTCCGCATCGTGACCGCGATCCGGCGCTCCCGCAGTTCTTCACCGTGCTCGGTGATCAGGCGGATCTCGAGCGGTTCCTCGGTCGCCACCCGGTCGCGACCGCGAGGAGGTCGATCGTCGCGCCGGCGCTCGATGTCGATCCGGACCGTCCCGCCCGTGCGCGCCGGGCGCGGCGGAGGGTCGTCATCGAGTGGTTCGAGTTCATCGCGCTCAGGCATACGTCCGTATCTTCCGCCTCGAGGTCCCGCAGTAAAGGCCAACGGCACCCTTGTTCTACTGCAGCAGCTCCAGTGCGTGGAGTGCCTCATCGGAGCACGGGGGTGCCCAACAAGAGGTGACCCCGCGACGGGGCGGTCGCGGGGTCACCAAGGTCGGCGAGGAGGCTCCGGGGGCGCAAGCGCCCCCGGGGGCAGTGAAGGGAGGGACGGAACGGAGAGGGGGGGAACGGGTGGAACCGAAATGTGGATCGGACAGGTGGAGCAGACAGTCCTATTTCGTGTTCGGGTCGAGCATCACTTTCGTCATGAACGTCGCGTCGTAGTTCCAGGGGTCGTAGGTCGGTACGTTCGGGAGTAGGGTGATCCGATTGTCAGCGATCTTGAACGAGACCGGCTTGTTGTCATCCCAGAGCACGCGCCGCACGTAGACCGCGCTCGGGGTGAACGGGGGGAGCAGGCCCGGATCGAGGAGGTCCTGGTCGAACCGCCAATCCCTCGCGGGCGCGGTGTAGACGTCTCCACCGTATCGCCACGGGGCCGTCGCCATGCTGCTCTCGTACAGGTTGACGAAGGAACCGCGGATCGTGGCGGTACGACCGGACCAGTTCTCGTGGAATCGCGGGAGGTTCTCAAATCCTCCGGAGTAGGCGCCGCCTCCGTCCGGGGTGCGGACGTTGCCGGTCACCATGGCGAGGTTGTAGGTGGTGTCGCTCGCCACCGGGAGTGACCCAGCGGACTTCGAGTCGTTCCAAGCATTGGAGAGGAGGTTCACGGCGTCCGCGATCACCGAGGCCCCCTTCTTGTTCACGGTGTTGAAGTCTCCCTTCACATAGACGGGGTTCTCGCTGACCAGGGTGAGCGGTGCGGCGAGCTCGGCCCCGTTGGTCAGGCGGATCCCGTTCGGCTGGGCGGCGCTTGCGTCCGTCCTCCGGGCGTAGATCAGACCGTTCGTGGGGAACGCACCGGACGCGTTCAGGAGTGCCACGTTCACCTCGGTGACCGTCACGCTCTTTCCCTCGCGGCCATCGAACATCTTCTTCTCGGTGATCGTCCCCACGGGGAGCAGGACCGGCGTGCCGAAGTTGTTGTACGCCTGACCGTCCACGATCCGGAGCCCCGCGGCGTTGTCGTAGAACCCGCCGGGCTGAAGCGTATGCAGTTCCGGGGCGGCGACCTTGCGCACCTCGTGGTCCCCGGTCTGTACCGAGCCGCCCCAGGTGGTGAGAGCATTCTGGGTCCAGCCGGGGGACGACGAATCGGCGCCCGGGTCGAGCGCCTGGAGGGTCGTGGTCTGGTACTCCTTCATGAGAACGGTTCCGCCGGTGGTCGATCCGTCGTCCTTTCTCCGCCGCAGGATCTCACCGGTCGTCTTGAAGTAGTCCGTGTCCACGGTCAGGGTTCCGCCGGAGCCGATGTAGACGTCCCCGTTCGCGTGGACGCGCCCCTCGATGATCATGTCCGGTCCGGGCAGGATCTCGAGATCGTCGTCGAAGAAGATCATGTACTGGAACACGGGGGTCAGGGTGAGATCGATCACCCGGGTGACGTTCGCGGTCCCGGTGTCGATCTCGACGGTCGAGCTGATGTCGTACGGTTGGGCGGTCATCCGAATCCCGTCGACGTCGAAGCGTACGGCGGTCGGACCGATCGGGTTCGCTGTCCAGTCGACTCGGTGATTCCCGATCTTCAGTGCTCCCGACGTGGGGGGGGGCTGGAAGTTCGCCACCGTCTCGATGAGTTCCTTCTGAGCGATGTCGGTCGCCCCCTCGGCGAGGCCCTGCGCCTCGAGGGAGTTCGTGGAGTGTTGCACCGACTTCGATTGCAGCACCGCGGTCGAGACCGCTCCGGCGAGGAGCCCTGCCATCACTACCGACAAGACGAGCACCATCAGCAGCACCGACCCGCGTTCGCTCTCCCCCCGCCCCGGCACGTGGACTCGCATGGCGTCTCTCCTTCCTCTGACTGGTCTCGCCAGGGGGATGGAGTGCAACGGGTGGGCCTGCCAGGGAGGGGACTCGACCACCGAGAACGCGAGATCTCGCGGGGATTCCGCGGGGCGAGGTCCGAAGTGGTCCCGATTCGGGTCCAGGGATCCAGCTCTTGGGCATGCTCCGGGGCGAGCCTCGAGCGGGTGCGGAATCGGGAAAGCCGTTCCATGGCGGGAAGAGTGGCATCGCCGGGGAGTCTTGGGGCGCGTGGGCGGCGAGCGGGGATCGCGGTTGCGAGCGGCGAGGGCAGGATCGAGGCCCGAGCTCAGATAGAACGAACGGCCCGCCGGAGTGTCGCTCCGGCGGGCCGTCGACGTGCGAAGGTGAACGCCCCGACGGTCACTGATTGCCGTTCGGGTCCGACATCACCAGATCGAAGAAGCTCGGGTCGTACGTCCACGGGTCGTACACCGCGGTGCCCTCGGGGAACCCGGCCCCGTCGACCTGGAACGGGATCGGAAGGTTGTCGTCCCAGAGCACCCGACGCACGTACACCGCGTTCGGGGTGAACGGCGGCAAGTTCGCCGGATCGAGCAGATCGGGGTCGTAACGCCAGTCGCGCAGAGGAGCGGTGTACACGTCACCGCCGTACTGCCACGGCGAGATGCCGAAGATGCTCTCGTAGAGGTTCGCGAACGCGCCCCGGATCGAGGCGGTGACGCCGGTCCAGTTCTCGTGGAAGCGCGGGAGGTTCTCGAAACCTCCCGAGTAGCTTCCCCCGCCGTCAGGGGTGCGAACGTTGCCGGTGATCATCGCCAGGTTGTAGGCGGTGTCCGATGCGGACGGTAGCTGCCCTGGTCCCTTGCTGTCATCCCACGCGTTCGAGAGCAGGTTGACCGCGTCCGAGATCACTGCGGCACCGACCTTGTCGATGGTGTTGTAGTCCCCCAGCACGTAGACGGGGTCCTCGCTGACCACGGTGAGTGGACCGGCGAGCTGCTCGCCGTTTGCGAGTCGGATCCCGTTCGGCTGGCTGGGAGTGGCGTCGGTCCGGTAGGCGTAGATCAGCCCGTTCGCGGGAAAGAACCCTGAGCCGTTCAGGAGCGCCATGTCGACCTGGGTCACGGTGATGTCCTGACCCTCGCGTGCGTCGTACATGGTGACCTCGGTGACCGTCCCGGGGGGGAGGGGAAGCAGATTTCCCGAGCCGTCGTACGCCTGGCTGTCGATGATCACCAGGTCCGCGTTCTGCTCGTAGTATCCCCCGGGTTGGATCGAGCCGATGTTCGGAGCTACCAGCTCGGTGACGCCGTGGTCCCCGTTCTGCACCGTTCCGTTCCACTCATCGAGCGCGAGTTGGACCCAGTCGGACGCGCTCGAGTCCATCGCGGAGGTCATCTCGACGAAGTCGGTGGTTCCCAAGCGACGGATGTCGACGACCCCGCCGGCGGCGGAGTTGTCGTTCTTGCGTCGGCGGAGGATCTCCTCGGTCGCCCGAAAGTAGTCCGTGTCGACGGTCAAAGTGTTGCCGCCTCCGGCGTAGATACTGCCGTTCGCGTGCACGCGCCCTTCGAGGGTCATGTTCGGGCCCGGCAGGATCTCGAGGTCATCGTCGTAGAAGATCATGAACTGGAAGAGTGGGGTCATCGTCAGGTCGACGATGCGGTCGACCCGGGCGAACCCCGTGTCGACCTGGAAACTCGAGGAGACCAGGTACGGCTGAATCGAGAGCCGTACGCCGTCCGCGGCGGTGCGGACGATGAATCCCCCGATCGGGGTGGCGGTCCAGGGGATCGCCTGTCCGCCGATCGTCGCGGTTCCCGACGTGCTCGGGGGCTGGAAGTTCGCGACTTCCTCGAGCATCTGCTTCTGGGCCGTCTCGGTCGCCCCTTCGACGAGCGCGAGTGCGTCCGTGCGGTTCACCGCGTACTGAGTTGCTCGACTCTGAAGAATCGCGATGGTGATCGCCCCGACGATGAGCGTTCCGATGATCACCGAGAATGCCAACGACATCGCCAACACTGAACCACGTTCCCGCCGAGAGCTCCCCCTCTCGGTCGTGTTCATGCGATTCTTTCCTCTCCGTTCCTCAGTTCCTCATGTGGATGCTGGTCGTCGTGCTGTACGTGACGGGAAGGCCGTCGGGAGTCACGCGGTCCGCCTGGACCGTCACTCGGATCTCCTTGAACCGGACATCGTTGTCCTCCACGTTCGTCAGGAAGTCGACATCGGAGATGTTCGAGCCGAGGACCCAGAGGAGGAACGGCCCGACATACACGCCGAGGGTTCCGGTGACGCCGTCCGCGCGCGCCGTGTAGATCACTGGCGCCCACTCGAGTTCCCCGGTCTCCTGGTTGAACGCGTACCCGTTGCCGTCGATGTCTCCGTTGAGGACGAAGTCGAGCTCGTCTCCGTTGTTCCAGACCTGAGGGAAGTTGATCCCTCCCACACTGGCCCATCCGGTCTTGTGCAGGATGTCCGACATCTTCGAGATCGATCTCTGTGCCTCGTTCTGGACGATGAAGTCGTCGTCCGCAAACGCGGTGAATCGAGCCGTCTCGACGCTGATTGCGAGGACCCCTGCTACGAGCACCGAGATGACGGTCATGGCGATGACGACCTCGAGCAGGGTCAGACCTTGCTCGGCTCTCTGGTCGATGGATCGAAGTTCGTGCATCCCTAGCCTGCCTACTCCGTGCGCACGGTGAAGAAGCTGCGTTGCATCGGCCCCTGTTCGGGGCTGTCCCAGGAGAGATCGAGGCGCATCACCAGCGGATCCGCTGCGGCGTTCTCGTACGAGACTGCAATCAACCCATTCGTGAGACCCACGATCGCGATCTGGTCCCCATCTGGGTAGCGCGTGAGGATTTCGTTGAACGGCGTGGCGTGAACCTCTTCGAGGATGGTGCGGACCGAGGCGTTCGCCACGTCGGTCTCCCGCGCCGAGCGGTGCTCGCGGCTCACCGGGATCAGCACGAGTGCTGTCGTGAACGAAAGCACGGTGAGGATCACGATCGCGATCGTGACCTCGAGGAGGCTGAATCCTGATTGGACCCGGGATCGGCCGGAGTGGGGCAGGAGGTCTCCACCCAGGGGATGCTCGCTCTGGCAGTCCATGCGCACCTTCCTCTCCGGGCGTCGGCCCGGAGCCGTGGCCGCATCGGTCCCCGTGGGATGGGGAGGGCGGCTGGTTCCATCAACGCAGGGGAATCGCGACCGAACCGGTCGCGTCGCGCGCCCGACGACCGCGTGAGTCGTCGTCCCCTCTCGCGCGAAGCAGGTTGGCAGAGTCGGAGCATGAAGCTCCATCGAAAGTCTAGGATGACGGCGAGGATGCGCCCATTCGGAGCGCGAGGGGAGTGGACTTAAGCGTATCAATATTAATGACTTAGGACGAACTCCTCGGGCGGCGTCCGGCGCCCACCCGATCAGAAGAGCACTTCGAACCGCAGCGCGAATGAAGTGTCGCGCCCGTGTGAATCGTATGCGGCGGGGTTCTGGTCCGCGATCACCCGCGTCCCCTCGATGATGATCCGGAGCGTCGGTGACGGGCGCAGGCTCACCGAGGCGGTGAAGGTCCGGAATTCCTGGGACGAGACCGCGAAATCGGCGAGGCCCAGCTCGAAGAGGCGACGGTCGATATCACCGTTCGCATAGCGGACCGCGAGCTCTACCTCCCCGGGAAATCGCACGGGAGCGAACGGGGGACGTTCCTTCTCCGGGGGGCACCAGTCGACGCTGGGGAGGTCGGGACGCTTGTGGAATGGGTGGCTGTCGTAGGCGGGGGGTTTTCCGTAGAGCCGCACGCTGAGGGTCGCTGCCATCGTCGTGAGCTGATCGCGGAGGTCGACCGAACCGGTCGTGGTCTCCAAGCCGTGAAGGCTGCCGATCGCCCACTCGTGGATCAGCCGGACGCGGCCTGCATCGAGCCCCCAGCCGAACTGCCACCACTCCGCGGAGTCGGCATCGAGAGAACTGGTCTGGAAGAGTCTGTTCCGGCTCGGAGTCTCGATGGCGATCGTGCGACGGAACGAGTTCTCGTAGGCGTACGAGCTGGAGATGAAGAGCCCCTCGGCGTAGCGCCACGACCCGTCGGAGGCGGGGAGGAGTGCGTCCGCGGTGAAGGGGTAGAGCACGAGTCGGAGGGAGAGACGCGAGTCATCGACGCGCTGCGCTTCGACGTCGAACCCCTCGCCGAAACTCCAACCCGCGTCATATCCGATGAATCCTCCGAGGACCTCGCCATCGAGGCGGAGGGAGAGATCGGTGCGCTCGACGAGCCACGTCGAGAAGGCGGGTCCGATGAAGGGGAGCTCGTCGTCGGGGATCGAAGCCTCGATCCCGAGGGGGATTTTCTGCAGGCCGAAAGTGGCGCGAACCCCGGGAAGTCTGCCGCTCGAGATCGTCGCTTCGGTGAGTCCGTCGCGCGTTCGTCGCCCGTCGAGGTCTGCCACTACGCGGAGCCAAGCCCGTCCGAGCGCTGCACCGTCGAGGCGGAGTTCGCCGTTCTCGACGCCCACCTCGGAGTCGCGCTGATTGCGGTCATCGTAGAGGTAGCTGGTCAGGTGAATGCGACCCCCGACGCGAAGCCGGGGGACTCCATCGGGGCCCTGAAATCGGACTCCGCGGACGAGATCGAAGTCGAGGAATGACGGGAGCGGCTCCTCGGATGTGCCAGACTTGGGGGGAACGATCCAGTCGTCGCGCCACTTGTCGAAGAGGGGGTCGGGATCCGCGTCCTGAGCGGGCAGAGGGGCAGGCGCGCCGAGCATCGATACGAGAAGCAGCCATCGTCCGATGGGGATCACTCCGGACTCGCCCTCTCTCTCGGGCCACCTGAACGACGGGGCCCCGCAGCAGGCTAACCCGCCGCAGTCAGAGGGAGAAACGCAAAAGAACGGGACGGGGCGGTTCCCGGAGCGACGGGGCTACTCCTTCTCGAGGATCACGTCGTCGATGAAGATCCCCGTCTCGGCTCCGCCGAAGTGGACCAGCTTCAAGGAGAGCACGTTCGGCCACTTCGCGTTGCCCTTCTCTTCGAACTTCTTCAGGTCGAGGCGGAGGTCCTGGTATCGGTGCTCCGGCGAGAATTCCATATGGAATCCCACCCGCCGATGGACCTGTGCGGCCCCCCAGTTCCCGCCGCGCCTCCCACCGCGCCCTCCCTGGCCCCCCCCGCCGCCCTGAAGCTCTCCGGCTTCGCAGTCGAAGAGCAGGAGCAGGGAGGGTTTGGACTTCGGATCTTCGGTGCGGACCGAGATGCGCAGATATCGGTAGTTCGCGAGCCGGACCTCTTCGGGGATCCCGATCTGGATCGAGCCGAGGGTCGCGGTGGTCATCCAGTACAGGGCGCCGGAGCCGTTCCGGACCTCACCCTCCTCGGGAGTGCCGGTGATCAGGCGGGTGTTCTGCCCGTAGGCGGTGCTGCCCCGTCCGCCGGTCGCGCCGCCGCGACCTCCGTTCCCACCGTCTCCTCCGCCGTCTTCTCCACCTTCGGCCGCTCCCGTCGCGGCGCTCTTCTTCTCGAAGTCTGCCAGGGTCATGAAGACTTCGGCGAAAGCCTCATCGAAGAACTTCTCGAGCTCAGCTCCGGTGAACGTCTCGTCGAGTTTCTCCCCTTCCTTGATCCAGAGGGCGATCACTCGACGGTGCTGACCCTTTGCTGCGAACTCCCCCGCCTTTTCGCAGAGAATCCCCCCCTCGGCTTCGAGCAGGCAGCGGGCGATCACCGGCTCGCCGTCGGTCCCCTTCGCCTTCGAGCGCAGGCGCTTGAACGCCTTCTCCGCCTCTGGATAGCTGCGTTCGTCGAGGCTCTTCCGCGCGGCCTCGAACTCCGTGCGGACCTCAGGGCTCTCCGGGGTCCAGTCGGGGATCGGGGGAATCTCGTCCGCCTCACCGTCCGCAGGGACTTCCGCAATCGCCGGCTCGGAGCCCTCATCCTGAGAGCAGGCGATGGATGGGGTGAGGGACCAGAGTGAGGCGCTGAGCAGGAGTGCGCAACCGGCAGAAAATGGGCGGACGGGTTCCAACGGGGACCTCCTTCGGGGACTCTGGTATAACCCGAAAACCCCGGCTCGCTGCCGAAGTTCCGCCTCCCGGAACCGGATCGTGGCGACCGCCGTTCGATCAGCCCCGAAACGGGAGCCCGTCAGCCCCACCAGCCGAGTGGATACGCTCACCGAGGCAGTTCGTGGGCCAGAACCGAGGGACGGCGTCCTGGCCTCCCCCCCGAAAGGAAGCGCTTCCATGGTCCACGATGTCGTGATCGTCGGATCCGGTCCCGCCGGTTACACCGCCGCGATCTATACCGCTCGGGCGAATCTCTCCCCGCGGCAGTATGCCGGATCACTCCACGGCGGGCAGCTGATGCTGACCACCGAAGTCGAGAACTACCCTGGATTTCCCGAGGGGATCATGGGCCCCGATCTGATGGAGGCGTTCCGGAAGCAGGCGGAACGCTTCGGGACCGATATCCACTTCGATGATGTGATCGGGGTCGACCTTTCGACCACTCCCTTCAAGGTGCGCACGTCGAAGGAGGAGGTCGAGGCTCGGGCGCTGATCATCTCGACCGGCGCATCCGCGCGCATGCTCGGCCTCGAATCGGAGCAGCGGCTCCTCGGCCACGGCCTGAGCACCTGTGCGACCTGCGACGGTTACTTCTTCCGAGGGAAGGAAATCGCCGTGGTGGGGGGAGGGGACAGCGCGATCGAGGAGGCCAACTTCCTGACGAAGTTCGCCTCGAAGGTGACGGTCATCCACCGGCGCGAAGCGCTGCGGGCCTCGAAGATCATGCAGGACCGCGCGTTCCAGAACCAGAAGATCGAGTTTGCGTGGAATTCGATCGTCGAGGACATTCTCGACAATGGCGAGAACTCAGTCTCTGGAGTGCGGCTGAAGGACTCCGTTTCTGGCGAGGTCCGCGATCTCCCCCTCGACGGGGTGTTTGTCGCGATCGGTCATATTCCGAACACCCATCTCTTCGAGGGGCAGCTCGAGCTGCATTCGAACGGCTACCTGAAGACCTTCGATGGGGTGCGCACGAGCGTCTCCGGGGTGTTCGCCTGCGGAGATGTGCAGGACTTCACCTATCGGCAGGCGATCACGGCGGCGGGGACGGGATGCATGGCGGCGCTGGAAGCAGAGCGCTGGCTGGAGAGCTGAGTGGGTATTGTTTGAGGGGGATTTCGCAAAGCCCCGTCTCGCTCGCGGCAGAGCCGCTGCCGATTCACGCTGTATTCTTGAGGGGGCTTTCGCAAAGCCCCCTCTCGCTCGCGGCAGAGCCGCTCCCGATTCACCCAGAAACGCCTCGCCTTCGGCTCGGATTGTTTCACCCGGAAACGCCTCGCCTTCGGCTCGGATTGTTTCACCCGGAAACGCCTCGCCTTCGGCTCGGATTGTTTCACCCGGAAACGCCTCGCCTTCGGCTCGGATTGTTTCA
>JAQBGV010000095.1:0-13584 GCA_032128395.1 Planctomycetota bacterium | reverse complement strand
AGCGGGGATGGCGATGGGCACACCGTGGCCATCGAAGGGATGTCTGCGACGATCTGGGTGAAGCCTCAGTAGGACAGGGCTCGGACCACCGGTCGGAGCGATTCCACCGCGCGCTTTTCTCGCGTCAGTGACCGTCGATGGGGAGACGTCTGGGGTAGGTCACATCAGGAGTCGCGGCGGTAGCAGCAGAATCATGATGGCAATCCGATGAACAGGTTCGATCCGAACGGCAGCAAGCGCCGCGGCACCATGCTCCAGCGCTACTTCGGTGCCGATTGGAGCATCTGGCTCACCGCAATTGTCGTGGGACTGGGGCAGGAGGGATTCGAGCAGCTCACCATCGCGGACCTGATGTCCACAAGCCTGATCACCGCATATCCCGACGAAACGCTGCGCGACGTCTTGCAGAAGATGGGGCCACGGGATCTGTCGCGACTTCCCGTGGTGTCCCGTGACGACCCACGCACACTGCTGGGGGTGGTCCGTCGAAATGATGTAGTTCGCGCCTACAACGTGGGACTCACTCGTCGCCACGATGTAGACGAGCGAGTTTCCGATGGCCTGCGAGGCGTGGGACTGGTCGACTTCGTCGAGGTGGTGCTGGGTCCCCGCGCTGCGTGCGCGGGCAAGGTGATCGCCGAGATCGCGCCTCTCTTGCCGAAGGACTCCCTCCTCATCTCGATTCGCCGAGCCGACGGCAGCGTGGTCTTTCCCCGCGGCGACACCCGCCTCGAGATCGGTGATCGAGTGATCGCCCATGCGCTGCCGGCGCACATCGATCCGCTGAGAGCGGTGCTCTCCAGCGAGGCCCCTCCCGACGCTCCATCCAGATCTGGGACCTGAGGGACTTCGGCTCGCGAGAGGGTCCTGAAGCTCCTCCCCCGACGAGGATGATCTTCGGCATCGCCGGTCGATGAGGATCATCCAGGACTTTTCCTCCTTGCAGTGCCCGATGGGTCGCCCCATCCTGACGATCGGACTCTCTCTTCATCTCTGGGGTGGACGACCGCGATCCGTCGGAAGGAAACTGGGACATCATGGGCTGGGAACATGGGATCGTTCTCGCCATCGGGGCGCTGCTCGGGTGGCTCCTCGCGGAGCGGAGTCGGGCACCCACCGGGGCCCCGAGTCCACCTGCGGAAATCCCGGGCTCAGGGATGCCTTTCTTCCCGTTGCCGTTCGGCGAGGGTGGGGTGCCCGATTCCACGGCAGAGAGTGGCACTCCCGGGGTCGCTCCTCGCGTGCTCGAGTTGGCCCAGCGGCTCGTGCCGTTCTTCAACTCGACCAATCACCCCTCCGACCTTCTCGAGAACGGGGTTTTCATCGAGGGAGTGACGCTGCTCCGGGAGAGTGAGCTCTCCGATCTCGCCCTGGTGCAGTACTTCACCGGGGAGAACGCGATCATCGCGTGCTTCGCGATGGAGGCGTTGTCGCGTCGTGAGGGCGCGGCCCCCGAGATCGAAGATCCGATCCTCCGCGCGATCGACAGTGTCGCTCCGCCGTCTCGCTGGTTCGCGTTGCGCGCGTACAGAGCGCGGCACCCCGCTCCGAGCTTCGGGAAGTTGCTCGCACGCGGCGGCTCGAACTGGCACGGACGCGTCGCCCACCAATTCCTCGATGAGTTTCGTCAGCAGGTCGGAAAGCCGGAGGACCCCGAGGTCTTCTACGAGGCGCTCCCGGGGATGGACTCGGAGGACCTCGAGTACCTCAGGGCGGCCCTCGCGAGGTTCGAGGCCGACGTCGCAGCCCCGTTCATCGCCGCGCTCGATCGGTACACCGCGGGCACGATCGACCGTGGGATGCTCGCCGAGATCGGTCGGGTCTGGGGATCCGCGGAGCTCGACCGAATCGAACGCTTCGTTCCCCACCCCGCCCTCGACGTGATCAACGAGTCCCTTTCGAAGGCGATCTCGGGGGAGAACCGCCGCTCGATCCTGCTCGTCGGAGAAGCGGGGATCGGGAAGAAGACCGCGATCGAGGTCTTCCTCGCAGGGCTTTGTGGCGACGGTTGGGTCGTGTTCGAGGCGGCTCCTTCCGATCTCGTCGCGGGGCAGAGTTTCATCGGTCAGCTCGAGGAACGGATGCGGCGCCTGCTCCAGCAGTTGACCGGCGGCGCGCGCGTGATCTGGTACGTACCACAGTTCAAGGATCTGCAGTGGGCCGGGCGACACATCTCGAGCCCGGTCGCCGCCCTCGATCTGCTGCTGCCGTACTTGGAGAGCGGGCAGCTGCTCATCATCGGCAGCGTCGATCCCCGGGCGTACGAGCATCTCTCCCAGCACTATCCCCGGCTGCGGAGCTCGGTCACCGCGCTCCGGATCCTGGACTTCGGTGTCGATGAGAGTCGCGACCTGGCGAGGCGATGGGCGGAGCAGAGAGTCTTCGAGGGAAAGGGCGCGCCAGGATTCCTCGACAGTGCCACCCTCGAGACCGCGCTCGAACTCGCCCAGCAATACGTCGGTGACCGCGTGCTCCCCGGCAGTCTGCTCGAGCTGCTCGAGCGAGCCCTCGAGGGGAAGGACTGGTCCAATGCGGCGGCTCAGGGGCTCTGCAAGGATGACCTGTTCGGGGTGCTGATGCGACTGACCGGGCTCCCTCGCGTGATTCTCGACGAGGAGGAGGGGCTCGACCTCGACGCCCTGCGGACGTTCTTCGGCGAGCGGATCATCGGTCAGCGGGAAGCGGTCGATGCACTCGTCGATCGGGTTGCGATGGTCAAGGCTGGTTTGGTCGACGGTACACGACCGCTCGGGGTGTTCCTCTTCGCGGGACCGACCGGGAGCGGGAAGACCGAGATCGCGAAGACCCTCGCCCATTATCTCTTCGGCTCCCCCGATCGACTCGTCCGACTCGACATGAGTGAATTCCAGACTGCGGACTCCCTCGACCGCATCCTCGGCGGGAACGACCCAAATGATCGGACGCGAGCGCTCGTCCACGAGATTCGCAAGGAACCGTTCGCGGTGGTGCTCCTCGACGAATTCGAGAAGGCCCACCCGCACGTGTGGGACCTGTTCCTCCAGGTCTTCGATGACGGTCGACTCACCGATCGTCGCGGCGAGGTCGCGGACTTCCGACACGCGGTGATCATCCTGACCTCGAACGTCGGGGCAGTCTCCTTCACCGCGAGTGGCCTCGGATTCGGCGGCGCGTCGAGCACCGATGACGATCGGGTGCGGACCGCCATCGGCGAGACCTTCCGCCCCGAGTTTCTGAACCGCATCGATCGCATCGTCATATTCGCACCTCTCGAGAAGCACGAGATCCGGCGCGTGCTCCAGCTCGAACTCGAGAAGGTGATCCGTCGCCGCGGCCTGCGGCATCGCAGTTGGGCGATCGAGTGGGAGGACTCGGCGACCGAGTTCCTGCTCGAGAAGGGGTTCTCGCGCGAACTCGGGGCCCGTCCCCTCCAACGTGCGATCGACCGCTACCTCCTCGCGCCGCTCGCGCGGACGATCGTTGCGCACCAGATCCCGAAGGGAGATCAGTTCCTCCTGATCCGCAGCGACGGGCGCAGTATCGAGGTGGAGTTCATCGACCCGGACCAGGGGGAGGCGGTCGAGGTCGAGGTGGTCGCCTCCGGGGGGATCTCCCCGCCGGTGGGGAACTTCGACGTGCGCTCGCTCGCCCTCGACGGACGGGGCAGGAACGAAGAGGCGGAGTTCCTCCGTGGAGCGGTCGGCGAACTCGAGGCCCGGATCACCGATGAAGCATGGCGGGTACAGAAGAAGGAGTGCCTCGCTCGGACCTCCCACTCCGGGTTCTGGGACTCTCCCGATCGCCACCGGGTTCTCGGGGTCGCGGAACTGATGGACCGGATCGAGTCGGGGCACGAGACCGCCCGGTCGCTCCTCGGTCGACTGGTCGGGGGATCCGATCGGATCGACCGCGAGAGCTTCTCCCCGAGACTCGTGCGCAGTCTGGCGGAACGGATCTACCTGATTCGGGAGGCGCTCTCGGGACTCGATGGGTCGTGCCCCCAGGACGCGTTCCTCTCTCTGGAATCGCGCCCGGGCCCCGGGGATGATCCGGAGCGCTGCGACCGTTTTGCCCGCCGTCTCGCCGCGATGTACCGGTCGTGGGGGGAGCGGCGTCGCATGCGCGTGCGGACTCTCGAGGAGACTCCGGATGGAGAGTCTGGCTATCGACTGTTGCTCTCGGTCTCGGGTTACGGTGCGCTGCCGATTCTCGAGCCGGAGTCCGGACTGCACATCCACGAGTCGCTCGAGCGGAGTCAGCCGGGGGATCTCGGCCGTGCGCGGGTTCGGGTGGTTGCCCAGGGCGATCTCCCGCTCCAGGGTAGTCCGGAAGAGCTTGCGCGAACCGCTCGACGGCAGATCCTGGTTCTCGCCGATGGCAACGCGGCGATCGTGCGTCGCTACCGCGAGGGAGCGAGTCCGCTGGTGCGGGACAGTCGGAGGAAGTGGCGGACGACGAGGGTGGATCGTGTCTTCGAGGGTGACTTCGATCTGATCGTGGATGGGTCGTAGGGGACTGGCGCCGCACAGCGGTGCCTTCTGCCCCATCTTCTGCTATCTGGGGTCGGCAACGACGGAACCGAAGATGGGGCACCTCAGGAGAGCCAGTTCCCGTGTGATCGGGGGGTTTGTAGCGTGTCCCAAGCCGTCTTCATCTACGAACCGATTCCCGCCATCGATATCGGACCGCACGTGTTTCCCACCCAGAAGTACAGCTTGCTCGCCGCCGCGATCGAGGAGCTCGGCATTCCGAGAGGCCGGTTCGAGCGGGCGGGCGCAGTCGATGACGAAGACCTAGAGCGGGTCCACACCCGCGAATACCTCGAAGATCTCGCCGCCGCGCGAGCTACCCACCGAACCCTAGCGTCCGAGTTGCCGGTGACGCGCGAAGCGATCGAGGGATTCCGGCGAATGGTGGGGGGGAGTACCCGCGCGGCCGATCTGGCGTGGCGGGACGAGCGCTGGACGATGCATCTCGGCGGCGGATTCCACCATGCGTTTCCCGACCACGCGGAGGGGTTCTGCTACTTCCACGACGTCGCGATCGCGATCCGCCGGTTGCAGGCCAGCGCAGGCCTCGGACATTGTGCGGTCGTCGACGGCGACCTTCACCAAGGAAACGGCACCGCCGCGATCTTCGCGGGAGACGAGACGGTGTTCACGTTCTCGATCCACCAGGAGCGACTCTATCCGCTCAAGCAGCGATCCGACCTCGACATCGGGCTCGATCCGTTCGTCGGGGACGATGAGTACCTCGATCGACTCGAGGAGGCCCTCGATGTGGTCTTCGACCGGGAGTCGCCGGAGATGATCTTCTACATCGCGGGAGCCGACCCCTACCACGATGACCAGCTCGGGGACCTGAAGCTCACGTTCGAAGGTCTCCGGCGCCGCGACCACGCCGTGATCGGGCGGGCGGCGCGCCTCGGGATCCCCGGAGTCGTCACGCTGGCCGGGGGCTACGCGCGCCGGGTCGAAGATACGGTTCAGATCCACCGCGGCACGGCGGAGGAGGTCTGGGCTACCTACGGTCAGGGCGGGTAGGATCTCCGGCTCGATCCACTCCAGGGGAGGTTCCGCATGACTACGGTCTGGTTCGACTCGCTCGAGGTGGCCCACGCCGCGAGCGAGCGGGACGGCACTCTGCGACTTTCGTACTTCCACGCGCCCGGGTGACTGGGCTGCGCTCGCATGGCGTCGGCGACGCTACCCGATCCGGAAGTGAACGAGTTTCTGGCGAAGCACTATCGCGGGGTCCAGTTCGATCTGGCGAACCCGCACCCCGAATTCAAGGATGCGACCCGCAACGCGAAAGTGATCTGGGCGCCGACGTTTCTCATCGAGGACAACCGAGGGCGCGAACTGCGACGCTTCACCGGTTGGCTCCCCCCCCAAGAGTGGATCGCGGAGTTGCGAATTCCCATCGCCCTCGATCATCTGCATCACCAGCGGCTCGACAAGTCGGCCGCGATGTTCGCGCGGGTCGTCGGAGACACTCCCGATTCCCCCGCGGCGCCGGAAGCGCTCCACTGGTTGGGGATCGTCGAGTTCCTCGAAGGGAAGCGGGATGTCGGGAAGCTCCGCGCACGCTGGAACGAGGTCCGGGAGCAGTATCCCGAGAGCCGGTTCGCCCGGCACAGTTCGGTGATCGACGATGTTTCGGCGTAGCGTCTTCTTCCTGATCCTGGCCGCCCTCGTGGCCGCGACCGCGGCAGTCGGCGCGTCACCGATTCGACAGCAGAAGAACCCCTACCTCGAGGATCTCGCAGCCCTCTTCGCCGAGCTCGATTCCCACTATCCCTTCTTCGGGTTGAAGGGGATCGAGAAGGACTGGAAGGCTCGCAAGAAGCAGCTCGCTGCGCGGGCGCAGCATTGCCGAAGCGATGCGGACTTCACGCCGGTATTGATCGACGCTCTCAAGGGGCTTCGTGACGGACACTGCGAGATCCAGGATCTCAAGCCGGGCTGGCCGAAGAGCGACCTGGCTTGGCCCGGAGTCGCGCTACTCCCAGCGACGCGGGGACGTGTGGTCGTGATGTCGAGTGCGGGAAACCTGAAGAGCCTCCTCACCCCGGGAACGGTGATCACTCGGATCGACGGCACACCCGCGCGCGCCGCACTCGAGATGCGCACACAGCAGACCTGGCAACTCGGAGGGTTCTTCTCGAGCCCACAGCGTGCACGCTTCTTCGAGTACCGCACTGCATTCGCCGGGGAACGAGGCTCGAAGGTCACGATCCACTACCAGGACGGGAAGAAAGAGCAGAAGGTCACCCTCGTCGCGAACCAGGAACTCAAGGGTTGGGAGCACAACTATCACCTCCCGCCGGATCTGGTGGAGTCGGGTCGGTCGGTGGCGCACGGGCTCCTCGAAGGAGGGATCGGCTTGCTCTATCTCCGCCGAATGGACGAGTCGGTGGTGTCGGGGATCGCAGCCGCGCTCACCGCGCACCCCGAGGTGAACGGCTGGATCGTCGATCTGCGCGGCAACTCCGGGGGAGGCTACGACGCATCACTCGCGAGCACCTGCGAGGGACTCGGGAAGAGGGTCGCGGTGATCATCGACGCCGGAGCGATCTCGGCCGCCGAGACCTTTGCACGCGACCTGGTGCGGGACAACAAGGCGCGCCTCTTCGGTGCCACCACGGCCGGCTCGTCGAGCACGAAGCAGCTCTTTCCTCTGCCGAGCGGGATCGCGACGATCCGCTACTCGGTGGCTTCCCGTCAGGGCCCTCACGGGAAAGGGATCGAGTTCCACGGGGTCGAGCCGGACGAGCCGGTCGAGGCGGTGCCGGCAGAGCTCCAATCCGGGAAGAACAGCGAGCTCGAGCGCGCCCGAGAGTGGCTTCTGAAATCGGCCCACTAGATCTGGCGACCCATTGCATCCCCGGCGATCCGCCCTCTGGCGGTCGAAGGATGTTCGCCGAATTGCTCTTCGGGCATGTTCCTGTCCTCGTCGGTTCCTCTGCCTCTTATGGACATCCTGGGTATGACTGGCAGTCGAGCATGCTCAGAGTCTCGTCGATGCCGCACCCTGGCCACGGGAGTGACGGCTGCGGACCCTGCTGGAACAGGTAGTTGAGCGTGTACACCGGATCCGCGATGTTCCACGCGCCGTCGTCGTTCGAGTCGTGAGCGTCCCTGCAGGAGGGGAAGCAACGGAAGAGGCACCCGAGGTCGAAGACCGGGTCCGCGATGTCGAGCAGGCCGTCCACGTTCACGTCGCCTCGACGGAAGCTGACCCCGGGGGGCGTCCCTTCTGGCCCGACCGAAGACGCGCCGAGGGTCGGGGTCGTCGTCACGAAATGCACTCCCATGGTGAGGTCGGCCGGGACGGGGGGGAAGTCCGCGGTGAACCAGAAGTTGTAGAGGGCACCCCAGCGCAGCGGATTCTGCGGCGTCGCGGCTGCCTCCGGGTCGGTCGACCAGAGGACTGAGTCCGCGGTGCGCTCGGTGCTCCACGGCTGGTCGTCGAATCCCGGTTCGAACTGATTCGCGGCGTGGAATCCGATGTCGGTGATGGTGACCGACGCGGTCGCGGGGACGGAGAGAGTGCCGATCCCACCGGCGAGGTCGAGGTTCTGGATCGCGTACTCGTACCGCCAGGTGCCGTTTCCGAGGTCGATCACCTTTGCGGCGAGATAGACCCGGCCGTCGTCGAGCGCGGGGTCCATCACCTCGGCGATGGTTGCGCCGGGCCAGGCGGCGATCGCCGCCCCCACGGTCGTGGTCGCGCTGGTGTCGAAGCTCCACGTCCCCCCCGGCGTTCCGTTCGGTACGAAGGGTTGCCAGGCGATGCTGTTCGTGTGCTCGGAGTCGTCGTGGGCGAGGACGTAGACTTCGCAGATCCACTCGGCGCCGGGGTGCTGCGAGACATCGAGGTCGTCGTCTTGCATCCGCAGGCGCCTCTCGACCCCGTCGAACGGGCCGCCGCCGAGGGCAGATGTCGCGAAGTCGAAATCTCCGGTCCACGGATCGACTTCGCTCCGAGGGCCGAGGTTGCTCTGGTTGGCATTCGTGCCCGCGCCGTAGGTGTCGGAGCAGCCGCTGCCGAGTCGGGTGCCGTTCGGGAACGGTGTGCACCCGAGGCTGCAACCATCCGCCTGCGCCGCAGAGAAGCCGTGTTTCGCGAACGACATCCCGATCTGCATCAGTCGGTCACCCTCAAGACGATAGGTCGCCGAGGTGATGAACGGGTGACGCGGGTCGGGGTTGCCGAACCAATCGAGGGGTTCCGCGCCCGCGTTGCAGGTCACCGACAGGAGACCGCACCCCACCTCGCTCCCCTCGCGGCCGAACTGCGTGAAGGTCGAAATCTCACCGACGAGGATGTCCGCATCGGCGGGGAGCGGAGGGACTTCGGAGATGAAGATCTCGCCGGTCCCGACCGCGCTGCTCCACCCTCCGACCTGAAGACGAACGGTGTCCCCGGCGAGAAGACCGAGAACGATCACGGGAGGCCCACCTCCGCCGCACGCATCATCGTTGCACCCGATCTCGTCTCCGTCCGAGGGGGGGCACGGCGCCGTGTCGGGGTAGATCGCCATCGCGGCGTCGTAGTTCGTGCTCGCGCAAAGGTCGAACTTCCACGATCCCGTGTTCGGTGCCGTGAACAGGAACCAGACGTCGTTCCCGATCAGCGCGCACGAGAGCGGGCCATCGGTCGTGGCCGCGGTCGTCGAATACGAGGTGACCCCGATCCCGATCGCGCTCGCCGCCGCGCAGGAATCGGAGCTCCCCTGGGCGCAGAGGTTCAGCGGAAAGAGGGCGAGGGGCAGGAGAACGGTGGAGAGTGCGGGGAGCGAAAAGCGTCGGAGCACAGTGGTCCTGCCTTCTGGTTCGGGGAGTCCGCGCCATGGTAACGGCAGAGCGGCTCCGAGGCACGTTCCGAGAGCCTCCTAGTTGATCCCATCGGGGTGGGGTGTTGGAATGCGGGGCGGCCCGCCGGACCCCCGTACCGATTTCGAAGAGAGGAGACATGAAATGAACTGGACCGAGACCTTGAAAGCCCAAATCGAGGGGGCCTACCCCGCCACCGTGGGGATGATGAAGCTCGTCGACGAGGGCAGTCTGGACTGGCGCCCGGAGACCGGCCACAACTGGATGACGATGGGGCAGCTCCTGAAGCACATCCCGACCGCGTGCGGGCACTGCATGAAGGGGTTCGTGACCGGGGACTGGGGGATGCCGGACGGAGTCGACATTTCCGAGATGTCACCGGAAGAGATGCTTCCCCCCGCGGAGAAGATGCCGACGACAAAGAGCGTCGCCGAGGCGATTGCAGAGTTGGACGCGGACAAGAAGCTCGCGATTCAGATGATCGACCAGGCGGGGGAGAAGAATCTCGCGAGCAAAATGGTCGCCGCACCGTGGCACCCTCTTCCGATGCCACTCGGGACCCAGCTCCTCGGGATGATCGGCCACCTTCACCAGCACAAGGCGCAGCTCTACTACTACCTCAAGCTACAGGGAAAACCCGTTCATACGGGGACGCTCTACGGAATGTAGAGAGTATGTGGATCGGCTCCGCACAGCGGTGCCTGGCCCATCTTTCGTCATCCTGCAGGTGGGAGGCGAAGATGAAACTGGCAACGCTGCGCGGAGCCCCTCAGGGGGTCACTCGGTGTCTCCCAACGGTGGCCAGAGCAGGACTATCGACGAAGTGGTCTCCTCGACCTACGCTCGCATCCCCGCCCCGGGTGATTCCTCCCGTGCGGTCGGGTAGAGTCGGCGGCGTTGCGTACCCGTGGTCCCCTGCGATCGGCCCACCCGGTCGCTGAACGGAGGAACCGTGAGACGGATCCCGCTCACCTGCGGCCTGGTCCTCACGCTCGGAGTTGCCGGAGCGCTCGGCAACGAGGCCGGCCCCCTCGTCGGCAAGGCCTGTCCCGATTTCGAGCTCGCGCACTCGGTACAGGGGCCCGCGTGGCAGAAGGCGGACCTGATCGGTCAGGTCGTGGTCCTCGATCTCTTCCAACTCGGCTGACCGACCTGCATGTCGAACTCGCTCCCCCATGCGCAGAAGCTCTTTGCGCAGTACGAGGGGGACGCCCGAGTTCGCGTGGTGGCGGTCGCCACCGCGTTCGAGAAGGACACTTACCCGTGGATGGCGGATGAGGAGAAGATTCGGGAGCGACTGAGGGCGGAGGGATGGAAGTTCTCCGTCATGCGAGATGCAGACGAGAAAATCATCCACAAGTTCGGAGTCGGAGGGAGCGCCGGCACTCCGACCACGATCGTTCTCGACCGGAGCGGGATCGTCCGCTGGCACGGCTTCAACACCTCCCCGGAGACGGCGGGCGAGGTCGCGAAGACGGTCGAAGAACTGCTCGATTCGTTTTTCGTTGCACCGATCGCGAGTTTCCTACCCGACCTCCAAAAAATCGGTCGTTCGTACGTCACCGGGAAGTACGGTCGCGCGTACAGCGGTGCCAAGAAGCTCCTCGATCAACAGGACGCCGCGGCGGCGACCCGCGAGCAGGCGCAGTTGATCCTCGACAACCTCGAACGCGGCGTCGAGAGCTTGATCGAAGAGAGCGCGAAGCGACGCGAGGCCGGGTATCCCTCCATCGCCCGCGAGCGACTCGAGCTGGCGGTCCGACTCTTCAAGTCGGTGCCGAAGGCGGACGAGGCGGACGCGAATCTCGCCGCGTGGAAGAAGGACAGTGCGTTCCAGGAGGAACTGAAGGGGGAGAAGGACCTGGCGAAGGTCGAGGCGGTCGCAGAGAACCCCAAGGTCGACAAGGAGGTCATCCGGAAGCGTCTGGCTGAGCTCCGCGAGAAGTACGCGGGAACCCCGATCGTGAATCGGATCGACCGGCTGCTCGGCAGTCCTTGAGTAGCGTGCCTGTCGCGGTGATCGATCAACCATGGCGGTCCTGAAACGCACTACCCCGCGACGTCCTTGTTGATGTCGTAGTTGCCGAAGATGCGACCGAGCGCGATGGTCGACGCCAGGGCCGCGCCGGCGAGTACGATCGTCGCCCCCACCGCGGCGAGTAGGAGCGACCTGCCGCCGACAAAGTAGAGCAGCGCGCCGACCCCAGCGGCCACACCCCCCGCAACCAGGAGCCCGACCAACTTCACGAACATGACCATCATGGCGCGGGCCATGAATCGGAACTGACCGGACTCGGCTGCCGAGAAGCGGTACGGGAACATCAAGAACAGCACGTTGTCGAGCGCTACCGACAGCCAACTGAAAGGGACCCAGAGCAGCAGCATCGACGGGGGCCATGGCATCGCGGCACCGAAGGCCAGGGAGAGAACTGCGAAGGCGAGCCCCTGCAGGACCGTCAGGATCACGATCGCCGGGACGATCTGCCCGAGCGCGACGGCCGCCGGGGGCAGCGGCAGAGACTTGAGCAAAGCCATCCGGTCCACGTCACGGCGGAAGTCGAGCGCAAGGTTCTGGGTCATGAATACGCTCATCGCCAGCACCATGATGAATCCGGCCGAACGCAGCGAAACAGCGCCGTCTCCGTCGCTTTGCATTCCCACGAATAGTATCGGGAAACCGATGGTCATCACGCCGGTGAACACGATGGCCCGAACGCTTCGCAGCGCTTCGATGCACTGACGCCAGATCAACGGCCCGGCCCCGCCGAGCCACGGCAGGGTGGGGACGGAGAAGCGCGCCGATCCTGGCGCTGCCGCCGCGAGTGCAGACCCGCCGGAGCGCATCCGCCGCAGACGTTCCTGCACGAGTCGGCTGGCCCGGATCGCCCCCTCGGTGTAGGCCACATCGAACCGAACGATCAGGCCGAACAGCAGCAGCAGCACTCCCAAGCCCGCCACCCCCCAGCCGGCGAACTGTCCCGCCGTGTCGCTGGCAAACGCTTCGATGAACACCCGGGCGGGGGCCGAGACGACCACCACCGGCGTCGATGAAGCGACCCGGTGCGCCGCCTCGAGCAGCGTCGAGCCGGCCATCTGCTGGCGGGCGACGATCATGCCGCCCCCGAGCAGGATCGCGACGCCGAGCCACGCACCGCGCTTGACCCAACGCGTGACCCGCACCGACACCGTGGAGAGGAGCAGCGTCCCCAGCTCGGATGTGAGCTGCAGGAACCACGAAGCGAACAGGACGCCGAGAATCCCCCAGTACCAGTGGGTCGCCCACCGCAGCACGAAGACCGTCAACCACAAGGAGGACAAGAGTCCGGTGAGCAGCCGTCCGAGCACGTGGTAGAGCAACAGTTCACGCCGACCGATCGGAGCCGGAAACAGGAAATCGATCTCGCTCTGGCGGAAGTAGAGGCCGCCCGTCCCCGACGACACCCCCATCAATGCAAACAGCAGGAGCGCGGGTGGTCCCCAGAGGCGCAACGACTCGGCGGACGCCGCGAATTGCTCGGCCTTCATCTGTGACATTATTAGGATCTGCGGCCCGACCAGGAGCGCCAGCAGCGTACCGATCCCCAGAAGTACCGATACCCGCTTCGCCCCGGTGAACCGTCGCGACACCAAGCGGGTCCAGCCCACTGGTTTCTTGCGGAGCAGATAGACGAGTCCGCGGTTCATGAGCCGTCGGCCGAGCCGCCTTCGGTGGCTTGGAAGAAGATCTCCTCCAGCGAAGCGTCGTCGCGCAGACCCGGCATGGCGTGGCCGATCTCGTCGCGTGAGCCGAAGAACAGAGAGGTGCCCTCCCCCATGATCAGAAACTTGGTGCAGAGCTGCTCGATCTGGCCGAGCAAGTGCGAGCTGATGACGACGGCAGCTCCGGCGACCGATCTGGTTCGGATCGCCTCGAACAGAGTCCGGATGCCGCGCGGATCGAGGCCGGTCATCGGCTCGTCCAGCAACAGGACATCGGGCTTGTGCAAGAGCGCGCAGACGACCGCGACCTTCTGGCGCATTCCGCGCGACAGCGCATCGGCGAGCGAATCACGCCGATCGAGCAGTTCGAACCGCTCGAGCAGCTCCTCGGCGGCTGCGGCGAAGTCTTTGACCTGGTAGACCTTTGCGATGAACTCGAGGTGCTCCCACACGGTCAGGCTGGAGAACAGCTGTGGATCGTCGGGGATCATGGCCAACCGCGATTTGGCCTCGACCGGCTCTTCGGCGATGTCGTGACCGGCTACCCTCAGCGAGCCTGAGGTCGGTG
>JAQBGV010000094.1:0-21757 GCA_032128395.1 Planctomycetota bacterium | reverse complement strand
GCAAGCACATCGAGAAGGACAGAGCGCTCGAACGGCGCTTCCAGCCAGTGATGGTCGAGCCGCCATCGGTCGAGGACACGATTTCGATCCTTCGCGGCCTCAAGGAGCGCTTCGAAGTGCACCACGGCGTGCGGATCCAGGACGGGTCGCTCGTCAGCGCCGCGACTCTCTCGAACCGCTACATCACCGACCGATTCCTCCCCGACAAGGCGATCGACCTCGTCGATGAGGCGTGCGCGATGATCCGCACCGAGATCGACTCGATGCCCGCGGAGCTCGATCAGGTCACGCGGCGGGTGATGCAGCTCGAGATCGAAGAGGCCGCTCTCAAGAAGGAGAAGGACCGCCCGAGCCAGGATCGACTCGAAGTGCTCCGGCGCGAGCTGGCCGACCTCAAGACTCAAGGTGACACGATGCGCGGACAGTGGGAGGTCGAGAAGGAGGCGCTGCGGAAGGTGCGTCTCCTGCGCGAGGGAATCGAGGAGACGAGACGTCAGATCGAGGGCGCGAAGCGCGCCTACGACCTCGAGCGAGCGGCAGAGCTGACCCACGGACGACTCCCCGAGCTCGAGCGCCAGTTCGCCGCACTCGAAAAGGCCTCGACCGAAGACGAAGAGCAGCGCCTCCTGCGCGAAGAGGTGACCGACGAGGAGATCGCGGAGATCGTCTCTCGCTGGACCGGCGTCCCCGTGACCCGGCTCGTCGAAGGGGAACGGGAGAAGCTGCTCCGACTCGACGAGATCCTGCACGAGCGGGTGATCGGTCAGGACGAAGCGGTGCGGGCGGTCGCGGATGCGGTGATCCGTGCGCGCTCGGGGATCAAGGACCCCCGCCGGCCGATCGGCTCGTTCATCTTCCTCGGCCCGACCGGGGTCGGTAAGACCGAACTCGCGAAGACCCTCGCCGCCGCGCTCTTCGATTCCGAGGACAACATGGTCCGAATCGACATGAGCGAGTACATGGAGAAGCACGCGGTATCGAGACTGATCGGAGCGCCCCCCGGCTACATCGGTTTCGAGGAGGGGGGGCAGCTGACCGAGGCGGTCCGGAGGCACCCGTATTCCGTCGTGCTGTTCGACGAGATCGAGAAGGCGCACCCCGACGTTTTCCACGTGCTGCTGCAGATCCTCGATGACGGTCGGGCGACCGACAGTCAGGGAAGGACCGTCGACTTCAAGAACACCGTGATCATCATGACCTCGAACCTCGGCTCGCACCGACTGCTCGAGGGGATCGGGGTCGACGGGGAGCTCTCGCTCGCCGCGCGCGAAGGAGTCCTCGCGGAGCTCCGCCGACACTTCCGCCCCGAGTTCCTGAACCGAGTCGATGAGACGGTGATCTTCACCCCGCTCGGCGAGGCGGAGATCGAGCGAATCGTCGACCTGCTGCTCGAAGACCTCCGCGGAAGGCTGGAGGAGCGAGGAATCACGATCGAGCTCAGCGCCGCCGCTAGAGCCTTCATCGCGAGAGAAGGCTACGACCCGATCTACGGCGCCAGACCCCTCAAGCGTTTCCTCCAAAGGACGATCGAGACCCGCCTCGGCCGCGAGATCATCGCGGGCAAGGTCGGCGACGGCGCGCACGTCAGAGTCGACCTGGGTGATCAGGAGTTGGTGTTCGAGGTCAGGAGGCAGATGGGAGTCCTGCAGTAGATGCTCAGTGACCTGACTGGCGGGACTGCGGTGCCCGGGACCTGGCCCACCGCCGAGGCGAGCCCCCCGCCCCTAAAGCTCCCCCTCCCCCCCAACCGACTACACCTATTGAGGGGTACTCTCCGGAGGAGCAGGATCGCTCCCCGCATGAAGAGCCCCGGTTGGGCACAAGGTACGGATGCCGCCGACCCCTGGACCCGAGATGACTCCCGTCCATTCGCCTTCCCCACGGCGGACTCCGGACCCGGCTCGTCTCTTGTTGATCCTCGACTCCCTCGCGGACGGCGTCCTTTTCGTCGATTCCGATCGCACGGTCACGTATGCGAATCCTCGAGCGGGTGTGCTCCTCGGGTCCTCCGCAGCGGACTTGGTCGGTCGGTCGGTGCTGTCGGTTCTCCTCGCGCCGGGGATGTTGGACCTCGCGCGGGTCGAGCGCTTCTTGGCGTCGGAAGAAGAGGCGCTGTGGGCGGAGGAGGGTCGCTTTCGCCGTGAGGGTGCGACGACGTTCCCGGTGTCGTACACGCTCGAGAGAGTGGGGGGCGGGAAAGCTGGAGTGCCGTCGGGAGTGGTGGTCGTGTTCCGTGACCTGACGGAGGAACAGAACGCGGCGGCGAATCTCAGGCGCGCGCAGGTGGAGGCGGAGGCGGCGCAGCAGGCCGCGGTGCAGAAGGCGGAATTCCTCGCGAACATGAGCCACGAGATTCGCACTCCGATGACTGCGATCCTCGGATATGCGGATCTGATGGGACAACCGGGGACGTCGGCCGAGGAACTCCGCGAATACCACCAGATCATCCACCGCAACGGCGAGCACCTCCTCGCGATCATCAACGACATCCTCGACCTCTCGAAGATCGAGGCGGGGAAATTGGTCGTCGAGCGCATTCCCTGCTCCGTCGCCGAGATCGCGACCGATGTGCATTCCCTCGCTCGGCAACGAGCGGAGGAGAAGGGGCTAGGATTCGAACTCGAATTCTCCGGAACCGTTCCCGAGAGCATCGGCAGTGATCCGACGCGGTTGCGGCAGGTTCTTGTCAACTTGGTCGGCAATGCGATCAAGTTCACCTCGGAGGGCTCGGTGAAGATCTCGGTGATCGGGGATCCGCTCCAGGAGTCGCTCTGTTTCGTGGTGGCCGACACCGGGATCGGGATAACCGAGGAACAGCAGGCGCGGATCTTCGAGGCTTTCGCTCAGGCGGACACCTCGACCACTCGCCGGTTCGGAGGTAGTGGTCTCGGGTTGGCGATCTCGGTACGGCTCGCACAGATGCTCGGCGGCGTCATCGAACTCGAGAGCCGGATAGCGCGCGGGAGCACATTCCGTTTGACTCTCGATCTCTCCGACCAGGACGACGTCGATTGGGAGGTGGGCGACTCGCTGTGTCGTATCCCCCCCCCGCCTTCGGAGATTCGTTCCCTTCCGGAAGAACTCGCCCTCGCGGGGCGCCGCATCCTCTACGCGGAGGATGGGCCGGACAACCAGCGATTGGTGCGGCACATCCTCGACCGCGCCGGTGCTTCGGTGACGATCGTCGAGAATGGCGAGCAGGCCTACGAGTTCGCACTGCACGCGGAGACTGCGGATGAACCGTTCGATTGCATCCTGATGGACATGCAGATGCCAGTCCTCGACGGCTACGCGGCGACGCAGCGCCTGCGCGATGTCGGATTCGGGAGGGCGATCGTCGCGCTGACCGCGCACGCGATGAAGGGGGATGGCGAGCGGTGCATCGAGGCGGGGTGCGACCTGTACCTGACCAAGCCGATCGATCGCCGCCATCTGGTCGCGAGCCTGGCGACCCTACTCGCCGAGCACGAGCTCGCGCAGTAGGCTCGGGCACACTGGCTCCTCTTCCCGCATGTCCTCGATTCTCCTTGCAAGCGTGTTCCTCAGCCCCCATTGTTCGGCAGTGAATCGGCGTGCCCCGAGGAACGGTGAGACGGCGTGACGAAGAAGACTCCGAGCTACCGGGAGGCCGCGGCCGAGATCGAGGCGATTCTCGCGCACCTCGACGAGGATACCGAGGTCGACATCGAGGAGCTCGCGGTCCAGGTCGAGCGTGCCGCGGAGTTGATCCGCCTCTGCTCGGAGAAGCTCAGGGCAGCGGAGCTCAGGGTCGAGAAGGTGACCCAGGAACTCGCACAGGCGGGCTCGGAACAGGCCGAAGCAGAGTGAAGGAGCACGAGATGTCCCTGGCGGTGGTGGGCTCGATCGCCTTCGACAGCATCAAGACCCCCGATGGACGCCTCGACGATGCGCTCGGCGGCTCCGCCGTCCACTTCGCGCTCGCGGCGGCTCTGTTCGCGCCGGTCCGGTTGGTCGGTGTGGTCGGGGATGACTTCCCCCCCGAGCACCTCGATCTGCTCGAATCGCGCGGGATCGATCTCGAAGGGATCGAGACCGTTGTCGGAGGACGCACCTTTCGGTGGTCGGGCGAGTATTTCGAGGACATGAACCGGCGCGAGACGTTGTCGGTCGAGTTGAACGTCCTCGCGGACCATCGCCCGACGATCCCGGCGAGCTACCGGGACGTCCGGTACCTGTTCCTCGGCAACGGCCCGCCGGTGACCCAGGCGAGTGTCCTCGATCAGATGCGTGGCAATCCGTTCGTGCTCGCCGACACGATGAACCTCTGGATCCAGACCGAGCACCAGGCGCTGCTCGACCTGCTCCCCCGTCTCGACGGCCTGGTCCTGAGCGACGAGGAGGCGTTTCTCCTCTCCGGCGAGCGCAACATCGTCCGCGCGGGACGTCGGATCCATGCGATGGGACCCCGCTTCGTCGTGGTGAAGAAGGGGGAGCATGGCTCGATGATCTTCCACGACGATGGCCAGATCTCGCTCCCCGCCCAGCCGCTCGCAGAAGTGCAAGACCCGACCGGCGCTGGGGACTCGTTCGCGGGGGGACTGATGGGCTTCCTCGCCCGCTGCGACCACGTGGACCTCGAGCTCTTCAAGAACGCGGTCGCGTGGGGGACGGTCACGGCGAGCTTCTGCTGCGAGGCGTTCGGGGTGAACGGGATCCTCGATGTCGACGCGGAAGCACTGCGGACCCGATTCGACAGCTACCGGGCGATGCTCTCCCTCGTCGAGCAGGGGGCTCCTCTCCCGCGCTGAATCCGTCGAAACGGGTGAACGCCGACGCACGGGGCGGTACATTCTGCATTCGATCCCCCGCCGGAGATCCTCGTGCGGACTGCCCAGGGAGCCTGTCGATGCGCGTCGCCGAGATCAGAAAGACTTTCCTCGAGTTCTTCGCGGACCGCGGTCACACCGTGGTCTCCTCGAGCCCGGTCGTGCCCCACGACTATCCGACGCTGCTGTTCGCGAACGCGGGGATGAACCAGTTCAAGCAGGTCTTCACCGGCGCCGAGCGGCGGGACTACACCCGGGCGGCGACGAGCCAGAAGTGCATTCGGGCTGGAGGGAAACACAACGACCTCGAGAATGTCGGGTACACGAAGAGGCACCTGACCTTCTTCGAGATGCTCGGCAACTTCTCGTTCGGCGACTACTTCAAGTCCGAGGCGTGCGCCTGGGCGTGGGAGCTCATCACCGGATCGTTCGGGATCGATCCCGATCGTCTGTGGGTGTCGGTCTTTCACGAGGACGAGGAAGCGCGCGCGATCTGGCGTGACGAGGTCGGCGTTGCCGAGGATCGCATCGTAGGGCTGGGGGAGAAGGACAACTTCTGGTCGATGGGCGATGTCGGACCGTGCGGACCGTGTTCCGAAATCCACTTCGACTGCGGCGAACAGCACTCCTGCGGTCCGAACTGCGCCCTCGGGGTCTGCGACTGTGACCGGTTCATCGAGTTCTGGAACCTGGTCTTCATGCAGTTCGAACAGCACCCAGGCGGATCGCGGACCCCTCTCCCGAAACCGAGCATCGACACGGGGATGGGCCTCGAGCGGATCACGCTGATCCTGCAGGAGAAAGAGTCGGTGTTCGAGACCGATCTCCTCCGTGGAATCATCGAGGAGATCGCGCGGGTGACCGACCACCCCTACGACGAAGGGACGGCGGGGACCCCGCACCGGGTGATCGCCGACCATGTGCGGAGTCTCTCCTTCGCGATCGCGGACGGCGCGTATCCATCGAACGAGGATCGCGGCTACGTCCTCCGGCGAATGCTCCGGCGCGCCGCCCGATACGGCTATCAGCTCGGGCAGGAGAAGCCGTTCATCTGGAGGATCGTCGCGCCGCTCGCCGAATCGATGGGCGATGCGTTCCCCGAGCTTCGCGAGTCGCGGGAGCTGATCGAGAAACTCATCCGAGGCGAAGAGGACCAATTCGGTCGCACCCTCCGCACCGGGATGCTGCGCTTCGAGAGCGAAGTGAGTGGGATGCGCGGATCGGGGACCACCGTGTTCTCTGCGGATGCGGCGTTCTTCCTCCACGACAGTTGCGGATTTCCGATCGACCTCACCGAGCAGATGGCGCGGGAGCTGGGGCTGTCGGTCGATCGCGACGGATTCGATCACCGGATGGGGGAGCAGCGGGTCCGGTCGCGGGTCACCGGAAGTGTCGGGGAATCGGAATCGTCGCCGGGAGAGGTCACGATCACCGGCGGGTACGACATCGAGCCGACGGAGTTCCTGGGTTACGGCTTGCTCGCGGCGGAAGGCAAGATCCTCACCGTGGTTCCCGCGGGTGAGAAGCTCCGCGTGCTCCTCGATCGCACCCCGTTCTACGCGGAATCGGGGGGTCAGGTCGGAGACACCGGGCGGATCGAAGGGGTCGGATTCGCCCTCCAGATCTACGACGTCGCGAAACAGAATGGTGTCCACATCCACCTCGCCGAGCTCGTCTCCGGCGATCGCGACGCGTTGCGCGAGGGGGTCTCCGTGCACTCCACGGTCGATTCCGGGCGGCGCGCCGACATCATTCGCAACCACACCGCGACGCATCTGCTGCATGCAGCGCTCCGCGGCGTGGTCGGTACTCATGTGCAGCAGAAAGGCTCTCTGGTCGCGCCCGATCGCCTCCGGTTCGACGTCAGTCACTACGAACGGATCACCGCACAAGAGCTCGCGGACGTCGAGGGCCTCGTACAGGAGTGGGTGCTCCTGGATGCCCCCGTCGGGATCGAGATGAAGGTGCCGATCGACGATGCCCGCGCCCGCGGGGCGATGGCGCTCTTCGGAGAGAAGTACGGAGATCGCGTTCGGGTGGTCACGATCGACCTAGGACCGGAGCTCTCGGGGGAGGCGCTCCGGTCGATCGAACTCTGTGGCGGGACGCACTGCCTGCGCACCGGCGAGATCGGTGCATTCCAACTGCTCGGCGAGGGTTCCGTCTCCTCTGGCGTACGTCGGATCGAGGCGCTCACGGGGCGGGAGTCCCATCGGCGGATCCGTGATGACTCGACGTTGATCTCGGCACTCGGCCACCTCCTGCGAACGACACGCGAGGAGCTCGGTTCGCGGATCGAGGCGATGCTCGCCGAGAACAAGGGTCTTCGACAGGAGCAATCGACCACGCGCGACCTGCTCGGCGAACTCGATTCCGGAGCCGGGGAGCGATCCCCGGTGGGGGATGTCGAGCTGGTCACCGCGACCTGGACCGACGCGCCCCAGGAGGAGCTCCTTCGGGTCGCCGACGCACTGAAGCGGCGCGAGGGGGGACGCGTGTTCATCCTCGCGAGCGCCGGCGAGGAGGGGATCCGCTTCATCGTCGGGCATTCCGAGGCGGTGGCGAAGGGGCGGGTCCACTGCGGGAAGATCGCGCACATGGGCGCCCAGACCCTCGGCGGGGGTGGCGGAGGACGCCCCGACCTCGCCCAGGCCGGCGGGAAAGAGGTCGAGAAGCTCCCGGAGGCGTTCACGGCGATGCGCGGGGTGCTCGAGGAGCAACTGGGGGGGTGAGCGGCCGAGTGCCGTGGACCGAGTGGGACCGTGTGCGAGTGGACCGTGATCCGCTTGACCCTCGGCTGGGCCCCGCTAGACTCCCCGATTCAGCTGCAGGGAACATCTGCCGGAAGATCGCACAGGAGACTCCCCGATGGCGGTACCTCAGAGAAAAACATCTCCGTCCCGAAAGCGGATGCGCCGGGCTCACGATGCCCTGGTGGAGACGCAGCGGGTCCGTTGCCCGCGCTGTAACGCGTGGAATGTGACGCACGCAATTTGCGAGAACTGCGGCCACTACCGCGGTCGGGCGCTGCTCCCGGTCGAGGGATTCTGATCCACCGCGATCCTCACCGGATGCACGATTTCCCGGGGGCACCTGCTTAGCCGGAATGCGCCCCCGTTGCGGCCACCTCCCGGGATCGATCGGACGGGAACCGATGAGCGACCGGATCGCCCTCGATGCGATGGGTGGGGATGACGCGCCCGCCTCCCCGGTGGCCGGCGCTGCGGATGCCCTCGCCCGATTCGAGGACCTCGAGCTGATCCTCGTCGGCCGCCCCGACGAGATCGAGCGCGAGCTCGCAAAACACGAAGTCGATCGCTCCCGCCTCGAGATCGTGCCCGCCACCGAAGTCATCGAAATGCACGAGAGCCCGGTCGAGGCGCTTCGCCGCAAGCCGGACTCGTCGCTCCGTCGGCTGGTCGCCCTACACAAAGATGGGGTCTGTTCGGCGATCTTCTCCGCCGGGAACACCGGGGCGATGGTGGCGGCGACGACGATGGGGCTCGGGCTCCTCCCCGGGGTGCGGCGGGCCGGTATCGCGGTCGCAGTCCCGCTCCCCGACGTTTCCCACCCGGCGATCCTCATCGATGTCGGTGCAAACGTCTCCTGCAAGCCGCTCCACCTCTTCCAGTACGCGGTGATGGCCTCCGAGTTCCTCTCGCGGGTGTACGGCGTCGAGTCCCCCAGGGTCGGGCTCCTGAATGTCGGCCAGGAGGAGCAGAAGGGGACCACGCTGGTGAAGGAGACGCGCGATCTGCTCGCCGCCTCGACCCTGAACGTGATCGGAAACGTCGAGGGGGATGACATCTTCGGAGGGAGCTCCGATGTCATCGTCTGCGACGGGTTCGTCGGGAACATCGTCCTGAAGACTTCGGAGGGCCTCTCCGAGCGCCTGCTTTCGACGGTCTTCTCGGAGGTGCGACAACTCGTCGCCCAGGGCGGAGAAAATTCCGGGGTCGGAGAGCGGTTGCAGCGCTTCGCGGCCCAGTTCCACTACGCCGAGTACGGCGGAGCCCCGCTCCTCGGAGTCGATGGGATCTCCGTGATCGGGCACGGGCGCTCCGATCGAACGGCGATCGCGAACGCGCTGCGCTGGACGCGCCAGATGCTCTCGGTGCATATCCGGGACTCGATCGTCGCCGCGATCGAGCGCAACGCCGCCCGATTGACGGAGAAGCCGTGATGCCCGGAACCGCCGTTCTCTTCCCGGGCCAGGGGGCCCAGTTCGTCGGGATGACCGCCGACCTGGTCGACCGCTGCCCAGAGACCGCGCCGATGTTCGAACGCGCCAGCGCGCTCCTCGGTGTCGATCTCTGGAGGGTCGCGACGATAGGTCCGGAGGACGATCTCCACACCACGGTGATGAGCCAGCCCGCAATCTTCGTCGTCTCGCTCGCGGTGTGCCGAGCGATCGAGGCGTCGGGGGGAGCGGACCGCCTGCGTGCCGCCGGCACCGCGGGGCTCTCGCTCGGTGAGTACTCGGCCCTCGTCTTCTCTGGGGCGGCGCGGTTCGAGGACACCCTCGAGGTGGTGGTCCGTCGTGGCGAATACATGCAAGAGGCGTGCGACGCGGTCGAGGGGGGGATGACCTCGATCCTCGGACTCGATCTCGAAACGGTGCGCGAGGTGGTGGCGGCTGCGAGCGATGCGGGGGTGATCGCGATCTCGAACGTCAACGCAGAGCACCAGATCGTCGTCTCCGGCGAACTCCCCGCGCTCGCGCGCGCGGCGGAGATCGCGACCGCGCGCGGCGCCCGCCGGACGGTGCCCCTGAAAGTGGCGGGTGCGTACCATTCGCCGCTGATGGCCCCGGCGACCACGAAGCTGGCTCCGTTCCTCGAGCGACTCGAAATCCGGACGCCGACGATCCCCTTCTACCCGAACGTCTGGGCGGAATCGGTCTCCGACCCCGAGCGGATCCGAGAGGGACTCAGGCGCCAGATCGAATCTCCGGTCCTCTTCGCCCCGACCCTCGAGCGGCTCGTCGCGGACGGGATCGAACGAGTGGTCGAGCCGGGTCCGGGGAGAGTGATCGCCGGGCTGGTCAAACAGGTGGAGCGACGGCTGCCGGTCGATTCGGTCTTGGGTGCCGAGTCGGTCGCGGCGTTCGTGGCGGGCTGAACAAGATGGAGACGCCGATGTTCGACTTCAGTGGCAGCCGGGTCGTGGTCACCGGTGGTTCACGAGGGATCGGTGCTGCGGTCGTCGGCGCATTCGCCCTGGCGGGAGCCCGGGTCGCCGCGGTGGCGCGGACCCGCGAGCGCGTTGAGGAGACCGCAGCGGGGATCGACGGCGATGTCCTCCCCTTCGCCTGCGATGTCTCCGACGAAGCGGCGGTCGCCGAGACGTTCGGCGCGATCATCGAAGCGTTCGGCGGGGTCGATGTGCTCGTCAACAACGCGGGGATCACACGCGATGCCCTGGTGATGGCGATGAAGAGCGACGACTGGGACCAGGTCATCGCGACGAATCTCCGGAGCGTCTACCTGTGCGCGAAGGCGGTCCTTCGGCCGATGCTGAGGCAGCGACGGGGGCGGATCATCAACGTGACCAGCGTGATCGGTCTCACCGGGAACGCCGGTCAGGGGAACTACGCGGCGAGCAAGGCGGGGATCATCGGATTCACCAAGTCCCTCGCCCGCGAGGTTGGCTCGCGCGCCATCACGGTCAACGCGATCGCCCCGGGGATGATCGACACCGACATGACCCGCGGCCTCGGGGATGACGCCCGGGAGCGGATCCTCGGCCAGATTCCGATGGGTCGACTCGGCTCGGGGTCGGATGTGGCGGGGGCCGCTCTCTTCCTCGCGAGCGACGCCGCGGCCTACGTCACGGGAGAGACGATTCGGGTCGATGGGGGAATGGCGACCTGAGAAGGCCCGACTGATCACCCACGAGAGGTCGAATCTGGCTCGACCTTCGCGGAGATGAATGGCTAGAATGCGACCGCAGCGGGGTTTGCGGCTCGACGCAATGTGATCCGGACTTGCGCGGGGGGAACCTGAGGTTCCCCCCGGCGGATGGAAGCGCCAGTGGACGAAAGGACGCCGATGAGCGGCCAGCTTGCCGACCAGGTGAAAGAGATCGTCGCCGACAAGCTTGGGGTCGACCGGGAGAAGGTGAAGGACGAAGCGACCTTCATCGGCGACCTGGGCGCGGACTCCCTCGACATGGTGGAACTCCTGATGAGCCTCGAGGACCAGTTCAAGATGCAGATCCCCGACGAGGATGCGGAGGGGATCAAGACGGTCGGTGACGCGATCACCTACATCAACAAGAACAACACCGTCAGCGAGTAGCGAGACCGATGAGCCGACGTAGAGTAGTGATCACCGGGATCGGCGTGGTCTCGGCGATCGGGAGCGACCTGTCGACGTTCTGGAACGGAGTCTTGGAGGGCCGCTCCGGGGCCGGTCCGATCACCTATTTCGACGCATCGGACTATCGGACCCAGTTCGCCTGCGAGGCAGGGGATTTCTCCACCGAGGGGGTCCTCGACCCGAAGCTGGTGCGGACCCTCGATCGTTTCTCGCAGTTCGCCCTGGTCGCGAGTCAGCAGGCGGTCGATGACGCGCAGCTCGCGATCTCCGCCGACGAGGATCCCCAGCGATTCGGGGTGATCACCGGTTCGGGGATCGGCGGTCTCCTCGAGATCGAACTGCAGCACAATGTGCTGCTCGAGCGCGGTCCATCGCGGCTCTCCCCCTTCTTCGTTCCGAAGATGATGATGAACGCCGCCTCTGGACAGATCGCGATCCGGTTCGGTCTCCAGGGGCCGAATTTCGCCACCGCTTCCGCCTGCGCGAGTTCTCAGCACGCGCTCGGTCTCGCCTTCGAGTCGGTCGCCACCGGTCAGTGCGATGTGGTGGTCACCGGGGGGAGCGAGTCCTGCATCACACGTCTCGGAGTCGGTGGGTTCAATGCGATGAAGGCACTCTCGACCCGCAACGACGACCCGACTACCGCCTCACGCCCGTTCTCCGCCTCCCGGGACGGATTCGTGATGGGGGAAGGGGCAGGGATCTTCGTCTTCGAGTCGCTCGAGCGCGCGCAGGCTCGGGGGATGCGGATCTACGCGGAGGTGCTCGGCTTCGGGATGACCGACGACTCGTACCACATCGCGGCCCCTCAGCCGGAGGGACGCCTCGCCGCCGCCGCGATCCGCGGGGCGATCGCGCAATCGGGACGCCCGCTCACGGACGTGAACTACGTCAATGCGCACGGGACATCGACCCCGCTCAACGATGCGATGGAGAGTCGTGCGATCCGCGAGGTCTTCGGAGCCCACGCGGACAAGTTGATGGTGAGCTCGACGAAATCTCAGGTCGGACACTGTCTCGGCGCCTCCGGGGCGGTGGAACTCGCGGCGACGGCTCTGGGGATCGATCGCGGGGTCGTGCCGCCGACGATCAACTACCACGACCCCGATCCTGAGTGCGACCTGGACTACGTCCCGAACGAGCCCCGTGAGGCCCCGATCGAAGTGGCGATCTCGAACAGCTTCGGCTTCGGCGGGCACAATGCCTGCCTCTGCGTCGGCCGCTTCTACTAGACCATGCCCCTTGACTCCCGACCCGGAGGACCCTGCGATGAGCGAATCCTACCGCGTTCTGATCTCCGACCCGCTTCCCCCCATCGTGCGAAAGATTCTCGAAGGGACGGGACGCATCGAGGTCCTCGAGGGGCAGGAGCCGATCGCCACCGAGCTCCCGACCATCCACGGGTGGATCATCCGTTCCGCCACGACGGTCGATGCGGCCGCGCTCGACCGGGCGACCTCGCTCCGGTGCATCTGCCGCGCGGGCGCCGGGGTGGACAACATCGACCGCGTCGCGGCCGGTGCGCGGGATGTGGTGGTGATGAACACCGCGGACGCGAACTCGAACGCCGCGGCGGAGCACACGATCGCCCTGATGTTCTCGCTCGCCCGACAGGTCCCCGCCGCCGCGCGCTCGATGGCGGAGGGCCGATGGGACCGGAAGTCGTTCGTCGGGGTGGAGCTCGCGGGAAAGACCCTGGCGGTGATCGGCCTCGGAAAGATCGGCCGCGGAGTCGCGACGAAGGGTCGGGGCCTCGGAATGCGCGTGATCGGCTATGACCCGATCACCCCCGAGGACGTCACGAACCCGATCGGGGTCGAGCGGTTCCCCCTCGCGGAGATCTGGTCGCGCGCCGACTTCCTCTCTGCCCATGTTCCCCTCAACGACAAGACCCGCGGGCTGATCGGTCGCGAAAATCTCGCCCGCTGCCGCGATGGGATCCACATCATCAACTGCTCACGGGGCGGTGTCGTCGATCCCGAGGCTCTCCTCGAAGCTCTCGAGTCCGGCAGGGTCGCGGGCGCAGGACTCGACGTCTACGAGGTCGAACCGCTCGCCGAGGACTCCCCGCTTCGCACCCACCCGCGAATCGTCTGCACACCGCATCTCGGAGCCTCGACGGTGGAAGCTCAGGAGAATGTCGGATTGATGAGTGCGGAGCAGACGAGAGACTTCTTGCTCACAGGAGAAGTGAGAAACAGGGTCTAAACTAGCGGAACGTCTCGAACGAGGTTTCCCGACCGCCTCCTAGCTCTTTGCTTCCTCGTAGAGCCGAATCAGGCGGTCCGCGTCCTGACGGTGTTCCGAGAACGGATACAGGCGGATCAGGCGGTGGAGGGTCGGTTGCGCCTCCGCCAGACGTTGCTGGCACTCCGCGATGATGTGCGCCTGGCGGTGCAGCGTGAACGCGTGGATCTCGCCGCTCGGGAGGAACTCGTCGAGGGCGTGGGCGTGATAGAGCGCCTCTCCCCACTCGCCGAGGCCGAGGGAGAGCTCGAGGAGTTCGAGACGCAGTAGGGGATCCATGCTCCGGTGGCGCAGCAGACGCCGCTTCCGGGCCCACACGCGTCTGCGGCGGGTATCCCCGCCGAACAGGAGCCGCCGGCGCACCCTCCAGGTCCAGGCGAGGCTGAGGTCAGGCTCGGGCGCGATGATGGCGAGTTCATGGGTCAGGATGTGCCCGACGACCGGTAGATATCCGCCGACGACGATCATGACACAGGCCGCGGTCGCGGCGATCGACGCGGAGCCGTCGATCGCGAAGGCGGCGTAGATCGTCAGGGCGACGAAGATCGCGCTGAGCACCGTCGCCCGGATGAGCCGGTGCCTCCGCCAATTCGGGTGGGAGCGGAAGAAGAGATAGATCGTCCCGCCCGCGAGGAAGTTCACCGCGGTAGGGATGAGCAGGCTGCCCAAGGCTCCGTCCTGGCTCATCGCCTTGCCCTCTCCGCTCCGAGATTCGAGGGAGGAGCGCGCACGATGGATGACGCCCCGAGACTCCCCCAGCAGGGGTCCCGGGCTCACGATGGCCCCTAAGGCAGCCGACCGGTCCAGTAGCCGATGATGACCGCAGGGGAGAGAGCCCGAGAATCGGACTCCATCATATCAAGCCGACGATCGTGGGCTACTGGCGAGTCCCGAGTGACTCTCGGTCCTCTGCGCTACTCCGAGTGCTGCGCGATCCGACTCTTCTCGATCGATGCGAACATCTCCGGCGTGATGTCGTGGGTCGGATACTCGCCGTCGAAGCAGGCTGAACAGAAGCGAGAGCCCTCCGGCTGGCCCTCCCCCGCCGCGGCGAGGAGGTCCCCCGTGGTCTGGTAGATCACATAGTCCGCGCCGAGGAACTTTCGGATCTCCTCGATCGACCGATCACGAGCGAGGAGCTCCCCGCGGGTCGACATGTCGATCCCGTAGACGCACGGGTGCATCACCGGCGGAGAGCAAGATGCGAAGTACACCCTGCGAGCTCCGGCCTGGCGGGCGAGCTCGACGATCTGCCGTGAGGTGGCTCCACGGACGATACTGTCGTCGACCAGCAGTACGTCCTTCCCCGCAAATTCGGAGGGGATCGCGTTCAGCTTTCGGCGGATGCTGTCCCGTCGATTTCCTTCTCCCGCCATGATGAAGGTCCGGCCGATGTACCGGTTCTTCACGAGGCCCTCTCGGTACTCCACCCCCAGGCTTCGAGCGAGGGTCCCCGCCGCGGTGCAGGAGGAGTCGGGGACCGGGATCACCACATCCACCGAGAGCCCCGTCTCCCGCCAGCGCTCGGCGAGCTTCTCACCGAAGCGGCGCCGGGTCTGGTAGACGCTCACGGTGTCGATCACGCTGTCGGGGCGCGCGAAGTAGACCTGTTCGAAGATGCACGAGTGGCAACCGCGGCTCGGAAGCTGGTGGTGCACGGGGGCTTCACCGGGACGGAAGATGATCACCTCGCCCGGTGCGACGTCCCGCACCACCTCGAAGCCCACGATGTCGAGGGCGACGTTCTCCGATGCGACCGCGTACTCCCACGTGCCGTCGTCGGCGAGGCGCCGGCCGTAGACCATCGGTCGGATTCCGTAGGGGTCGCGGAAGGCGAGCAATCCGTAGTGGGCGAGGATCGCCACGACGGAGTACGCCCCCTTCACCCGCTGGAACACGCCTTCCACCGCGCTCCGGAGCACTTCTGGGGTGAGTTCGGGGACCCCCATCTTTCCGAGCTCGACGGCGAACATGTTCAGGATCACTTCCACGTCGCAGGTCGAATTGAGGAGCGCCTTCTTCTCGTGCGTGAGGTAGTGTTCGAGCTCATCGAAATTGGTGATGTTTCCGTTGTGGGCCATCGCGATCCCGTAGGGATAGTGGACCAGGAACGGTTGCGCATCTTCCACCGTGCCGCCGCCGAAGGTCGGGTAGCGGACGTGTCCGATCCCGATCGAACCGCGGAGTCTCTCCATGTTGCGCGGTTGGAAGATTTCGGAGACGAGACCGCTCCCCTTCTTGAGATGGAACCTGTCGTCGAAGGTCACCATGCCGGCGGCGTCTTGACCGCGATGCTGTAGGCAGAGGAGACCGTCGTGGATGTCAGGGCTCACCTCACTTCCGGGGGAGCCGATGATCCCGAAGTATCCGCACATCTGTTTTGCCTCGCTCTGCAATCGGTGGGCCCGGTCGGACATCTGTCGCCGGGGGAGTGCCGCATCGTAACGACCGCGCGAGCACACCTGAAGATCGGGCATCTCGAATGGTCGGAAATCACGGTGGGTGACAAACTTTGACAGTGGTCGGAAACCCCCTCGGATGGGAGCATTCGGTGTACGTCGCGCCGTGCGACGACGACCTCCGCAATCGAGTTCAGGCAGCCGGAGTGTCGTTTGTTTTGGTGTGCTGGAAGAGGAAAAGGCCGGCTGCCTGATTTTTGAGCCATCCGGAGGGAGCGTTCGACGAACGGGAAGCTTCTTCTAGTAAGGGCACCTCGTCACGCCCCTCCTTTTAAATTCTTGAACGGGTAGCCGGGCAAACCGTGGTGTGGATGCCCCCGGCTACCCGTTCTCTCATCCCTCCTCCCCCCCGCGCCCCCCGGACATGACCGTCCCCCTCTCCCCGCCGGTACGATCCGGCTAGAATGCCTCCTCTCGCTCCCGGGCAGACCGGCGCGAAACGATAGGGAGGGGCGCGTGTCAGCAGGCTCGGGTCGGCAGGGAATCCCCGAGGGCGAGACTTCTTGCGAGATCATCCTCGGCCCCGAGCTCGAGCTGGTGGCTGCGGATCCGCCGTTCCTCGCCCTCGTCGGCTGGACCTCGAATCCTCCCCCGACCGCGGATCTTCTTCTCGGAACCGCGCCCGAGTCCATCCGAGAGCACTTCGAGATCGCGCTCGGAGCGGGGCTCCCTGAGCGCGCCGGACCCTTCGACATCACGACTTGTTGGACCTCGCTCGGACTCGGACGCCGGATCCGAGCCGAGATGGAGGGAGCACGGGGGGCTGCGGCGAGCGTCTGGTCACGCGACATCTCTCACCAACTTCGCAACCAACAGATGGTCCTCGCCCACGCGCTCCACGGTCTCGAGGAGAACGGTGGGGGAACGTCATCCCTCGAGACGCAGCTCCAGTCCCTTCAACTCGGCCAGCTGAGCCTGAAATGCTCCTTCGATTGCCTGGAAGCGCTGGAGGCGCTCGCCTTCCATCCCCATCGGGACGCTCGGACCGACCCCGCGCAGTTTCTCTCCTGGGTCGAGACCCTGATCGAGCCGCGGATTCGCCGGCAACAGGCACGCCTGATCGTCGAGCGAGACGGCGTGGGCCCGACCGAGCTCGAGCTCGACCGCTCGAGCCGGATCGTCGCAGCGTTGCTCGGGGCGCTGGTCCCCCGACTTCGGGAGGGCCAGGTCTTGACCCTCGCCGCTCGGGAAGATACGGACGGGGTCCGCCTCGAGGCTCGGATCGAAGGCCTCACCCCCGAGGTCCGCCAGGTCCTTCATGGCGAGATCTCGCCGCTCTCAGGTCGCACCGGACCTCTCAGCGCCGGGTCCGGCGCCGAAGGATGGTGGGTGCGACTCCCCTCGGCGCCGATCTCACAGCGTCCCCGGAGGGAGGAGTGACCGTCCCGACCAAGGGGAGCATTCTGATCGTCGATGACGAGCCGGAGGTGCTCGCCGGGCTCGAGATCGTCCTCGGGGGTGCGGGGTACGGGATCGGACGCGCCGCCTCCGGTTCGGAGGCTCTCGAGATCCTCAGAACCGAGTCCTACGACCTCGTTCTGACCGACCTCCAAATGCCCGGGATGCACGGCCCAGAGTTGGTCGAGACCTTGGTGGCCAGCTGGCCCGATACTCCCGTCGTGGTCCTCACCGCCTACGGGACGCTCTCACAGGCGGTGGAGACGATGCGACTCGGGGCGGCGGACTACCTGGTCAAGCCCATCGACGCCGCGGAGCTCTTGATCCGGATCACGAGGCGGCTCGAAGATCGTGCGGTCCGCGAGGAGCGCCGGGTTCTGCGCCGGATGATCTCGGAGACGGGCTACCAGGGGATCATCGGCCGTGACCCGAAAATGACCGAGATCTACGACGTCATCGAACGGGTCGCCGACGCCCCGTCCCCGGTGCTCATCGAAGGGGAGCCGGGAACCGGGAAGGAACTGATCGCCCAGGCGATCCACAGTCGCCGCCTGGAGTTGCGTCAGGAACGATCCGACAAGCCGCTCGCTGAGGATCAGTACCCCTTCATCGGGGTGAACTGCGGCGCGTTCGCCCGGCAGCTGCTCGAGAGCCAGCTCTTCGGTCACAAGAAGGGTTCCTTCACGGGGGCGAGCGCAGATCAGGACGGGGTCTTCCACGCCGCACGGAGCGGGACACTCCTGCTCGACGAGATCACCGAACTCGACATCGACCTCCAGGTGAAACTCCTCCGAGCGCTACAGGAGCGGGAGGTGACTCCTCTCGGCGACTCTCGTGCCATCCCGGTCCATGCGAGGATCATCACGGCGACCAATCGCCCCGTCCTCGAATTGGTCAGGAATGGCGAGTTCCGGGCCGATCTGTACTACCGAATCCACGTCGTCGGGATCGTCGTCCCGCCGCTCCGCGAACGAAGAGGGGATATCCCGCTCCTCTGTGAGCGGTTCATCCTGACCACTGCGGAAGACTACGACGTGGAGCCGATGGATCTGGCCCCAGAGGTCCTCGACACCTTTCTCGACTACCCCTGGCCCGGCAACGTCCGAGAGCTGCAGAACGCGATCGAGCGGGCCTTTGCGCTCGGGCGGCACAAGAAGCGGATCGAGTTGAAGGACATCCCGTTGGAGATCCGGGGGGGCGGATCAGGGACGAGAGGGCCGGGGCTCCTCCCTGGGGCAGCTGCTTTCCTCACCTACGACCAGATGTTGGCCGCCCACATCCGCGAGGCCCTGCGCAGGGTTCGAGGGGTGAAGAGCCGCGCCGCCACCCTTCTCGACGTCGATCGAAATCGCTTGGCTCGTTGGATGGAGAAGTTCGGAATCGAATAGCTAGCAGGCGGGAAAATGCGACAAAACGGTGCAATCCGCGCTATTTCGTTGCGTCTGCCCCTAAGATACGTTCTTGTAGTCTTTTACGGGACATTGTCCCGGCGGATTCGCCACACAATGAAGCGCATTCATCACTCCGACCGTGCGCAAACCTGGGAGTGAGTGGTGGCTAAGTCTCTTCGCAAGAATTGTTTATAGTTTCTTCCTAGAAGTTGGCACCGGAAGTGCCTCTGGAGAGCCCGCTGCCTCCCAGCATCCAAATGACCTTGGGGGGGAATACGAACTGGCTGTCCGATCTAGTGGCGGGCTTTCATCGGGCGCCGGCGAGCATTCCCCCTTGTTTTCATCTTGGAAGGTGGGTTTTCATAAGGTGGGTTTGCATCAGGGGAGACTGACTGAGCGTGGCTGGCGTCGTTTCTGCTGTATCTCTCTCCTCCCCTCGACTCCTCCCACCTCTCACTCTTCGCAGCTCCCACTCTTCGCAGCTCCCACCCGTCGCAACTCGCGACCTTCGCAACCATATGGCTTGCGCTCCGTCGCTCGTCGCGTCCCATCCTTCTCGGCTTGTCGATCCGCCTCTCTACGATAGAATCGGTGAAGCGTCCAGAGACTGGGCGTCCACAGACTGGGCGGTGCTCGCCAGGGGGGTGAGCTCCTCGGGGGTCATCCCTCCCGTGAAGCCCTAGTTTCTCGGGCCCTCGCCCGCGCCACCCCTCCATAGGCTCCGTCTCGACGGAGGACAGCTCTGGCGGGAGTTGTGTGCGAAATCCGAGTCCAGCCCACGGTGCCATGGACCCTCCTGGGAGGACCCGATGAACCGGTCGAATGTCGTTCCCATCGTTCGCATCTTCCTCATCGTCGGACTGATCGCCGGGATCACATCGACCGTCGAGGCGCAGGCTCCGCAGCTCACCCTCGATACGGTGGATTTGTTCCGTGAGCAGACGGCGGTGCCGGTCGAGCTTCGTCTCGACAACACCGACCCGATCGAGGCGGTCGAGATCGGCCTCCAGGTCTCGTCCACCGCGGTCACCATCACCGACGTGCTCCTCGAGGGGGGTGTCCTCGACGGCGTCACCCTCGAATTCGCGGCCGCGGAGATCGATCCGGGTGGGCAGGAAGTCTCGATCCTGTGGATCCTGGACTCCACCGCGCCGTTCAGCCCGGTGATCGCCGCTGGAGCGGGCCAGCTCCTCGCGACCCTTCTCATCGACACGGACGACACCCTGCTGCCGGGTTTGCCGGTGCTGATCGACTTCGTCGATGGATCCGGGACCCCTCCTGCGACGAACCAGGTGATGGCGGGTGGGGCGGTCCAGATCCCAGACCTGATCGCCGGCGAGATCCACTTGGCGACCGGGAACCTGCTCGTGGTGCAGTCCGAGACCGCCACCGCAGGTGCCGTGGGCCATTTGGTCGAGGTGATCGCCCGGAACACCGCGAACGTCCAAGGGTTCTCGACCGTGCTGACCTTCGACCCGAGTCTTCTCCAGTGCGCGAGCGTCGGGATCGACGACACGATCACCGAGGCGGTCGGCGCCGAGTTCGTCGAAGAGATCATCGACAACATCACGGGATACGCGATCCTCGGGGTGCTCCTCGACGTGATCCCGCCCTTCAACTCCCAGGTGATCCCTGCCACCGGGCTCAATCTGGCGATCGCTCGCTATCGGTTCGATGTCGACGCAGCGGTGATGGGGGATCTCGTCACCCCGCTCCGATTCGTCGATGGGCTGGGGATTCCCCCGATCGAGAACATCTTCGTGATCGGCAACCAGTCGATCCGGCCGGACAGCAACGACACCTTCCTTCGCATCGAGGGGATCCCGACCTTCCTGCGGGGGGACGCGGATCGAAATCTGATCCTCGACCTCTCCGATGTGGTCCTGAACTTCCTCTACGTGACCAACACCCTCTTCGTCTGCCCCCAATGCCCTGCGATCACCTGCGAGTCGGCCATCGACTGCAACGACGACGGGGATGCCGATCTGGCGGACGGGATCTACTTGGGGCTCTACCTCTTTCTGTCGGGCCCGCCACCGCCGCCCCCGTTCCCCACCGAGGGACCGGATCCGACTCCGGACAATCTCTTCTGCAACTAGTACTCGCGTCCCGAGGCGGCATCGTCTGCGACCGAGCCCTCTTCGTGGTGGGGTTGGGAAAGGGGCTCGGCTCGTCGCTTTTCGGCGTTGCCTGCTCTCGACCGGGACCGGGCCCTGTATTCGCCATCCCTCGCATCGCATCCTACTCTTGGGTGGATACCAATTCCGCCTAGGGGACGTGTGTGATGCCGAACGAGCGGGAGATCGCCTACATCCGGGTCTTGAACGGCCCGAGCAAGGGCGGCGTGTACGTGCTCCAGGACTACTCCGTCTTCGCGATCGGGCGAGCGGAGGAGTGTCAGATCCGCCTCGATGACGAGGCGTGCGATCTCCGGCACGGATTCGTCACCCGGGAAGGCCAGAGCTGGACCTTCCGGGACCCCCACGCCCGCGACGACAGCTTCGTCAACGACATCCCGACGAGTGAGCGTCTCCTCGAAGGTGGCGAGATCATCCGCGTCGGAAAGTCCGAACTCTACTTCACCTTTCGCAAGCCGCAGTCGCGCGACGTCCACGCCGATGGGGACAGGAACGGCGACGCACGCACCGAGACGAATCCCGTCCCCGAAAAAGTAAGAGGCGGGACGGTCGTGGTCCCGAAGCGCGGCATCCAGGAGGAGACCGGCTCCTTCACCCCGGAGGAGCGGTTCGAGGAAGCGAAGCGGCCCAGCAGCGGCGTCCGACTCGTCGTCGTCGATGGCGACCCGCGAGACATCGGTCACGAAGTAGTGCTGCCGATCGACGGTGAAGTGCTCCTCGGAAGAGCCCCCGAGTGCGACTTCCCCCTGCACGACCGAAAGATGTCCCGTTGCCACTGCCGCGTTCAGCGGGACGGCGACCGTTACCGCGTCTCCGACTTGAGCTCCATGAACGGAACGGTCGTCAACGGCCTTCGGGCCGCGAGCGCACGATTCGGGGTCGGAGACTACATTCGACTCGGGTTCACGGTGATCGCCGTGCAACGGGTTCGGGAAGCGGCTATCCGCTCTTAGGAGGCTGTCGGAAAACCTCGATTCGGACGTCGCCGGCTTGCTCACGCCCCCGGATCAGCCCCTC
>JAQBGV010000093.1:0-8947 GCA_032128395.1 Planctomycetota bacterium | reverse complement strand
TACCGGCGAAGGTCCGGGACAGGCATCACCTTCGGCGAGCCAGTCCCATCGTCATCCGTGTCCCGGACGCGGGCCTGCCGATCCACCGTCGTCGAAGAAGCGACGGCTACGGGGTGAGCGTGGTCGTTCGGGGTACCGGCGAAGGTCCGGGACAGGCATCACCTTCGGTGAGCCAGTCCCATTGTCATCCGTGTCCCGGACGCTGGCCTGCCGATCCACCGTCGTCCAAGAAGCGACGGCTACAGGGTGAGCGTGGTCGGTCGGGTTACCGGCGAAGGTCCGGGACAGGCATCACCTTCGGCGAGCCAGTCCCATTGTCATCCGTTTCTCGGAAGAGAACGCGAAGGCGCCATCGGCGGCCGGCCTACGGAATCTCATCGTGCTTTTCGAACCACGAGAGCACGTACGCGACCTTCCGGACCAAGTTGCTCGGGCGCGCGGCGATTCCGTGCGACGCGCCCGGAATTCGCACCATCGCGGTGTCGACCTTGAGGAGTTTCAGAGCCTTGTAGTATTGCTCGGTCTCCGACATCGGGGTGCGATAGTCCTCTTCGCCGGTCAGGAGCATCGTCGGCGTCTTCACGTTTCCGACCAGGGAGAGCGGCGACCGCGCGAAGTAGTGCTCGGGATGGTCCCAGGGGTATCCGGGGAACCAGAACTTCGTGAAGTATGAAGAGAAGTCCGAAGTCAGCACGAAGCTCGTCCAGTGGATCACCGGCTTCGCGACGACCGCCGCGCGGAACCGATCGGTCTTGCCGACGATCCACGCGGTGAGCACACCGCCGCCGCTCCCCCCGGTGACGAAGAGGCGCTCCACATCGACGGACCCCCGCGCGATGACGGCATCGACGCACGACATCAGATCGTCGTAGTCGTGCCCCGGATACGCGTGGTGGATCTGGTTCCCAAACTCCTGACCGTAACTCGTGCTCCCCCGGGGGTTCGCGTAGAGCACCAGGTATCCCGCTGCCGCGTATAGCTGTACCTCGGCGGAGAACCGCGCGCCGTAGTTCGCGAAGGGACCTCCGTGGATCTCGAGCAAGAGCGGATATTTTCGCCCCGGGTCGTAGTCGGCGGGGTGTGCGAGCCACGCCTGGATCTCCGCGCCGTCATGACTCGACGGGACGAGGAGCTCCTCGACAGGAGCGAGTGCGCGGTGAGGGAGCAGGTCGGAGTTCAGCGCGGTCAGGATGAGAGGCTCGGCGGTTCCGGGGTGCACCAGCGCGATCTCGCCGGGACTTCCGGCCGTGGTACGCGGGTAGACCACTCGATCCCCCGAGCCGACATCGAAGGAGCCGCTCGCGTACGGGCGGCCGATCGTGGTTCCCCCGACGTGATCCGCGACGACCCGCACCTTTCCACCCTCACGCGGGACGTACCCGATCTTCGAGTCCCCATGGTCGTCGAATCGGAAGTACACCCCGGTGCCGTCCGCACTGAAGCGCGGCGACTCGATCGCGCGCCCTAGTGACGCGGCGAGGACGGTGCGCTTCGTGCCGTCGAGCGCCTGAACGGTCAACTGATCGAGTTGATAGCCGAGGAACTGTTCGTCAAATCCGAGGTACGCGATCCAGTTCCCGTCCGGGGACACCGCTGGGGAGTGATCGGGGCCGCGACGGTCGGTGACCATCCGCATCGCCCCGTCGGTCAGCGAGACCGAGTAGATCTCGCTCTCCTGAGATTCGTACTCCCAGTCCGGATTTCGGTTCGCGGAGATGTAGATCGTCCGCCCGTCCGGCGCCCACCCCGGGTCTCCGTCGTGATGGAACTCCCCTTCGGTCAACTGGCGAGCGGTTCCTCCCTCGGCGGGGACGACGAAGAGATGTCGGTACCCCCCCTTCACGTAACCCGACCCGTCGATCCGGTAGACCAGTCGGTCGATGACTTGAGCGGGCTCCGCCCACTGCGCGCCTTCCGGCGCGGTCGGTACCTGTGCCCACGGCTTGTCTTTCTCCGGCACGCGCATCGTGAACGCGATCATCGTCCCGTCCGGAGACCAGACGAGGCTCTGGGGAGACTCGAGTCCGCGGGTGACGGTCACGGTCTGCCGCCCGCGATCGAGGTGCTTCACGCGAATCTGCCCCCCGGACAGGTACGCGATACTCTTGCCCACCGGCGACCAGCGGGGCGAGCTCTCGCTCTCAGCCCCCTCGGTGAGTGGACGGTGAGTGTTCTCCTCGAGCCCGACGATCCAGATCTTTCCGACCGCGCGGTCGGTCCGAATGTCGAACGAGTTCCGCACGTAGGCGATCTGCGTACCGTCCGGCGAAAGCCGGGGATCACTCCCGTACTCGAGTTCGAACACGTCGAGATACGAGAAGGGGGAGCGGTCCTCGGAGCGGGAATCGACAGGAAAGAGGAGGAGCAGGGAGATGAAGAGTATCGGATGGCGCATGGGGGACCTCCACGTGGTGCCAGGGCAAGATTGAGATCGCGCTAGTAACGCAAGCGAAGGAGTTCGGTGCCGTCCCCACCCCGGCGGACTGCGAACAGCTCTCCGTAGGAATCGTCGGCGATCGTTCCCGGTTCAGCGATCCCGAGACGTTTCAGAAGCTCCGGAACCGTGTTGGAGTGGCCGGCGACCAGCGCAGCGGATCCTCCCGGCAACGCATCGAGCCGGGTGAGGAGAGCGGAGAAGTCGTGCGGGGCGACCGTCTCCGTTTCGATGCCCGCCCCCTTCGCCGCCGGATCCACCGTCTGTTGGGTACGCAGGTACCCAGTTCCGATGCACGCCGCGAGAGGAACGTCGGCGAGAATCCTCGCGAGCCGTTCCGCCCTCGCGCGGCCGATCGTCGAGAGAGGAGGGTCCTTCTCCTCGGACTCCTTCTCGGCGTGCCGGACGATGAACACCCAGCGGGTTCCGACTTCGCGGTGACGGATCCAACGAGTGATCGAACCTGCGACGTCGTTCGGAATCGGGAAGGACAGGTTGTACTGCGCGATCCGCCACGACCCGTCGATCTTGCGAAGCACCCCGCTCCCGCGGCACTCTCCGTACTTCTCGTGGTCGAGAAGTTCGTCGAAGAACACCACGTCGCCGCCGGGGAGAGGCGAGATGTGTCGATCGCGGGGGACGTAGGTCCACGCGCTCTCCCGATCGAAGTACGGCAGAGCGAACGCTCGGAACTCCTCGATCGTCCATCGCTCGGTCGCATCGGTGCCGAGGAAGATCGCCTCGGGAGCGAACAGCGAGAAGTACATCTCCCCGTCCGCCTCTGCCGCCGCGCGGTGGAGCGAATCGAGCACGGCCTCGACGCCAGGTTCACCCCTAGGGGCCGACCGAGACCCGGGGGCCGCGCATCCGGCGAGCAGAGCACAGCACGCGAGCCCGAGGGGGGTGAGGTCGCGAAGCACTCGAGTCATCATGGCTTCTCTCCGTGGAGGTGTTCCGGGGTGGAAAGTGGCATCGTAGGCGGGCGAGACGAGAGGGTCCATGCTTCGCAGAGTGGGAGGGACGCCGCATGTCCGACCTGAAGTCGGCGATCGACCTCCATCGCGCTTCCACCGGCGACGACCCGACGGTGGTCATCCGCGCCCCCGGCCGGGTGAACTTGATCGGCGAGCATGTCGACTACCATCGTGGTCCGGTGCTACCGATGGCGATCGACCGCGCACTCGTGGTCGCCGCGAGTCCTCTCGAGGGGAACCGGATCGTCGCCCACTCCGCGCTCCTCGGTGAGTGCGCCGAGGGCCTGCTGGGAGACCGATCGGGGCTCCCGGTCTGGGCCTCGGTGCTCCCCCTGGCGGCCGCGGCCCTTCGCCGGGAGGGAATCACCCCGACGGGGATCGCGCTGACCGTTTGTGGCGACCTCCCGATCGGGGCGGGACTCTCGTCGAGCGCGGCCTGGATCATCGCAGCGGTCGCAGCGCTGGTCGAGGTCTCGGGGTCCCGTCTCGGAGGCGATGCCCTCGCCGCACTCGTCCCCGAGATCGAGCGCGCCGCCTTCGGGGTACCGTGCGGGACGATGGACCCTCTCGCCGTACTCGGCGGGCGTGCCGGCTGTGCGCTCTCGATCGACACCGCGACCGGAATCGCCATCCCGGTCCCGCTCCCGAACTCCCTCGCGATCGCACTCATCGATAGCGGGACGCGGCGGAGCCTCGACGAAGGCCGCTACGTCGAACGACGACGCGAGAGCGAGGCTGCCGCCCGTGCGCTCGGACGGGCCGACCTGCGCGAAGCCACCTGGACGGAGTGTTCCCAGCTTCCCGCTCCGCTCGGGGACCGCGCCCGGCACGTCGTCTCCGAGATCGCCCGTGTCAAGGAAGCGGTCGCAGCCCTCGCCGCCGGGGATCTCCCCCGATTCGGTGAGCTTCTCGGTGCGAGTCACGAGAGCCTCCGCGGTCACTACGAGGTCTCGAACTCGGCGCTCGACGCAGCGGTCGAGATCGCCGGCGCCCACCCGGCCGCCTTCGGAGCTCGTCTGACCGGGGCCGGCTTCGGCGGGTGCGCTGTCGCCGCGATCGCCGCCGCGGACGCCGATCGATTCGTCGCGGAGGTCGGATCGCAGCTGAGCGCGCGACTCGGCGCCGGCTGCAACGTCTCGATCGTCAGACCCGTGGACGGTGCGGAGCTGCTGGTCCCGACCCGACGACCCCTCGGAGCCCCCGAGAGGGGCCACTGAGAAGTCGCCCGGCCTGAACCGGGCAAGCGGGTGAACGTGAACCGCGGCCGCCGACCAACGAGCCAGCGGCGAGCGATCGTAAGTGAACAAGAGCGCAAATCGCGGAGCCCCCCCCGAGCCGAAGGCGAGGCGTTTGTGGGTGAATCGGGAGCGGCTCTGCCGCGAGCGAGAGGGGGCTTAGCGAAAGCTCCCTCAAGAAAAAAGCCCCGGGGCGGATGGGCTTCCCCCCCAGGGCGTGGCTGAAGTGCCCGGAATGGGCGGCAACTCGGACCAAGGCCGGAGTTGCAATCTGGGCTCATGAATGAGACCGACGCGACACACGGACCGTCCTTGGCGCGGTTCGGTCCCCTCCTCTGGATCTTTAGCGGCTGTGGCAGGCTAGGGAGAGAGAGACCGTTCCGCCGATCTCCGACCCGAGAATCTAGCCGACCTCTCTCGGAGGTCTCGTCAGGCGGAAACGGGGGGGCTACTCTGACCCCTCGTCACGCCCCTGGGGCCCATCGGGAAATGGAGCAGTCGATGCGAAGCTTGCGGTTCAGTCGAGTCCTGCTGGGTCTCGCCCTCTCGGTGGTGATCGCTGGGTGCTCGGGTCCTCCGGGGAGGCCGACGCCGCAACGGCCGACCTTTTCGAGCAACACCGCGACGACGACCGCCGGGACGACCGAGGTCGAGGCGGGCGTCGCGCTCGACCCAGGAGACTTCTTCGATTCGCCGGTGACGCTCAAGTACGGGGTGAGCGAGAACTCCGAACTCTTCATCTCGATGGCGCCCTATCAGTGGCTCGAGCGGCCGGGGGACGACGGCGATGGGATCGGCGACCTTTTCATCGGGGTGCGGGAGCGCATCATCGACGTCGGTCCCGAAGAACCCTCGATCGCCTACCAGCTCAAGACGAAGATCCCGACTGCGAGCACTCACCAGGGACTGGGGAACGGCGAGCTCGATTTCTTCGTGGCGGGGATCCTCGACTACCCGATCGACAAGCTCTGGCTGACGAGCTACTACCAGCTCGGCATCCTCGGCGATCCGGGTGGAGGCGGCCCCGACATCCAGCACGGCATCGCGTTCGCGGCCAACATGCCGCTCGCGGAGAGTCTCGGGGCGTACGGGGAGCTCGCGGGGATCTTCACCCCCGAGCAGGACGACGAGCAGGTGATCCTGAGTGCGGGCGTGACCTACCCCCTCCGCGAGGGGATCGCCCTCGATGGCGGCGTCGCAGTGGGACTCAGCCGCGATGCCCCGGATTTTCAGATCCTGTTCGGCATCACGACGAACTTCGGCGGCCCGGGCAAGCGACCCTAGTCCACCCCTACGGCGTCTGCGGTGGCCGGGGTTTGAGGCCGAGCTTCTCGAGTTCGGCCTCCGCCCCGGGACCGTTCAATTTCCAGTACGCGAGTCGTTCGCTCGCGACGAGGCGTGCCTCGAGGCCATCACTCCTCGCCCATCGAACGATGCGGTGCGGTTCGCTCGACTCCACGTCGATGGTCCAAGAATACGCCGCGATCGTCCCCGCCCCTCGCCCCGGCGGAAAAGTCTTCTCGACCTCCCCCTCGTCGATCGCGAGAGTGTAGGTCTCCACCTCGAACGTGCCGGCGGGGACCTCGACCACCCTCGCCGCCTCGGATCGCGACCCAGCCGCCGCGGTCCACCCGATCGCGAAGTGCTGGAGTCGACTTCGCTCGAGGGATGGGAGGAGCGGGAACGAGCGCGTTTCCCCCCGTGCGAGCTGCGGCCCGCTCAGACCGCGCGCCCACAAGAGGATCGCGTCCTCGACGAGCCCACCCGGCTGGACCTCGAGGCGATCATCGCGATCGGCCTCTCCATCGAAGTAGCTGTGCGAGGTGAGCCGTACCCGGTCTCTCTCGAATTTGAGCTGGGAATAGACCTGTCCGCACCACTCTTGTGATCCGAACGAGATCTTCGTCGGTGTGCGGGGGGGGAGATCCGCAACCTCGCGGAGGGGGGAAAAGACGCTCGTCATCAGGTTGTAGTCGTAGATCCCCGTCGAAAAGTCCTGGATCCAGTTCAATTTCATCACCGGGTAGATGTCTCCGTGCTCCCGCGCCGGATTTTCGCTCTTCACCCGCACCGAGTGGGCGAAGTCCTCGGTGACGAAGATGGTGACTGCCGTCCCTCGGCGCACCGCGCCATACCTGGGGTAGCTCAATTCGAACCCCGAGAGTTCGGCTCGGCCGTCCCCCCAATGCCCCCAGAACTCCTGCGGCGGGCGCGCGAGCTCGAACGCGGGGGCCGGACCGATCCCGGCCCAGATCCCCGCCGCGAGGAGCGACAGGGCGATCATCCAGGCAACTCTTCGCATCGAAGCCCTCCCTCTGGCCGCTTTGACAGTGCACGATGCAGCTCCGAGCCCGGGGGAAGCAACCCCCCGGCTCCAACAGCGTTCGATTTGGCTCGTAGCTCGGACCGGGGAACTCGCGACCCGACCCGGGGCGCGACAGGGCCTATCTCGGAGGGAGACCCCATGTTCGGCAAGTCTGCACGTCTTCTCGGCATCGTCGTCGTGCTCACCCTGGTCGGTCGTGGCGTACTCGCCACGTGCGGTGGTGGTGGCGGCGGTGGGGGCGGGAGCATGAACGCCTACCAGACGACCTGGACCGAGTGGCTGGCGGCCCTCTCCCAGGCGACGGAGAAGAAGACCGGCGTGCTTCTCTACTTCCGTCCCGGGGATGACGGGGCGGAGCACGGAGTCTTCAAGTCGAAGCCGATCGCCGAGGAGTCGGTCGAGTCGCCGATGGTGAAGCTCAGGAAGGTAGACGCCGACAAGCTCCGAACCAACTACGAGATTCCCGCGGCAGGGCACCACATCATCGTGACCGACTGGTACGGGAACCGGATCCGGGTGTTCTCGGCGAAGGAGGAGAGCGCGCGGGTTCCTGCGGACAAGATCCTCGCGGCAGTCAAGGGGGCGAACGGCTTCGTCGAGAAGCTGCGCAAGGAAGCCGCGACGAAAGTCGAACGGGCCGAGAAATCCGTCGAGAAGGAAGACTGGAAGAAGGCGATCGGGCAACTCGAACCGTTGCTCGTCCTTCTGGGGATCGATGAGCGCAAGCGCGCCGACGAACTTCTCGCGAAGGTGCTCACGGCCGGACGGGAACGCATCGCGACCGCGGTCGAGGGGAAGGACGAGAAGGAACTGCGCAAGATCGCGCGCGAATTCCGCGGGTGCGAAGTCGAGACCGAAGCCGAGGCCGCGATCGCCGATCTGGGTGGAGAACACGTCGCAGTTCCGGCCGCCTACCGCGATCGGAGCGCCGCGCTCGCCGTCTGGACCGCATTCGCCGATTCGATCGAGCTTCCCCGGGTCCCCGCCGAGACTTGGGATCGCTGGATGGCGACGCAGCGCGAGCTGAAGGAAGGGTCACGCGCCGAGGCGCAGCACCTCTACGACTTCGCGAAACGTCACTACGAAGCAGCCCTGGCCCTCGACTCCGAAGACGCGGTCGTCCACCGCTACCTCGGAGAGTTCCATCGCCATCACACCGGTGACTGGAACCTCGCGCGGCAACACTTCGAAGCGATCGTTGCCGACTGGGGAGCCGACTCCTACTCGCGGGCGATCGCGCTCCACGGGATCGGGAAAATGACGATCCACGACGGGGAGTTCAAGAAGGGGGTCACGATCATGGAGCAGTCGATCGAAGTGCTTCCGACCCAGCTCGCCTATCGCAATCTCGCGGTCTACTGGAACTCCGAGAACGAACGAGAGAAGGCGCGCGGTTACGCTCGCAAGGCATTCGAACTCGACCCATCCGATCCCTACACCCGCATCTTCGAGGCGGTCTACCGGACGATCGAGGGAGACCGAGATGGGGCGCTCGCATTGATCGACTCCACTTCGTTCGAAGCCTCGATGAGCTACAACCTCGCTTGCATCCACTCGACACTCGGGGAGAAGGAGCGGGCGCTCGGTCTGCTCGAGCGGCACTTCTGGAACTACGAGTCGAACGATCGAATTCGCGAGAAGGAGATGTGGGAGGCGCGCAGCGACATCAACTTCGCGTGGCTGCACCAGGATCCCGACTTCCTGAGAGTGACCAGCCTTCGGTGAGCTGCAATGACCGCCCACTTCTTGGCGTTGTCTCCTCGTCGACCGGCGATCCGCTCTCGCCAGCGCCCACTGGCCTTCTCACATTCTTGCATCCGGCACCTCCTCGAAGCCATCGAAGTCGGGTAATCGGATGCTGGGACTGGCTCGCCGAAGGTGATGCCTTCTATGAGAGTTTCTGGGTCAAGACGTTTCCGCGGCTCTTTCTCTTCTTCCTGACTCACTTACCTTTGGCCAGCGGGGGGGGGGCCGCCGG
>JAQBGV010000092.1:0-16702 GCA_032128395.1 Planctomycetota bacterium | reverse complement strand
CTTGCGCCTCGTCGAACCGCAGGCGGGTCGCATCTGGCTCGACGGCGTGGACCTGCTCTCGCTCGGCGCGCAGGAGCTGCGCCCGCACCGGCGCGCAATCCAGATCGTCTTCCAGGATCCGATGGGCTCTCTCGACCCGCGCATGCGCGTGCGCGACGCCGTCGCCGAAGGCATGCAGGCCTTCGGCATCGGCGCGGACGAGGCCGCGCGCACCGAACGTGTGCGCGCGCTCTTCGAGCGGGTGCGACTCGATCCGGACCAGATCTGGCGCTACCCGCACGAGTTCTCCGGGGGCCAGAGGCAGCGGATCGGGATCGCCCGCGCACTCTCGGTGAACCCGGATTTCATCGTCTGTGACGAGGCGGTGAGCGCGCTCGACGTCTCGATCCAGGCGCAGATCATCAACCTTCTGATCGAGCTCCAGGACGAGTTCGATCTCAGCTACCTCTTCATCGCGCACGACCTCGCAGTGGTGGAGCACATCAGCGATCGCATCGCAGTGATGTACCTCGGGAAGATCGTCGAGGAGGCACCGGCGCGGGAGCTCTACCGGAACCCTCGGCACCCCTACACGCGGGCGCTCCTCTCCGCGGTCCCCGAACCTGATCCGCGCCGGAAGAAGGAGCGCATCCTCCTGACGGGGGACGTCCCGACTCCGATCGACCCACCGAGCGGCTGCCGATTCCACACCCGTTGCCCACAGGCGATGGCGTTCTGCTCCACGGAGGACCCCCGGGCGTTCCCGATCTCGCCTGGGCACAAGAGCCACTGCTTCCTCGAAGACCCCGAGGTCGTCGAGAGATACCGCGCCGAGAAATCGTGATCCCGCACTCGCGCCCCATGGTGCTCGCCTCGATGGAGAGAGCTGCGGCGCGGGTCATCGCTTCGGGCCAGCACGCGGGGGGGGCAGAGCGTGCCGCATTCGAGGAGGAGCTCGCCTCCTTCTGCGGGGTTTCCCACGCGGTCGCGGTCCAGTCGGGGAGCGCTGCACTCCACCTCGCGCTCCTGGTTCTCGGGGTGCCGCGGGGATCTTCGGTCATCGCCCCGAGCTACGCCTGCGGAGCGCTCCTTCACGCGATCGATGCGGTCGGGGGGAGTGCGCTGCTCGCCGACATCGATCCGGTACGGTTGACCGTCACCAGAGGGACCGCGCGCGACGCCTGCGCGCGGGCGACGATTCGCGAAGAGCAGGTCTCCGCCGTGATCGTGCCGCACATGCTCGGGATCCCCGCCCCTCTCGAGGGATGGGACTTTCCGAGTCCGGTGATCGAGGACGCGGCGATGGGGATCGGGACCGAGATCGGTGGTCGCCCCGCGGGGAGCATCGGCACCGTCGGGATCGTCAGCTTCTACGCCACGAAAATGCTCTCGACCGGTCAGGGGGGAGCACTTCTGACCTCGGACGCCGCTCTCGCCGATGCGGCTCGAGATCGGATCCGCTCCGACGGCCGCGAGCAGTGGCGCCCCAGCTGGAACTACCCGCTCTCCGACCTCGCGGCGGCGATCGGGCGTCCTCAGCTCGCGGCGCTGCCGGAGTGGCTCGAGCGCAGGCGCGCGATCGCCGGCCGCTACCGGGCCGCGGCGGAGATCGCGGAGTGCGCGGGAGCGGAGCTTCCCGAAGGTGCGAACCATTACCGGTTCTTGCTGCGATTCCCCGACCGCGCGGCGCGAGATGCGGCCGAGGTGACGTTCCGAAGCCGCGGAATCACCGCCAAGCCGCCGGTGTTCCGGCCGCTCCATCGATATCTCGGGCTCCCGGACCATGAGTTCCCGGTCACCACCGAGGTCTGGGAGACCGGCCTGAGTGTTCCGATCTACCCATCGCTCTCCGAGGCGGAGGTCGATCGGGTCGCCGAGGCGATCGAGGAGTGGGTCGTCGTGTGACATCCGGTCCCGGATCGACAGGACTTCGGGCCCGGGCCCGGGTCCGGGTCGAGGGGGGAGGGGAATGCGGCACGAGACCGAGTACGCTGTTCCCTCGCACCCGGCGTCCACCGGGGCCGATCGCATCGGGACACGGAACTGGGACACGGAACTGGGACGATGACCGGACGCTGCGCCTTCATCACCTATGGCTGTCGGCTGAATCAGTACGACACGCAGGCGATCCGCGAGGAAGTGCTCTCCCTCGGATACGAGGAGTGCGGCCGCGATCACGATCTCGATGTGGTCGTGGTGAACTCTTGCACCATCACCGCGCGGGCGGGTGAAAAGGTCGAGGGGCGAGTGCGATCCCTCGCGAAGAAGAACCCCGCCGCGACGATCATCGTGACCGGCTGTCTCACCGAAGAGGACCGAGCTCGAATCGGGACCATCCCAGGGGTCGAGCACATCATCGGGAACGAGGAGAAGGATCGGATCCCCGAACTCATCGAAGGTACTGCGCGAGCGGGGGAGAGGCGATCTCGGCGAGCCGATCGACACATCTTCGACCTCGGAATCTCGAGGTTCGCCGGCCACACTCGCGCATTCCTGAAGATCCAGGACGGGTGCGACTCGTTCTGCACCTACTGTGTGATCCCGTACCTCCGCGGCGCCTCGCGGAGCCGTTCTCCGGAGGACGTGGTCGAGGAGGCGGAACGCCTCGCTGAGGCTGGCCATCGGGAACTGGTGCTGACCGGGATCCACCTGCGGGAGTACGGGTGCGATCTCGGGCTGGAGAGCGGATTTCTCGAGCTGCTCCCGCGCCTTCGGGAGATCCCGGGGGTCGAACGCGTGCGGCTGAGCTCGATCGGGGAGCGGACGTTCACCGATCGGTTCCTCGCGCTCTTCCGCGACGACGATGGGCTCTGCCCTGCGTTCCACATCCCCCTGCAGAGCGGGTGCGATGCGGTGCTCGAGCGCATGCGACGCGACTACACCACCACGGTGTACCTCGAGACTCTCGACCGGATCCGGGAGACGCTTCCGAACGCGACGATCACGACCGATCTGATGGTCGGTTTCCCCGGGGAGACCGAGGGGGAGTTCCAGGATTCCCTCGAGACCTGCCGGCGGGCACGCTTCCTCCACGTCCACCTCTTTCCCTACAGCCCGCGTCCGCGCACCCGCGCCGCGCGGAGCCGCGATCACGTCCCCGAGGGGACGAAACTCGCGCGGATGGCGCAGGCCCGGGCCGTCGCGGCCCGTCTGTCCGCGGCAGAGCGTCAATCGAGGATCGGGACTCTGGTTCGCGTGCTCATCGAAAAGCGCGAGGAACAGGGAATCTCCGGGCTTTCGCGGGAGGGTCTCCGCGTGCGGATCCCCACTCTTCGGGGGGGCAGCGCCGTGCGAGGGGATGAGATCGAGGCGACGATCACCGCCCTCCTCCCGAACGGACTGGAAGGGTGCGCCAGTGGGCGACCGTGAAGCGGTGGCGCGCTCCCTCGCTCGTCACATCGAGGGGCTCGCAGCGTGGGGAATCGATCGAATCCACGGGATCCCCGTGGCGCCGAGTCCGCCGGGGCGCGAAGCGCAGTCGAGCCGCGTCGAAACCGGTGATGCGGAGGGCTTGCTCGCCGCGATCGCGACGGAGATCGCCGCGTGCACCGCATGCACCCTCTGCGAGACCCGGAACCACACGGTCCCGGGGGTCGGCGACTCTCACGCGGCACTGCTCTTCGTCGGGGAGGCCCCGGGGCGAGATGAGGACCTGGTGGGGGAGCCGTTCGTCGGTCAGGCGGGCCAACTGCTCGACAAGATCATCGGGGCGCTCGGCTTGCGCCGGGATCGGGTCTACATCACCAACATTTTGAAGTGCCGACCGCCGCGGAATCGGGATCCCAACCCGGAAGAGGTCGCTTCCTGCACGCCGTTCCTCGAACGCCAGATCTCGGCGCTCCGCCCGAGGATGATCGTCGCCCTCGGACGCCCAGCGGCCCGCTATCTGACCGGTATCGACGCTCCGCTCGCTCGTCTGCGCGGTCGCGATCACGACTTTCACGGGACCCCTCTGGTCGTCACCTACCACCCGGCGTACCTCCTGCGGAATCCGGCGGCGAAGGCGAAGTGCTGGCAGGATCTGCAGGCCGTGGTGCGGGTGTTCGGGAACGGGCCGCCCGAGTAGCCCTCTGCCGGATCGCGGGGGCGAGCGTATTTGCCGTTTGTCAGCTCCATCAAAGGGTTGTCAATTCGCGTCGCTGCGGTCGATGAGCGCCTTCCTCCCGGCGTTGACAGATCGTCCTAGGTTCCTATACTCCGGTCCTTTGAGGGGTTCTCCGTCCGATCGAGCGGGGCGGAGTCCCAGGTTGTAGAATCGCGACCGCGTAGGATCGCGATCAGATCAGATTTTGTCTCGGAGAGAATCGCTCGCCATCTCGCGGGGGTGGGTTGCCGTACCCAGCCATCGCTCGGGCGGCGCGTCCGCAGGATCGGCGTTGGATTCCGGAGTCCGGTTCGTCGCTGACCCGGGGAGTCGCAGGAGGGCGCCGCCGCGCTACCTGCGTGGAGTCCGTGGCGACCCGGGGAACTGTCAATTTCGAGGATCTCAATTTCGAGGATCACAAATTCGAGGATCGCGACATCGGGGATCACGACATCGGGGATCAGTCGACATCGAAGGTCCTTCATCGAGGATCGGTCGGCATCGGGTAGGTCGGCCCTCGGTCGACGATGACGCCGGTCCTTCGTGCCTTCACGCCACGCAGGCTCCGGGAGCGCGTCCCGGAGAGGGAGTTTCATGAGTATCAGCACGGTCTGGAGTGTCGAGGTAGGGAAGTCCTCGTTGAAGGCGGTGAAGATCCATCGCGATCAGACCAGCCTCGAGATCGTCGCGGTCGACAAGGTTGATTTTCAAGCCGGAGACACCGGCATCGACTCGGTCGGTCAAGCGAAGGACGCACTGCGGGTCTTCGCGAGCCGGAACAACATCGACTGCCCCGTCGCGGTCGTCCATCCGAGCCGTTCCGCATTCTCGCGCTTCATCCAGCTTCCCCCCGTCGATCCGCGAAAGCTCGAAGAGATGATCGGCTACGAGGCGCAGCAGCAGATCCCCTTCCCGATCGACGAAGTGATCTGGGACTACCACATCTCCGAGGGCAACGACGGCTCGCTGGAGAAGGAGGTCGGGATCTTCGCGGTACGCCGCGAGGCGATCTCCGACTTCGTCCTCGACTACCGGGAGTTCCCGCTCGAATTGATCTCGGTCGGATACATCGGACTCCTGAACTACGTGGCCTTCGACCTGCGCCCGAACCGCCCCGTGGTCGTCCTCGATGTCGGCGCGGATGAAACCGATCTGCTGGTCGTCGACGGCAATCGATTCTGGTTTCGCAGCCTCGCTGGGGCGGGCAAGGATTTCACGCAGGCCCTCCAGGAGAAGTTCAAGCTCAACTTCCACCAGGCGGAGGAGCTCAAGATCGACGGCGCGAAGTCCGAGCACGCGGCGAAGATCTTCCAGGTGATCCAACCGCACCTCCGCGACCTGGTGAACGAGATCAACCGCTCGATCGGCTTCTACAAGTCACAGGCGGGGGAAGTGAAGTTCGAGGACCTGTTCCTGTTCGGGAACGGTTCCAAGCTCCTCGGACTGAAGAACTTCCTGCAGGAGCACCTCAAGTTCAGGGTGCACGTCGCGAAGGCGTTCCACCGACTCCGGGTGAATCGCGAGTCGAACGTCGGACTCCTCCAGAAAGACTTCCCGTCCTTCGCCAGCTGCGTCGGCGCCGGGATCCAAGCCCTCGGCGACGGAGTGTGCGAAGTCAACCTATTGCCGCAGGAGCAGCAGGAGGCTCTCGAGTTCAAGAAGAAGCAAAAAACGGTTCTGATCGCTGCCGCGTCGCTGTACGTCCTGATCGCATGGCTCTTCTTCAGCTACGATCGGAAGATTCGCGACGCGAACGCCGCCCTCGATACTACCCGGGTCGTCGCCAACCTCGACCAGGCGAAGAAGACGATCGATGAACTCGAAGGGGATCGGAGGGCAGCTCTCCAGAAGGAGCGCACGGCTCTGCTCGGACCGGTCGAGGACCGCCTCGAGCCGTACGCCGCCTGGGCGATGGTCCAGCAGATCTTCACCGCGATCGGGAACCAAGAAATCGTCACCCCGCCGGAATTCACCAAGGAGACGATCGACAGCGGCAAAGCTTCCCTCGAAGGGGATCAAGAGCGGCTCAACGCCAACAAGTGGTGGATCGCGCTCTTCGAGGTCCAGCGGGTGTGGCGCGACGAACAGGGGCGAGTGGTCGAGAAGCCCGATAAGAACCAGACCGTCACCCCCGCCTACCGGGTCCAGGTCAGTGGGGTTCGGTACCGGATCGGGACTGAGCAGGAGAACACCATCGCGGTCCAGGAGCGGATTCGACAGCGGGTCGAAGAGGAGCTGCGGGCACGATACGGCGAATTGTCCGCAAGCGACGTAGTGACGGTGAAGATCCACAACGAGCCTCCCACTCGCATCTACATCGAGCACCGGGATCTGAAGGAGAAGAAGAAGGGGAGCGATGACCTGATCGTCCTCAGCCAGGACGAGACCTTCTTCGGTTTCGATGTGAGTTGGACCATACCCCTCTGGTCCCCCCCGGCCCTTGCGAACAAGTAGGAGAGGCGCACGCGCATGAGCGAGAAGGTCTTCTGGTCGGTGCTCGGGGGTCTCCTCTTGGGTTTCGTCGCCGCCCTCGCCCTCGTCGTCTACCCAAAGATTTCGGAGTACAGCACCGCTTCTGCCAAGCTGCAGAAGGAAGTCGCGAAGATGAAGAAGTACGCGAAGATGGAGCCCGCGGAGCTCCCGACTCGCGCCCTCAGCGACAAGAAGCGGGTTTTCATCGAGGAGTGGCAGAGCAACGTCGACAGTGCGCGACGGTTCCACGAGGACCGGGAGAAGCGCCTCTCCGGTTCGATCTCGCAGAACAAGGCGCTCTGGGAGGCTGGCTACAAGGACGACTTCCGGACTTTGGGCGAGCGCTACCGTTTGGTGGCGAAGCTTCCCGACGATGTCGAGCTTCCGTTCAAAACGATCGAGAATCTCGACGAAAAGGACCTCACGCTCGCCGACTACGAGAAGTCGTGGCGCGTGCAGAAACTCCTCATCAGCGAGATCATCGACGCGGAGGGGACCGTCCTCGAGTATCTGACTCAACCCGGTCGGCAGAGGGAATCCCAGAACAAGGATGATCCGCGTCCGAACTTCAAGCTCGATCAGGTCACCCTGAAGGCGAAGCTCGCCCCGAAGCTGCTGACAGAACTTCTCACGCGGGTCCTCGGTCACCCGGATCTCACCCTCGAACTCGCGAGCATGGTGGTGGGCAAGGACCCGAGGAAACTGATCCCGGACGTGGTGCAGGTGAAGGACTCGGCGGTCGGAGATGAGCCGCAGGTCGTCGTAAGACTCACGTTCAACGTGCTGACCTGGAGCCCAACGGTGGCGGGGATCCCCCCCAAGGAGTGATCCTCCTTGGCCGGATCGACCGAGGCGGATTGTCGGAGTCAGGTCGACGGCGTCTGGAGGGGGAGTTGTCCTGCTCGGAGAATGGGGAGTCGAATTCCCCTCCGGGTGGTTTTCTCTGCGAGAGCCAGTGCGGGGGCGGAAGGAGATGCGGTGCAGCAGAAAATCGACAAGGTCGCGATCGCGATCGCGGTGCTGATCATCCTGGGCGGAATCATCTGGACATTTTTTGGTGAGGACCCGGGCTCCGTATTCGCGAAGGAGATCGAGGGCTACCGGGATGACATCGACCTGACGACGTCGCAGCAGACGGGAGTCGATCTCGGCGACCCGGAGGCGCTCGATGACGCTCTCCGGGAAAAGTTCCGGGTCGAGAGCCCGGGGCGATTCCCCGAGTGGAGCTTCTACCGCCGGCCGGCGACGTACACCTTCAAGATCATCGCGGACAGGAGTCCACCCGTCTTGCTCTCCGGCAAGGTGTGTCGGGTCGAAGTCGTGCGTGTGCCGGGCGATCCGCATCGGACCCTCCACCGAGTGACCGGGTTCCGCGGCAACCCTGAGAACGCGAAGATCATCGCGGAGGTTCTCGAGCACCAACTCGGGGACGGCGAGTGGGAAGAGGTCGGACCGGTTGGTACGGGCGAGGGGGGGAGCTCTTACGAGATCGACGCGGAGCAGGGTCTCCGCCCCGGGGAGAGCTACTCGTACCGCCTCCTCACCCGAGCGAGCAGCAAGAACGACATGAATTTCTCGGGCGAGAGCAGCAAGGTGAAGACGACCACCTCGGATCCGAGCGAGCCGATGCTGTACCCCTTCGACCAATCGTGGGAGGTCACTGCCTTGCAGCCGGGTGGCGTGGTCGGCGACAAGGTCGAACCCGGCCGGGCGACGGTGGTGCTGCACTTTTGGGACTGGGACCTGATGAAGACCGATCGGAATACCAGGACCGCCACCGAGGGAAGCCCGGAGAAGCTCTTCGGGAGCCAGTACTCCCTCCACCTGATCCGGATGGACCTGAACCCAGCGGGAGTGAAGCTCAAGGGGGACGCGCGCGGCGATGTGCTCACCCTTCAGAAGGGGATCAAGCCGCTGCCACTCGACCCGCCGGCGTGGGAATCGGAAGATCCTGCGTGCACCGGCAAGGACGAGCAGGCGGGACAGGAACAGCAACCGAACGAGACCCCTCCTCCCACCGTGGTCGGCGAAGTCGAGAAGCCGACCGGTGGCGGTGGGGGGCTCTTCGGCGGCGACGATTGATCGCAAGCTGCGCAGGAAAGCGTCGTTAGCTCCGTGCCGCCGAGGGCGAACCGTGACGGTGCGGTGACGCGTTCCCGGCACGATCGACGGCCGGGGAGGCACTCCTCCCTCGAGGCTCACTTCAATGGGAGCGCTCGCGGCATGGCGGAGCGGCGCGGCATGGCGGCGCGGCACAGTGGAGCGGATGCGACCGGCGGGCGAGTCGATGCGATGCCGCGGGCGCTTTCGGATGAAACCGGTCCTAGCGGGGAAGATCTCGGACACTGCTCACCGCTTCGCTGCGGGGGTGGGCCCGGGGCCAGAGGAGTCGGGTATGAAGTTCGTTGCGAATCGACGGATCCACGGAACGACTGCTCGCGTCGCGGTCATCGCAGCCTGCATGGTCGCGATCGGCTGCGCGGGCACTGGCCGAGCGGTCCCGGCGGATGCGCCGGCGGTCCCCGCGGTGGGCTTCGAGCCCGCGGCGGCGGGAGCGCCGCAGCAGGATCCGGACGATGCGATCCGCGACCCACGATCGAGGCCCAGGAGCGGCGTGCGGCATCACGAGCGGCCGCCGCGGCGGCGGAGCGCCTGATGAGCGAGCTGCGCTACCCCGAGGCAGAGGATCGTCTGCAAGAGGCTCTTCGCCTCGATCCGCAGAACGAACCGGCACGCGAGCTCCTCGAGACGGTGCTCCTGATCCTCGGTGAACGCTCCGGAGAGATCCGCGAGTTGCTCCGCAGCGAGGTGGATCGCCAGAACGTCCGACTCCAGCAGGATCTGGTCGAGCTCGAGCGCCTCTACGTCGGCGCCAGGCGTGACATGGACGACGAGGAATACTCGGGCGCGATTCGCGCCCTCGAACAGGTCCTCGAGCGGATCCGCTGGTTCCCGTTCAACGTCGACCTCTCCGACCTCCGCGCTCGCGCCGAGGGGAGCAAGGAAGAGGCGATGCGGCTGCAGCACGAGATGGACACACGGGTCCGCCGCGAGCGCGAACTGCGGGTCCGCGAGAACGCACAAGCAGAATCGACCCGATCCCTCGAGTACGTCGAGAACCGGATCTCCGAGATGCAGCGCCGCATGCGCCGGCTCTACGGCAACAGCGAGTTCGAGGCGGTGGTGGGGCTCGCCGATCAGATTCTCGAACTCGATCCCTCGCGCCAAGGGGTGCGGCAGATCCGCCGCCAAGCGGTCGAGATGCGCCACCTCAAGGAAGTCACTGACATCTCGGACCGCACCCGCGAGGAGTGGGATCGTACCTTCCTCTCCCAGCTCGAGTCGGAGATCCCGTACACCAATATCTTCAACTTCCCGAGTGACGAGCAGTGGAACCGGATCAGCCGGAAGACCGTCTCGATCGACGCCCGTGTGCTCGCAACCGAGACCCAACAGACCAAGGACATCCGCGCGAAACTGCGTCAGCGGTTCTCTGTCGAGTTCCCCGATCAGCCGCTCGACGAGGTGATCTCGTTCCTTCAGCAGATCTCTGGGATCAACTTCGTGCTCAACCGGCAAGCGCGTGACCAGATCGAAGAGGCCGGGAGCACCGTGCGTCTCGCTCCGGTCAACGACCTCCCACTCGAGAACATCCTCAACCTCGTGCTCGAGGGAATGGACCCGCCATTCGGGTACCTCATCCAGAGTGGCGCGGTGCTGATCGGCCCGACCGACTCGATCGCCGCCGATGTCTTCCTCGAGTTCTACGAGGTCTCCGACCTGACGAAAGACCACCCCGATTTCCCTGCGCCGAAGCTCGCCCTCGACTCGGGGAGCGATGACGGGGGCGGCAGCGGCGGTCTGCTGAATCTCAGCGATGAGGGAGATGGCGGCAAGACGACGGTCGATCCGGACATTCTGCTCGAGCTGGTAGAGAACGCGATCTACGGCGAAGACGGTGCCCCCGAGGGGGAGAGCATCGCGCAGCAGGGGGGCAAGCTGGTCTGTCGGACCACCCTCGAGAACCACCAGAAGATCCAGCAGCTCCTCCAAGCGCTCCGCAAGTCCACCGGGGTGATGGTCACCGTCGAGAGCCGGTTCATCGATCTGCAGGACAACTTCCTGTACTCGATCGGCATCGACTACGGAAACCCGTTCAACTCCAACCTGCCGAACCCGATCTCGGATATCGACGGAGTCGGCACGCAGATCAGCACCGGTTTCGAGTTCGTGGATGCGCAGCAGCAGACCGACGTCCGCGCCGCGGTCTACAACGCGTTCTCACTGCCTTTGGGATCGTCGGTCGCGCCCTTCGAGATCTCGGATCGTGGTGGGTTCGCGCTTCAGTACAACGTTCTCGATACCTTTATCCTGGAGGCTATCCTCGAGGCGAACCAGAAGACTCAGGAGTTCAAGAAACTCGACGCTCCCCGAGTCACTGCGTTCAACACCCAGACTTCGCACTCGCTGGTGATCGACCAGTCCGCGTACATCAAGGACGCGGAAGTCAACCAGACCGGGGTGGTCCCCGTGATCAACCCCGTGATCGGAATCCTGAACTCGGGATCGATCCTGCAGGTACGCCCGACCGTCAGCTTCGATCGCAAGTATGTGATCCTCGAGATCGAGCCGACTCTCGCGGTGCAGCTCCCCTCCCGATTCAAGACTCTGACCCTCGGACTGACCACCCTGAACGTCGAGTTCCCGGTGCTGTCGGTGACGAACATCAAGACGACCGTGACGATCCCCGACGGGGGGACCGTGCTCGTCGGGGGCCTGAAGCGGACCATCTCGCAGGACTCGAAGGTGGGGGATCCCCGCCCTCTCGCGCCTTCCGATGATGGACTTCCTCCTCGGGAGGAAGGGCCAAGCCCAGATGCAGTCGAATCTCTTCGTCCTGATCAGCGCCAAGATCACGGTGATTCGCGACGAGGAGACGAAGCGCTTCAATTGACGGCCATCCGCGGCCCCGATCGGGGTCGCGGGAGAGCTGTAGTCTTGTCCGACCTGCCCCGGACGTCCCTCTCGGCGATCGCCGCTCGATCGCCGGGGGGGACGTCGCGAACGTCCCAAGGAGTCTAGACAGTCCGATGCATTGTTGGTCGATGGAGCGTAGGTCGATGGAGCAGCGCGCGATGGATGACCGCCGTGAATCTTGTCGGTCGAACCACCGCTTCCGGCCGGCGGTCCGGCCGGCGATCGCCCTGGTCGCGGTGCTCGGCGCAACACTCTTCGGTCCGACTTCCCCAGCCTTCGGGCAAGGGGGGCTCTACGCATCGGTCGGGCGTGGGGAGCTCTCCGATGAGGAGAAGACGGCTCTCGGTACCCTCGTCAACGAATTCGGGTTCACCGACCTTGCCGCCCTCTGGATCGATTCGCGACTCCCGTATGCTGCCGCGTCCTCGCGTGCAGAGCTCGAGTGGATCCGTGAAGTCGACTTGCGGCGCGCAAATGGCGAGATCGACGAGGCGGATGCCGCCAACCAAGCTCTCGCCAAGAAGTACCCGAACCACTCACGTGCGCAGTCGGTGGAGCTCGAGGCGGTCATCACCAAGGTGGCCGGTGTGCTCGCCCTCTACTTCCAGGCGCAGTACGAGACCGACTCGAGCACGCGGGCACGATTGATCTCGGAGGCGGACCAGGCGTTCCGGGTCGAGGTACTCGGCGAGCTCAACTCCAGCATCGCTCGCTTGAACGCCGAGGTCGCCCAGAACCCCGGGATTCCTGCCAAGGCGTTCTCGCGCGACCGCTGGGAGCACTATCGCCTCAAGGCGATCCAGACCTACGCCCGGCGACTCCCCGACGACACCCCCGCGGCGAAGGAGCAGTGGGAGAAGCTCCTCGGGCTCGCCCTCGCTTTCGTCGATACCCGGTGGGACAACTTCGGATTCCAGTACGAGGCGCAGCTGATCGTCGGGCAGTGCTATGCGGCCCTCGGGCGTTCCGAAGAAGCGGCGCAAGCGCTCGAGGTGATCATCGAGGTCGAGCCGGTCAAGGACCCGCCGTACGACGAGGAATCGGTGCGGTTCATCCGTTGGTTGCGCGTCCAAGCGCTGCAAGGATCGGCCGAGGCCTGGAACCGCGCCGGGCAGCCGGAGAAAGCGGTCGAGATCTTCGATCTGATCGCGGAGGTCCCGCAGCCGAATTTCCCGTGGCGAATGGATCCGGAGGACCCGCAGCTCCTCGCCTTCGTCGTCGCGATGGACGTCGAAGAGGGGATCGCGCGCCTCGCGGGTGGAGTGCGCCAAGAGGGGATCACGAGGATCCGGAAACTGATCGCCCGGTTCGACTCCGAGCTCTTCCGGAAGGGAGACCCGGAGGCGGCAGAGTCGTACCTCCTCGATATTGCCGCAGGGTTGGCCCGCGCGGTCGACATCGGGGTCACCGATCTCCCGGCGGAGTTCTACTATCGCGCAGCGCTCGGCTTCAAGAGTCGGGGTCGCTTCGGTGACGCGATCCGCGCCGCACAACTCGCCCTCGAAGCGGGGGGAGGAGTCCGCGGTGATGAGTACTGGGTCGCGGCGAGCCTCTACCAGATCGGAGAGGGGTTCGATTCGATCGATCTCACCGAATCCGCCGCGCTCGCCTTCCAGACCCTCGTACTGCAGTACCTCTCGATGAAGGGGGACCCGCAGTTCGACGTGCTCCTTGCCGATGCCTCGCAGAACTGGTTCGTGCTCGCGGGAGAACTCTCGGGGACCCACGGCGGAGCGTGGCGCTCGATCGAGACTCTCGCTCAGGGGGTCTTCGGCGAGGTGAGTCGGGGTAGCGCCGGGGTGGACCTCCGGCTGCAGAACGCGTCACAAGAGGAGGGAAGCAGCCGCTACAGCAAGGCTCGCGACCTGTACCTGGGGGTACCCCGGACGATCGAAGTCGACGGGAAATCGGAAAGGGTCGACAAGTACTACCGCGCGAGGGCAGGCGCTGCGCGGTGCCTCTTCCGGAAGGCGGACTCCGAAGGTCGCGCCGCGGAAGTACTCCCCGCCCTCATCGCGGAACTCTCTCCCCTGATCGATGCCGCTCGTGCGGAAGGGGATGAGGCCGGAGAGGCGGCGCTGCGATTCGAACTCGCGAACGCCCACTGGGACGATGCGATTTCGGACCGAGCCGCTGCGATCGCCGCGTTGACGCCACTCCTGCGGGAGGTTCGCGGGAAGAACGCGTTTCGAGAAGGGGCGCTCCTCCTCTGGGTCTCCGTGCTAGCTTGGGGTAACCCGACCGATCCCTCCGACGTTTCGCGCCCGCGCGAGGCAGAGCCAGTGCTGAATGCGCTGCGGTCCGACTTCGGCGCGGGGGTCTCTCTGGCGATCGCTCTGTACGATCTTGTCGAGGCATACCAAGCGCTGGGAACGCCCGATGACCTGAAGCGGGCGGCGGAACTCGTGCTGGAGTACACCCGGCACCCCGTCGCCCAGTTCGACGAGGCCGGCCCGGGGGTAAAGTTGACCATCGCCGAGATTCTCGCCGAGGGGGGCAAGCCCGGGGAGGCGGCTGCGATCCTCGCGAAGGCTCGCGAAGAAGCGGGGGACGATGCGGGTCTGCGGGTGCTGATCCTCCTCTCCCTCGCCAAGTCGGGGAACGCTGCGGGGCGATTCCGCGAGGTTTTCGACAGCGTCGATCCCTACCTCAAGGAGAACGAAGACGACACGTACAACGGACGGTACGAGGAGGCCCCCTATCTCCTCTACCACCGCGCCCTCGCCGATCTCGGGCTCCGCGAGAAGGATCACGATCCCGATCGACTGACTCGGGCGGAAAAGGACCTCGGGGGTGCCACCGCGATCCTCGGCCAGCGGCGCAGTTCCTTGATTCGCCAGAGCGCACTCACCCCGAAGTTCGAGCGCGACTACTGGAACTGCTACCTTCAGTACCTCCTCGTCCTCAAGATTCAAGACCGCTGCGGGACGATCACTGACATGATCCAGGGCCAACGGGTCATGAAGGGTGGCGGGGAATTCGCCCCCCCCGCCCAGCAAGCGAAGTTCGACCAGCTGGAACGGGAATGCAAAGAGTGAACGTTCACCAACGCCGAAGACTGCGCGCGGTCCCGCACCTTTTGTTCGTCGCCATCCCGCTCGGCGTCTTCTTGCTCGGCGCGCCAGTGCTGCGCGCGGATGATATCATCCGGACCACCGGTGACCCGTACGAGAGTGTCACGGTGACCGGGGCGACCTGGGAGTCGGTGACCTATCGCAAGGAGGGGATCTCGAGTCGGCAGAACGTTCCGGCCGATGACGTCGAGGACATTCGCTGGACCTCGGAGAGCTCGACCTTGAGCCGGGGGCGGGGAGCTCTCGCGGCGGGCGAGTTCAGTCGAGCGGTGAGCGCGTTCAGGGCCGCCACGACCGACTTGAACGCGCTGCACGCGCTGAACGCGCAGTTCATGCTCGGCCTTTCGGAATCGGGGTGGGCGAGCACGGATCCGAGCCACCTCTCGGCCGCGGTCACCGCGCTCCAAACGTACGTCCAAACGGGGAAGCCGGCGAAACACTTCTACGTTCCCCACGCGATACTGGCGCTCTCCGACGCTCATATCCGCGCTCGTGACTTTTCCAAGGCAACCCAGGTTCTCGGCGACCTGACCGGCGGCCAGATGGGGCGCAAGTGGGTGGAGGCGGCGAACTTGAAGAAAGCCCAGGCTCTCCTCGCCCAGGAGAAGTACGCTGAGGCGCGCGATATCTTCCGTGACGTGCAAGGGAGTACGAATCCGGGGTTCGCACTCGAGGCCCGGATCGGCTACGCGCAGTGCCAAGTCGGGCAGAAACAGTTCCCCGGTGCGGTCGAGACCCTCGGCGAATTCCTCGGCGAGGGGCGAAACGAGAAGAACACATCCCCGCCGCGGTACGGTGAGCTTCGGGCGAGGGCCTGGATCGTCTACGGCCAGGCGGAAGAAGGGGGCGCACTCGGGGACCGGGAGAAGCTCCAATGGGCTGCGATCCGTTACCACCGCGCGGCGAGCGTCGGGGTGGCGGGCGGCGATGTCTTCGCAGAGGCGCTCTTCCGCGCGAAGGGGATCTATCAGCAGCTCGGGCAGACGGATAGAGCCGAGATCCTGACCCAAAAACTGAACCAGCTCTGCCCCAGTTCGGCGTGGAACCGGCCATGACTGTTCGACCTGCGGCCGTTCAACGGGCTCTACTGGGAACGACGACTCGATCGGAGAGGGAAGCGAGATGAACTGGAATTGGACCCGAAAGTGGCGGGGAGTTGTGCTACTCGGCCTCCTCGCCGCGGTGATCCTGGCCTTCGTGGCCGGTCCCCTCCTGGCACAGGAGGCGGGCGGCGACGGGATCGGGGAAAAGCGCACATTGCTCGACAACATCAGGTCGGCCGGAGGGGTCGGGGTGATCATCCTCGGACTCTCCATCGCGGGCCTCTCCCTGGTCATCACCTTCGCGATGCAGATCAGGCGTGATGTGATGGTCCCCCCGGACCTGCTCGCCCACGTCGAGGGTCTCTTCGAGGAGGAGGACTACGACGCTGCGCTCGAGGTGGTCGAGGGACAGCCGAGCTTCCTCTCGTCGGTGCTCGCGGCGGGGCTGCCGCGGATCGACCGTCCCTACCACGACATCGAAGTCGCGATGGAGGAGACGGGAGACCAGGAGTCCGCGCGGTACCACCAGAAGATCGGGTACCTGTCGCTGATCGCCTCGATCTCGCCGATGCTCGGACTGCTCGGGACGGTGCTCGGGATGGTGGAAGCGTTCGACGTGATCGCCACGGCCAAGACCTCGCCGAAGCCGGCGCAGTTGGCACAGGGCATTTCGAAGGCGCTGATGACCACGATGATGGGCCTCTCGGTCGCGATCCCGATGTCGGTGGCGTATTTCATCTTCCGCAACCGGGTGAACAACGCGATCGTCGAGGTCTCCAACATCGCCACCGAGTTGATGGAGCGCTTCGACGTGCCGACGGGGGGCCACCAGCACTAGGCGCAAGGAGGCGCGCTCCAGAACAGAATCAGCAAGCGCCGACCTACAAGCCAAACGCGAGAAGAGCGACCCGAGGAAAGGGGCAGGCGAGAGGCGGCTCTGCCGAGCGAAGCCGAAGGCGAGCCTCGTCGGCGTGAATTGCGAGCGGCTCTGCCGAGCGCAGCCGAAGGCAAGCCTCGTTGGGGTGAATTGTGAGCGGCTCTGCCGCGAGCAAGAGGGGGCTGGGAGCCAGCCC
>JAQBGV010000091.1:0-7779 GCA_032128395.1 Planctomycetota bacterium | reverse complement strand
CTCCGTACACCGGCCCCGGCTACCGCAGCGCGGGACCCGGTTCGGGATCGGGTTCGGGATCGGTGCCGTTCGGGCCTCCCGGCGGATACGACGCCCTGGGAGTGACGATGCTCTCCTGGTTGACCGTGGCAGAGCTCGGCGGCACTGGACTCGTCAACGATTGCTGGGGCTACACCGCCCCGAGCGGTCGAGAGTACGCCCTGATGGGCCACTCGACGGGGACCTCGATCGTCGAGATCACGGTCCCCGGGAACCCGGTGGTCATCGACAACATCCCCGGACCAGGATCTTGTACCTGGCGTGATGTGAAAACCTATCTGAACTACGCTTACATCGTCTCGGAGTGCGGCGGTGGGATTCAAGTGCTCGATCTCGCGGACATCGACAACGGCAACGTCGCGCAACTTCCGTCGGTCCTCACCGGGGGTGTGGAGTCGTCGCACAACGTCGCGATCGACGAGGTATCCGGGTTCCTCTACCGCTGCGGAGGCTCGAGCAACGGTCTTCGGATCTACGACCTCGCGAACCCGACCGCCCCGCTCTTCGTCGGAAGTTGGAACGTCCGCTACGTGCACGATGTGCAGGTGGTCACCTACACCACGGGGCCCTATGCCGGGACTCAGGTTGCATTCGCCTGCGGCGGGGCCAATGGCGGGGGCACACTCACGGGGCTCGACATTCTCGACGTCACGAACAAGTCGAACATCGTCTCCTTCAGCCAGCTGATCTACCCGAACGGCCAGTACTCGCACCAGGGGTGGCTCTCCGACGATCGCCAGTACTTCTACCTCAACGATGAACTCGACGAGGGGAATCTCGGCATCCCCACGACGACGTTCGTCTTCGACGTCAACAATCTCGCGGCGCCGGTCCTGGTCAACGATTTCACCAACGGAGTCGCCGCGATCGGGCACAACCTGTACGTCAAGGACGACCTGATCCTGGAGGCGAACTACCGGAGCGGGTTGCGGGTCTTCGACGCGACCGATCCGGTGAACCCCGTCGAGACGGGATACTTCGACACCTACCCCGCCGACGATACTGCGAACTTCGACGGCCTCTGGAGCCTCTTCCCCTACTTCCCGAGTGGAGTGGTGATCGGGAGCGATCGGCAGCGCGGTCTTTTCGTCTGGGAGATCGGCGACCCGGCCCTGACCTTTGCGTACCCGAACGGGATCCCGACCGAGGTCCTCCCGACCGGCGGCACCTTCGAGGTCGAGATCACCCCCGGGGCGGGGGTCGTTCTCGATCCTGCGAGCCCCACCCTGTGGGTCGACAACGCGGGCGGTTTCCTCGCGCATCCGCTCGTTTCACTCGGCGGCACCCTGTACGAGGCGACGATCCCGATCAGTCCGTGCGGCGCGACTCTCTCCTGGTACGTCGCGGCGAACCCGCTCGGCGGTGCGGTGGTCACCGACCCGGGCAGCGCGCCCGCTGCGACCTACCCGCTGCCCGTCGGGAGCATCGAACTCAGTGTGGACTCGATGGAGAGCGACCTCGGCTGGACGGTCGGTGCGGCGGGCGACGCCGCGACGACCGGAATTTGGACCCGAGTCAATCCGGTCGGGACCGCAGCCCAGCCCGAAGATGACCACACCGCGACCGGGACCAACTGTTGGGTCACCGGGCAGGGACTCGTCGGGGGAGCGGTCGGCGCCAACGACGTCGATGGCGGAGCGACGACCCTGATGTCTCCCGTCTACGATCTCACCGGGATGGTCGATCCGGAGTTCGTATACTGGCGTTGGTATTCGAACGACGCTGGGTCCGCGCCGGGCGAGGACGTGTTCCGGGTCGAAATCTCCGGGGACAACGGCGCGAACTGGCTGGTGGCCGAGGTCGTGGGGCCGACCGGAGCGGGTACGAGTGGCGGATGGAATTCTCATCGAGTGCTCGTCTCGGACTTCGTTACCCCGTCCGCAACGGTCCGGCTGCGATTCATCGCCGAGGACTTGGGCGCGGGCTCGATCGTCGAGGCGGGGATCGATGACCTGGCCGTCGAGGACACTGTCTGCGTGGACTGCAACGGCAACGGCATCGACGACTCCGTCGATGTCCTGACCGGCACGAGCTCCGACGTGGACATGGACGGAATCCCCGACGAGTGCACCGCACCGCCCTGCCCGATCCCGTTCATCCGAGGCGACATCAACGGGGATGGCTCGATCGACATCTCGGACCCGGTCGGGATCCTCGAGTACCTCTTCGCGATGGGGGCGACTCCGGTGCCGCTCGAGAGCGCGGACATCGATGCGGATGGGCAGGTCAACATCGGCGACCCGGTGAACCTGCTCGCGTACCTCTTCACGAACGGACCACCACCGCCCGCGCCATTCCCCAACCCAGGCTGCCCCTAGGGGTACGGTGGTCGATGCGGGGCCGTCTGCTGCGTTGCGGGGCCGAGCCCGATCCTCAACGACCCCATTAGGGGTCGCCTGCGGTCGGACTCGACCCCGCGCCTTACATCCGACCCCGCCTCAACCACCTCCCCGCTTCGGATGAGGGTTCACAGTCTGCGGGGGAGGGCTCGCGGCTCGCGGCTTCGCCTCTCGCTGACACACCGCGGCTCGCGGCTTCGCCTCTCGCGGAGACACCGCGGCTCGCGGCTTCGCCTCTCGCGGAGACGCCGCGGCTCGCGGCTTCGCCTCTCGCGGAGACACCGCGGCTCGCGGCTTCGCCTCTCGCAGAGACGCCGCGGCTCGCGGCTTCGCCTCTCGCGATCACGGCATCGGGGTCGGGAGATATGGGGGCCTCTCCCAGGTGGGAAAGGGGCCCCCTGCTCTCGGCTAGAAACTTCGCCGCATCGAGCCGCGTCGTTATTCGAACTGGAAATCGTCGAACCCGAGGCGGACGTCGACCGCGGCGGTGCCGTTCGTCGTGATCGTCAGCCGGAGGTTGTTCAGTTCGCCGAGGTCGAGGAGCGGGTTCGCGGCGAGGAAATCATCGAGTGGCATCGAGACGGTGATGAACCGCTGATACTTGAGGGGGACCTGGAGGACTGCGGGTTCCGGAGCGGGGTGGAACTCGATCTGGGGCAGGTGGGGATCGGCCGAGAGCTGGGCTAGGCCGCCGCCGTGATCCTCGAGGCGGACGTCGAGCGACAGGTGACCGTAGCCGATGTTGTCCGCCACGCCGTGGATGTCGTGATTCTTGATCCGGAAGGTCAGCTTCTTCGTCCCGGTGACGTCGAGGGGGACTCCACCCTGGAGAAACGGGATGGTCACCGTAGTGACGCCGTTCGGCGCCGCGATCATCACCAGGTTCGTGATCGGGTCGATCGGGGCCGGGAGCGGGAACGGCCAGTCGTAGCAGGGGCCCTTGATGAAGAGCAGGGTTCCGGTCGCCGTGATCAGTCCGCCGCGATTCGCCATCGGGAAATCCTCGAAATCGGCGACCGGAATCACTCCGGAGAGATTCCGACGTGAGGTGACTCCGACGAAAGGTGACCCCTCGTACTCGTCCCCGTACAGGAGACCCTCGACCGAGAGGTCGCCGAAGCCGTATCGATGGAAGAACGCGGTCGCGAAACGCTTCGTCCAGGTGTGCTGCAGGCTTCGGGAGATGTATCGGCAGGAGTCCACCGCGGGTGGTTGATCGTTCCAGACGCACTCCGCGCACCCCGTGGTCGCTGCATCGGTCGAGTAGGCGTGGCAACCACCGTAGATCGTGACCATGGTCGCCGGGCCGGTGAACCTCTCCAGGATCCGCTCGGAGAAGGGATAGATCACATCGGTGTCCTGCTCGGCGGTGATGCTCAGCACGGGGACGTCCGGGAGCTGGATCCAGCGGTTGGTGTTCCCGACCGTTGCGTCCCGACGGACGTCGGTCCCCTGGAGACAGAACACGCCCCGGACATCTGGATCGAGTTCACGGGCAACCAGCGCCGCTCCGGCCCCCCGGGAATGTCCGCCGTAGAAGACGCGGTTGCGGTCGACTCTTCCGAAGAGTGGATGGGAGGGGTCGAGGTCGAACTCCTCGACGAGCTCGCGCACCGCGAGCATCACTCGCGCCGACTCGTCGTGTCCGCCCCAGCAGTAGTAGTCGGTGAAGGGAGGAAAATACGGGTACTGGTCGTTCACGGAGACGCAGGTGATCCCGTGCGAGGCGAGATGGATGAGAAGCTGCTGGTACGAGGTCCAGTCGTATCCGGTCCCGTGATGGAACACGAGGAGCGGCGTCCGGAAGTTCGCAGTGAGGGGGTAGAAGATTCGCAGGGCCTTGACCTCATCGAAGGTGGCGGCGGGGGGCTGGACGCTGTTGCAGAAATAGAGTGGGTACGGGGTCGGCCACGGCAGTGGGTGGGTGTAGAGGAACGACGTCTCGAGGAGCGCGACGAGGTACGCGCCTCCCGAGTCGAGAGGCTGCCCTGGGGCGAATTCCGTCTCGTCCGCGCCGAAGGAAGGGAGGTCGATGTGGATCAGGGTGTATTCGTCGGCTGCGTCCCTCGCCCAGACCGAGAAGGAGTGGAGCCCGGGAGGAATCGAAGTGCCCGTGATCAGTCCCGATGTGGCATCGAGGGAAAGATCCCCCGGAAGCGTGGAATCGAGGGGAAAGCCGTACTCGACGAATGGCACTCGAGCTTGAATCACCCCGGAAGAGAAACCCTCTTGCCAGGTGACTTCTTGTTGCTCGTCGACGGGTAGGTCCCCGGAGTAGGGGAGCCCCTGGCGGGCGGTCTCGAGAGTGAAGGAGCGTTCCCCGATCAGGACGCCGACCGCACAGGTTCCGAGCTCGCAAGTGAGTCCATCATCGGTCGGGTCGGATCCGCATTGCACCGGTGCGGGGTAGACGGCGGGGGAGCCCGTGAAAACGTGGCCGAGCATCAGGATTGCGTCGGCAAGATCGAGCGCCCCATCGTCGCTCACATCGCAGGCATCCTCGCAGGGGGAGGGAGTTCCAGCTCCGAAGAGTACCTCGAGCAGGAATATCGGGTCGCTGATGTTCGAGGAGCCATCGGCGTTACAGTCACCGCGGATGAATCCCGGCAGATCTGCTCCCTCGACCCCCGCCGGCAGCAGGAGCCCGATCGAGAGGACGATCGCCGGCAGGAGTCCACGGATCATCAGAGTGCTCCTCGAGGTGCCTTGGCGGCAGTTCGCCGTGGCGCGGATGACCGGCATGCCCGACTGGATGAGAAGGGTCAGCGTCGCCGAGAGTTCTGCTTTCGAGAGTGCTGAATCGGGACCGACCGGCGCCCCCCGATGGATGGGATGCACCATCCCAGCGATGATATCGCTTCGCACGGACCGCCCTCCTCAGACGGCTCCCTCCCATCCCTCAAGATAGCCGCGGAACGGGGATGCACAATGGGACGAGCGGCCAGGTCTCTTCGTTCACGACGACTAACAATGTTGCAAACAAACCGTCTGGCGCTATGATCACTCCGGGTTCGTGAGCTAATTGTTAGTGAAGCCTTGTGTCGTCTGCAACCTGTCGATATGACCGATTCGTCCGGTCCTGTCAAAGATGGCATCTCCCGACCTGCGGGGGAAAGGCAAGCGATATCCTGTGTTTGTATTGACTTACGGCGGTGCCGCGCGCGGAAACCCCGCGTCCTGGAGGTCCAGCAGCACCGTGTGAGCTAACGCCGAGCGACGAGGTGGGACCGGCCCGACCGGATCGAGCCGTGCCCGTCGTCCGGGATCCATCGGAGGAGGTGTGTCGTGTCCAGGTGTGTACCCCGCGGGCTACCGCTCGCCCTCCTGACGGCAGGCTTGCTGCTGTCCTTCTTTTCGACGGCGGAGGCTCAGCTAGCGCCGACGAATGTGAGCTGCGTCGTGGTGGCCCAGGATGTCCAGCTCTCCTGGACGAATGGGGAAGCGTACGACTTCATCGAAATTCGGCGGGACTCGGTCCTGATCGTCACCCTCCCCGGGGTGACGACCGCGTTCTTCGATTTCGGAGTCCCGGCTTCGTTTCACCTCTACTCCATCCACGGGGTGATCGCAACGGTCACCGGGCAGGGCGATGGCTGCCAGGTGCAGGTCGTTCCCCCGCCGCTCGAGCCGCCGCTCGAGCCGCCCCCGTCGCTGAAGCTCTTGCCCCCGCCGATGCCCTCCGGGCTGTTCGACTACGTCAAGGACATGGCCGCGGCGACCCGCCTCGGCAAGGCGTTCTTCTGGGATATGCAGGCGGGCAGCGATGGTTTGGTCGCCTGCGCCACCTGTCACTATCACGCGGGGGCGGACAACCGGTCACGGAACCAGCTCAACCCCGGTCCCGACGGGACCTTCCAAGTGGGAGGACCGAACTATCGGTACACCCTCGCCGACTTCCCGTTCCACCGGATCGCCGATGTCGCGGACCAGAATTCGGCCTTGATCTTCGACAGCGATGACGCCTCTGGCGACCAGGGAGTGCACCTGGCCACCTTCATCGACATCATCCCGGGGAGTGAAGAGGACGATCGCACGATCGATCCCGATCTGACTTTCTCGGTCGCCGGGCTGAACGTGCGCCAAGCCACCGGGCGGAATGCCCCGACAGTCATCAACGCGATCTACAACCTCGACAGCTTCTGGGACGGCCGGGCGAACTTCTGGTTCAACGGTCGGAACATCGATGGGTTCCGTGACACGACCGCGACGGTGCTCCACGTCGAGCCCGACACGACGGTGGTGCCGGTGCAGGTCCTCATCGATCGTGCGAGTCTCGCTTCCCAGGCCGTCGGCCCCGTTGTGAGCGGCACTGAAATGTCGGCCCACGGCCGTGACTTCTTCAAGGTCGCGAAGAAACTTCTCAACCTCGAACCGCTGCAGTTCCAGCAAGTGCATGCGAATGACAGCGTCCTCGGACCGGTCGTTGACTTCGACGGCTTCGGCCTGAACGTCACGTACGTCCAGATGATCCAGGATGCCTTCCAGGACGAGTGGTGGTCGAGCGACCGGATCTTCGATCCGACCCTGACCGAGATCGGGACCGGCACCCCGCTCGGCACGAACGAGTACTCGATGATGGAGGCGAACTTCACGCTCTTCTGGGGGCTCGCGATCCTGGTCTACGAGAGTACGCTCGTCTCCGACGACTCCCCCTTCGACAAGTTCCAGGAGGGCGATCTCACCGCCCTGACTCCCTTGGAATTCCAGGGGATGGACGTGCTCACGCGGGTGAACTGCATGCTCTGCCACGCGACCAGCATCTTCACCAGCGCGAACGCCTCGAAACTGACCGTGGTGCTCGAGCCGGAGGCCTCTGCACTCGAGCCGCTCCTCGAGCGAATGCCGATGAAGGACTTCTTGCTGGCGGTGTACGACGGTGGTTTCTACAACCTCGGATTGCGCCCGACGACCGAAGACATCGGCCGCGGCGGCACCGACCAATTCGGGAACCCGATCTCCGTCGCCGGTTGGGTGCAGCTCTTCGGGCCGGATTCCATCCCGTTCGAGAACTCCCAGATCCTCAACCCGGCGCCGCTGCCGTTCGAGGAGATCGCCAACGCGGGTGCGTTCAAGACCCCGTCCCTACGAAATACCGAGCTGACCGGTCCGTACTTCCACAACGGCAGTTACGGGACACTCGAGCAAGTGATCGACTTCTACGCCCGGGGTGGCAACTTCGCGAACCTCAACGTCGATACCATGTCACCCGTGATGTTGCCCCTGCCGTTCCTCACCAACGACCCCTCGAAGAAGTTGGCGCTGCGCGCGCTCCTCGGCGCGCTGACCGACGAGCGGGTCCGGATGGAGATGGCCCCCTTCGACCACCCGCAGCTGTTCATCCCGGATGGCGCGATCGGGAGCACCACCGCGGTCACCGAGCCGTTCCCCGGGGCCGGCTTCG
>JAQBGV010000090.1:0-5727 GCA_032128395.1 Planctomycetota bacterium | reverse complement strand
GCTCACGTTGATCGCGGGATCGGGGCAGCCGTTCACGGTCGATGTCGTGATCGCGAACGCAGGGGCGGGGCCGACCGACTCGGGGACCTGGACCGACCGGGTCTACCTCTCGCAGGACACCGCTCCCTCGATCTCCCCGGGGGATCTCTTCCTCGGACAGAACACGCGAAGTGGTGCCCCGCTCGCCGGGGGAGCCGTCGACGGCTCCCGCCCGGTGACCGGCACTCTCCCGGTCGTTCTCACTGGCACCTGGAACCTGAAGCTCGTCGTCGATGCCCTCGCCCAGGTGAGCGAGGCCGACACCGGCGGTGAGAACAACTTGTTCCAACTCGGCACGGTGAACGTGATCCAGCTCCCCGGTGCCGACATCACCGCCTCGATCGACGCTCTCGGAACCACCACCCAATGGACCCCCGGGCATCCCGCCACGGTGACGTGGAACGGGTCGATCGCGAGCCCTCTGGTCGTGAACGTCTTCCAGAGCTGGGTCGACCGGGTCCGGCTCGTCGGTGCGCCCGGCGGCGATCGGATTCTCGCCCAGCGTTCTCAGACCACCCTCATCGAACCCGGGACCGGCGATGTGCTCGTCGCTTCCTATCTCGGGAACCGGACGTTCATCGTACCGACCGATCTGCCGGAGGGGGCGTACACCCTTCACGTCGATCTCAACGTCGGAAACGGTCTCTACGAGGGGAGCGATGACCCGCTCCTCGACACGGCACAGATCGCGGTGAACGTCACCTTCGACCCGACGAATCTGATCCCCGCGGTGAACTTCGACGCGACCCCGCTCGCGACGAGCGGCTTCGTCGGCCAGCCGATCACCTTGCGCTGGCGCGTGACGAACTCGGGAACGCGGGAGACCGCGGTCTCCGCGTGGAGCGACCGGGTCCGGATCGTCGGGCCGGGAGTGGACCTCGCTCTCGCCTCGGTCGGACACGTCGGGGTCCTCGCAGCCGGTGCTTCGTACATCGCGTCGGCGGTCGCGGCGATTCCGCCGGTCTCGGCGAGCACCTACTCGCTCGTGTTCCGGACCGATGTCTCGAACGTCGTGTTCGAACAGGCGCCGGGGGAGGCGGACAACGTGGTCAACGCTCCGTTCGTGGTGACCGCGGACCTCTCCGACCTCGAGATTCAGGTCCCCCCGTTCTTCACCCCAGCGAGCGCGACCGCGGGGGACCTCTTGCAGGTCACCTTCGGAGTACAGAACAGCGGGACCACACCGACGAACGTCGCGCAGTGGACCGACCGGGTGTACCTCTCCACCGATACGACCCTCGATGGAGGCGATCGGTTCATCGGCTCGCGGGTGCGCGCAGGGGCTCTCGCCCCACTCGGGACCTATAGCGCCAGCGGTTCATTCGCGATCCCCACAGACCTCTCGGGGCGGCACTTCGTCATCGTGAACACCGACTCGTCCGCGCAAGTCTTCGAGGAAGACGAAGCGAACAACATCGGGGTCTCCGCGACGAGCATCGACATCCAAGCGCTCCCACTCGCAAACCTGAGGGTCGCGACTGTGACCGCACCGTCGACCGGAGTCTCCGGCCAGCCATTAACGATCGACTGGACGGTCGTGAACGATGGCCCCGGGGAGCCGCTCCCCACCTCGTGGATCGACTCGGTGTATCTCTCCGTCGATCCGGTCCTCGATGCGGGGGACCTGCACCTCGGAGCCATCGGTCACGGGGGTGGACTGCTCGCAGGCGGAAACTACGGACAGACGCTCGTGGTCACCCCTCCGCTCAGTGAAGCGGGGACCCGTTTCGTGTTCGTGAAGACCGATTCGTCGGGCGTGATGCCGGAGACCGATGAGGGGAACAACGACCTTCGTGCGGTCGGCGCACTCGAACTGACGCTCCCGGATCCCGGAGATCTGATCGTCGATGCGGTGGTCGAACCCGGTTCGGCCACGATCGGCCTCCCTGCAACCTTCCAGTGGACTCTCGAGAACCAGGACCTCGGCGGCACCGTCGCGACTGTCTCGGGGGTATGGAGCGACGCGGTGTTCCTCTCGATCGACGACACGTGGAGCCCCGATGACGTGCTGCTCGGCGAGAGCGTCGGCGAGAGCGTCACCGTCGTGCCCGCTCAGGTCGTCCCCCGCACGGGAAACTTCGTGTACCCGCCACTCCTCGGTCCGCGTCACATCGTGGTGCGTGCCGACAGTGGCGGGCAGATCCCCGAGATCGATGAGGAGAACAACCTCGGCGGTTCTCTGGGTACCGTCGAAGCGTTCCCGACGCTGCTGACGGCCGAGCTCCCGGGGGATCCCCCCGCGGGACAGATCGACCAGATGACGGCCGGGGAATTCCGCGCCTACCAGGTCGCCGGGCTCCCCGCGGGGGAAACGATCGAGGTCGAGTTGACGCACGCTTCCCCCGGAGCGTTCACGGAGCTCTTGATTCGCCTCGGTGACCTGCCGACCGACGACCTGTTCGACGCGACCGGCGACGCCCCCGGCACGCCGCACCAGGTCGTCCGACTCCCCGACATCCCCGGGGGCGATCTCTACGTGTTGGTCCGGACCTTCGGCACCGTGACCGATCCGACCTTCGAGGTGCGGGCCCGCCTGCTGCCGCTGGTGGTGGAGTCCGCCACGCCCGAAAGCGTAGGCGATGTCGGGCGCGTGACACTCGACATCTTCGGTGCGAACTTCGACCCCGGAGTCACGGTGCAACTCGAGAATTCAACAGGGACAATACTCACTCCGCGGAAGCTCGACCGCATCGACGGCTGCCGCTTGAAGGCCGAGTTCGAGCTGGCGAGCCCACCACTCGGACCGTACGACCTGGTGGCGACGAACCTCGACCTGAGTACCGCCACGGGCGCGGGCCTCGTGACGATCGAGCCGCTCATCCCGCCGGTCCTGACGATCGACTTCGAAGAGCCCCCCTCGTTCCGAGCCGGTGGGTTCGCGACAGTCGAGGCGAGAGTGCTCAATCTCGGAAACGTCGACGCGCCCTACGTGTCGATCAGTGAACGCACACCGGTCGTCGACACGCGGAGTATCGTCCAGCTCGATACCGACGCCCCCTTCTCGCTCTCGTTCGATGAAGGCACCGTGCTCCTCTCGACCGCACTCGTGCGCTCGCTCCCCCCCGGCGCGGAGGTCACTCTCTCGACGACCTACCAACTCGAGGGAGATCCTGGGACCTTCATCGCGCAACGGGGGGCGGCACTCCTCGACCGCGCCGAGTGGATCCAACTCCAGAGCGATCACGCCGAGGCCCTCCGCCTCGCGCTGATCGAGAATCCCGAGCAGATCCCGAGCGAAGACTTCACCGCGCTGCAGCCGCTGCTCGAGGATCCGATCCTCTGGCGCGATGCGTGGTTCGCAGACCTCGTCACCGTCGGGCTACTCGACCCCGAGGATCTCATCGCGGTCGGAGTGCCCCCGTCCCCCGGCGCCGGAGCGGAGCTCTGCCCCGAGACGGCACTCGTCGGCTCCCTCGCCGACCTGCTCGCCGCGTTCGAGGCCTCCCCGTCGGGAACCGCGTTCGGGAGTCTCCCTTCGGATGAACTCCTCGTCGCCCTCGAAGCGTCGAGCGAGCTCCTCTGGGATGCGGGTTCGTGCGAGGAAGTGGAGATTCGGTCGGCGATCGATCCGAATGACAAGGACGAGCCGAACGGCGTCGATGAGTCCGGCTGGTTGGGTCTCAAGACACCGATCGCGTACGTGATCCACTTCGAAAACATCGTCGACCCGGTGTTCGGCGCCCCGGCGTCTCGGGTCACGGTGATCGACCCCCTCGATGCGAACTTCAATCCTGCGAGCGTCCGGATCGGGCCATTCGCCCTGAATGGGATCTTCTACTCGGTACCGTCGAACCGGATCTTCTATCAAACCACTCTCGAGCTCGAGGAACAGGAAGTGTTCGTACAGGTGACCGCGGGTGTGGATGCCCAACTCGCCCAAGTCTTCTGGACGTTCCAGAGCATCGATCCCGCGACAGGGCTCCCTCCGCGGAGCTCCACCCTTGGCTTCCTCCCTCCCTCTCTAGGAACCGGGACGGGGACAGGGGCCGTGAGCTTCGACGTGCAGGTGAACGTGAGCCTCGCTGGCTCGCCGCCGGTCGATGTCCCGAACGGCGGAGACATCATCTTCGACAACAACACACCGATCCCACTCGACCCCGTGTCGAACACCATCGATCCCTCCGCTCCATCGAGCGAGCTGATCGCCGGACTCGACGCTCTCGACGAACGGGTGCTCCTCGACTGGTCGGGCCAAGATGGCATCGATGGTTCTGGACTGAAGGACTTCGACCTGTACGCCCGGACCCAGGGCAGCTCCCCGGGCACGACGACTTTGTTCGCTGGCCCGGGTGGCGGAACCCTCGAGCCTCTCCTTCTCGGGACCACCGCAACGACTTTCGAGTACGTCGGTGATCCCGGCGTGACATACGAATTCTTCCTCGTCGCGCGGGACAGGGCCGGCAACGTCGAGCCGATCGTCGCCCCCGATGCGATCATCACGATCCCGCAGAATCTCCCCGAGATCTCACAGGACCCGGTTTCGCAGCAGGTCTGCGAGGGAACGATCGCGAGCTTCACGGTCGGCGTCATCGGTACCGGGCCGTTCCAGTTCCAGTGGCGCCTCGAGGGGGCGCCGATCGCAGGGGCGACCGACGGGACACTCGACATCGATCCGGTGGGACTCGGCGATGGCGGTCTCTACGACGTCGAGGTCACCAATGACGGCGGAACCGTCACGAGCGGCGCTGCTCTCCTGACCGTGCTCGCACTCCCCGCGATCTCCCCCGACCCGGTCGGCGGGAGCTTCTGCCCCGGGGACGGCGTGCTGCTCGGCGTCGGCGCGACGGGAGCGAGCCCGCTCTCGTACCAGTGGCTGCGAAACGGGGCCCCGCTCGCCGGAGAGAACGGTGCGGGCCTGTCGATCCCGTCGGTAGTCGCCGGTGACGAAGGGACGTACTCGGTCGAGGTTTCGAATGGTTGCGGCACGCTGGAGAGTGCGGGGGCGTTCGTCGAGGTCTTCGAGCCGCCCGCGATCTCCACGGAACCGACTTCACAAACGGTGTGTCCGGGAGGCTCTGCGAGCTTCTCGGTGACTGCGAGTGGAGACCCTGCGCCGAGCTACCAGTGGCGCCGGAACGGGGTGGCGATCACCGGCGCAACGGCGAACAGCCTCACCCTGAACGGCGTCTCACCCGCTGACGCTGGCGCATACTCGGTCGAGGCGACGAACGCGTGCGGAAGCGCGACGAGCGCCGACGCTATTCTGGCTGTCCTTGCTGCGCCTACGATCACTCTCGATCCTTCCGGCGCAGCGCTCTGCCTCGGAGATCCATTGGTGCTGACCTCGACCGCGCTCGGAGACCCGACCCCGAGCCTTCAGTGGACGCTCGACGGTCTGCCGATCGCGGGCGCGACGGCGGCGACCTACTCGGTCGCGAGCGTTTCGCTCACGGACGTCGGCGAGTACCGCCTCGTCGCGACGAACGTCTGCGGGAATGCGACGTCGATCCCCGGGCTCGTCACCGTGGATTCTCCCCCGACCGAGACAATTCCGATCTCCGTTGCTTCCCCGTGCGAGGGGGACACCGTGGTTCTCACCGCCCACGTGACGGGGAGCCCGCCACCGACCTACCAGTGGTCGAAGGACGGGGTTCCGATCTCCGGGGCGACCGGACTCCAGCTCACGCTCCCCGCGGTGGTCCCGGGCGATGCGGGCAACTACTGCGTGGACGCCACGAACCCGTGCGG
>JAQBGV010000089.1:0-15814 GCA_032128395.1 Planctomycetota bacterium | reverse complement strand
GCGCCGACGGCACCTACGTCAGGTTGCTGGCAAAGATCGCGAGGACCGATGTCTTCGTCATCGATGACTGGGGCCTAGTTCGCGTGAGCGAGGAAGAGCGCCGATACATGTCGGAGATCGTTCTCGAACTCGCTGATCGAGTCCTGGTTTCGATCCATCAAGCACCAGTGGTTGTTCCTCAACACACTCGACACCGTGACCGCCGTCGAGAACCTCGTGAGGTTTTACGTCGCCGATCACAACGGGGTCCTGCCGCACTCTGCGTTCAAAGGTCAGACCCCGGATGAGATGTACTTCGGTACGGGCGACGAGATTCCCGGCGAACTCGACGCGGCCAAGAAGTCCGCACGGGCAAAACGAATGGAGGTGAACCGAGCCCAATCCTGCACGGTATGTGACCCTCTCTTGAACTGATCGCTCGACGGTGTCTGAGCCGAGCTGACTTGGGTGATGCCGCCGACCCGAATGTCGAATTGCGCCCTACGAGTGCTCGGCGACGTCAGCTGATCTTGTTCGCGTCCAGATCATGGGGAGCACTGCCCCGGAAAACCCGCGCCCACCGTCCACTACTGAGACGGTTGACCCGAAGTGGCGAGTTCTCGCGCGAAAAAGTGCCGAATGTATTGGGGGACTGCTCCGGTGGCCGGCGCCGAGCCGGCACTGGCGGAGTTCTTCGTTCCGCTGCCGCCGGAGCTTTCGATTCACCCGGAACCCCCGACGGGTACGATCGGTTGCGCGGGGGGGGACGGTTCCGAGGATCGATCGAGGAGCTCCGATGCGACGACTTGCGATCTCTTGCGCGACGATCTGTGTGGTGGCCCTGAGCACCTCCGCCGCCGTGGCCGCGGAGTTCCACCTCGATGGCCGCACCGTCTCGGGCGAGTGGATCGGCGAGGCGGACGGATTCGTGCACGTCCTCACCCTTTCGGGAAAACGCGAGAAGTTCGACCGTGATGAGGTGATCTGGATCGATTGGCACTCCCCGGTGCCCGCCGAACTGGCCGGGAAGATCGTGAAGGCGAGGGAGCGGTTCATCCGCGAGCGGCGGAAGGTCGCCCGCGCACTGATCAAGGAGCTCGAGCGGGCGGATCTGCCCGAACGCGGCTCGCTCCAGGCACGATTCGACGGATTCGACGAAGCACAGAGTTTGCACGCGTTCTCCGACGGCCTCGAGTCGTTCTCCGACGGCCTCGAGTCATCGAAACTCCACGTCCGTGAATTCTCGTTCGAGCGCCTCTCCGGATTCGAGTCGGAAGCGGCGGTCGTCCCGTTCGTGCGGGACTCGAGGCGGCGCGGATTCCTTCGGTCGATCGGATCGTCGAAGGGGCGCGGCAGATCGTCGCGTGGTGAGAGCGCTCTTCAGCGGCGCCGCAACCGGGTCGCGCGAATCCGCCCGTCCCCCAGAATGACCCCCCGCACCTCAGCCTCTTCCCCCACTCGGGGTCGCTTCTTCTTGTCGATGCGGGTGCCTCCGTCGACGATGACGTCGATTCCGTCGATCTGCCAGATCCCCGTCAGCCGACCGCGATAGCGCACTTCGCGACCGACCGGGACCGGCGACGGGTTCCCGCTCGAGTCGAGCGCGCCGCCACGGACCCAACGTTCGATCAGAGCGATCTCGCCATTCGAAAGATACGGCGGGCCGTCGAGCGGCATCCTCGGGGACGCGATGCCTCGGACATGGCGGACGATGGGACTCGCACTGGCATTCCCGGGGATGAGCGCGACACGTTCACCTCCCCGAAGCACTCGTTCGAGCGAGATCAACTCGAGCCCCTCCGGCGCTTTCCCGCGGATCCCCCCGTTCTTGTGACACTTCACACACCGCTTCGCGAAGATCGGCGCGACGTGCGACCAGGTGACCGGGTCGTTCGGACCGGGGGGCTTGCGCCCCTTCGGGGGCTTCGACGCGCCGGGCTTCTCTGGCTTCTCTGGCTTCTCGGGCTCACCGGGTTTCGCCGGGCCGTCGGGTTTCGCCGGCTTCTCGGGAGCACTCCCCTCGGGGAGTCCCGCCTCGATCCACGCGACGACGAGCGCGATCTGCTCGCTCGTGAGGTACGGCGGACCGTCGAGTGGCATGCGGGGCTCGCTCTTCCCGCGCAGACGAAGAACGAGTTCGCTCTCTTCGGGCTCGTCCGTCTCGATGACCTCCCCGTCTCGACTCCCTTTCTTCACCCCCGCGAGCGTCCCGAGATCGAGTCCACGGGTCGGCCCCTCTCCGCCGTGGCAGTGGGTGCAGTACTCATCGAGGAGCGGCCCGATCTGTTGCCAAGTCGGGGGGGACTTCTTCGCCGGTTCGTCCTGCGCGAGGAGTGGACTCGAAACTATCGGTACGAGAGCAAGAACCGCCGTGAGCAGCCTGTGGATGTGATTCATGGAGCTCCATCGCTTTCTGACTTTCCGAAGCACCGCCTGAATCCTCGACTTCGTCGCGGGTGAAATCAAGTGCTGGGGGCCACACTCCTGGATCGAATCGAGCGCTCGGGCGAGCGATCGGTTCTCGAACGCGGTCGATCGCGGTACCTTGGCCTCTCACACTCCTCGAAGGGACCCTGGATGCTCCCCCGCAAGCTGATCGCGACCGCGGTCATCCCCGACACCGTCGGCCTACCGGGACAGAACGACGAACTCGCGCCCGGTGCGGAGCTCCGCCTCTACCAACACGGCGAGGTTTTCTCTATCTTCGTCGGCAACTGGGAGCTGATGAACAGCCGCGCGACATCTTCGGAGGAGGAGCTCGCTCATCTGGCGTGCGAGAAGATCCACGGAAAGCCCGCCCCGCGCGTGCTGATCGGCGGGCTCGGGATGGGTTTCACGCTCCGAACCACCCTCGACCTCGTCAGCGAAGACGCCGAGGTGATCGTCTCCGAACTGGTCCCGGAGGTGGTCGAGTGGAACCGCACTCTCCTCGCCCCTCTCGCCGAGGCCCCTCTCGACGATCCGCGCGTGACGGTCGTGGTCGGGGACGTCGCCGATCTGTTGCGAGAGAACCCGGGTTCCTACGATGCGATCATCTCCGACATCGACAACGGTCCCCACTCGAAGACGGGACCGTCGGAGGGGTGGCTCTATTCGCGCGACGGTCTCCGAACCTTGGCGAAAGCGATCCGCAAGCCCGGAGTCGCGACGATCTGGGCCGCGGGACCCGCGAAGTTCTTCTCCCAAAACCTTCGCAGAGCAGGATTCGAGTGCGAAGAGGTGCGCTCACGAGCGAAGGAGGGGAAGGGCGCAAGGTTCGTGATCTGGGTCGCGGAGAAGAAGTAGGGCTCTCGTTCAATAAGAGCACCGGACCGCTTTGAAGCGGCCCGGTGCAGGTCTTGAGCAGAAGATCGCAATCCGTGTGACCGGGACTTACTCCTCGTTCGCGCTACTCCGCGCGCGAACTTCTGAGTCGGGCCACGATTCCCGAGCCCCGAGCCGCCGCACAATCACTTTCGCCAGATGTAGTTCACGAGCGAGAACCCGACGGGCGAGGCCGGGTCGATGTAGAACGCAATGCCGAGGATGTCTCCCGTGTCGTTGATGTCACTGACCTGAGCGAAGAGGAACAGCGGATCAGGATCCGTGTAGGAGATGTCGATGAACGTCCCGTGGCTGGTTCTCAGGAAGGAGCCCCATTCGTCCAAGGCCGGGGTGGTGTAGTTGTGTCCCACCGTATCGCCCCGGTTGTTGGTCCGAAACGTGTCAGTGCCGAATACCGATACGCCGAAATCCGGATGATCGATGATGGTATGGACTCCGTTCTTGTATTGGAACCCATGGAACGTACCGTCCAGGGCGCTGACGAAGTAACCCGTGACCACTCCTTTGTCATTGATGCTGGTCGCTTCCGCGAAGACGGAGGTCGGGGGGGTGATGTCGGTGGACTGCCCCTTCTTGTTCCGAAGGAACGCCTCCCTCGTCATGCTCGAAGTGGTCTCGTAACTCCCGACCATGTCGCCTCCGTTGTTCCCTGAGTAAAAGCGCGTCGCGAAGACATCCGGGGCGGGGAAGATGTAGTCGGTGATGGTCCCGTTGGCAGCCCGGGAGAAGCCGACCCGCTCGGGGCCCCCGACGACTGCTTCGTAGAACCCGAAGACGGTGCCTTGATCATTGATGCCAGCGAGCTGCACCTCACCCGAGGGGTGCACAACCTCGGTGAACTGCCCGTTCTCGAGGATCCATCCCCCCCAGATGTCCGCGTAAATACCGATGACCGTGCCAGAACTGTTCATCTGGTAGGCGGCCGCAGTGGCCGGGAGATTCAAGATCTCGAGGGTGTACCCGGGCGGGGGGGTGACCTGCGCCGGCAATGCCGTAGACGCCAGGACCAGAATCATGACCGCGAAGACTGCGGTGAAACGGTGAGCACTCGTGAAGATGGAACCGAAGAACTGTCTCATGCTCGATTCTCCTAGATACTGAGGGACATCAGGGTGGCGATCGCCTCCAGGGCGACCGTCCGAATCCACTGCCAGAAACAACCACCTAGGGTCAATGTCGCGCGACCTCCACTTGCACCGAGACGCCCTTTGACTGATCCGATCGTGGGACCGCCCTCGTTCGAGGCATATCCCTCCCCCCGAGAAAGCGGGAGGACCGGCAGCGGAGGGGCACGCACGCGCCGAGTCGCGGATAGCGCTCGATGGCGGCCCCTCTACACCGGGTTCGCGGTGTGGAGGGTTTTCGGGGAAAACATCTTTGAGTCCGGAAGAAATCGCTGCTCGGCGATTCTCTCATCCGCTTGTAAGTGCCTGCGCGAGGACCACGTAGGACTTCCACCCTGATCCCAAGCCTGGGGACCGGGCACTGAGTTGGTTCGCAGAGAAAGCACCCCGAAGGTCTATCATGGAATCATGCAACCCGATGAAACCTGCTGGACCTTGATCCAGGCCGCTGCCCACGGTGCCGCGTACGAGCGCGATGCGTTCGCACGCCGTTATTACGCTCCGGTCGAGGCATACCTCGGCGCGCGGTGGAGCGGGAATCGACTCCTCCAGGAACGCGACGACGCGGTGCAGGAGGTCTTCTTCGAGTTCTTCCGTCAGGGGGGAGTGCTCGAGCGCACGGTGCGGGGCGCACCGGGAGGCTTCCGAGCGCTTCTCTACGGAGTCGCTCGCAATGTCGCGCGTCGGGTCGAGACCGCGCAGGCGCGTGCGCGCGAGCATCCCCCGGAATCCGCCCTGAATCTCGATGCGGTGGAGCGCGATGAGGCGACCTTGTCGGGGGCCTTCGACCGGGCGTGGGCGCTCTCCCTCATGCGGGAGGCGCTCGAGCTCCAGACCCGACGCGCCCAGGATGCCGGCCAGCAGGCCGTACGGCGTATCGATCTGCTCCGCCTGAAGTTCGAGGAGAATCTCCCCGTTCGCGCGATCGCCGAACGTTGGGGAGCCGAGAGGTCCGCGGTCCACGAGGAGTACCGGCGAGCCAGGGGCGAGTTCAAGCAGGCCCTTTTCGATGTGGTCTCTTTCCATCACCCCGATGACCCCCGCAATGCCGAGAAGGAATGCGCACAGCTACTGGAGCTGCTCGCCGGATAACCCACTGACGACTCTCGAGAGAACTCTGTCGCACCGCACGATGCAGTTGCTCCACGAATCGATGGAGTTCGAACTTGAACGTATCTGATTCCGGCCCCGGCTCCCCCGAGGAGAAGACCCCTCCCGTCGCGCCAGCCGATGAAGACGACGGCTCTTCGCCCACCTCGCCCGTCGCCGATCTGGGTGCACCCGGTGACATCTCTGCCACTCAGGCGTCCGGCGAGGATCGGAAACTAGACGTTGCGCTGGGCGCGCTCTTCCAGTCGCCCCTCACCCCTCCCGCGTCTGGTTCGGATCCCACCGCACGCATCGAGAAAATCCGGTCCCGGACCGGTTCCCCCGATCGCTATCAGATCCGCGGGCGCATCGGCCGCGGGGGGCAGGGTGCGGTGTACGAGGTGTGGGACGAAGACCTGGCGCGCCGCGCGGCGATGAAGGTGGTGTTGGGGCGCGATGCCGGCCCGTCGACCGAGGCGACTCCTCCGGCAGATCCCGAGACGCTGAGCCGCTTCCTCGAGGAGGCGCAGGTGACCGGGCAACTCGATCACCCCGGGGTGGTGCCGGTGCACGAACTCGGGCTCGACCACAAGGGCCAGGTGTACTTCACCATGCGCCTCGTCCAGGGAGACGATCTCAGCAAGATCTTCTCGAAGGTCAGGTCCGGGGAGGATGGCTGGACGCAGGTTCGAGCACTCGGCGCGGTCCTCAAGGCCTGCGACGCTCTCGCCTACGCGCACTCGAAGAAAGTGATCCACCGCGACCTGAAGCCGTCGAACCTGATGGTTGGAAGTTTCGGTGAGGTCTACGTCATGGATTGGGGGCTCGCGCGCACCCTCGACCGGGAGGATCGGCACAATCTGCGCCTGCGCGAAGAAGCTCCCGGCGATGGAGCCTGCACCGATCACGACGAGTCGCCGCTGGTGACCCTCGACGGTCGCGTCCTCGGCACCCCGTGCTACATGCCCCCCGAGCAGGCGGAGGGACGGATCGAAGATCTCAGCGCGGCCTCCGATGTCTACTCGTTGGGCGCGGTGCTCTACCAACTCTTGAGCGGGAGCATTCCATTCGTGCCGCCGGGGAAGAAGCTGTCGGCACGCGAAGCGCTCATCCGCGTGATCCAGGGACCTCCCACTCCGCTTTCGAAACTCGCTCCCGAGACCCCGCCCGCACTCGTCGCGATCTGCGAGAAGGCGATGGCGCGCTCGATGTCCGATCGATACGCCGACATGGAGGCGCTTTCGGCAGACCTGCGCGCCTTCCTCGAGAACCGGGTCGTCGGCGCCTATGAGAGTGGCGCCTACGCCGAACTGCGAAAGTGGGTCGGACGCAACCGCGGCTGGGCTGCATCCGGGGCAGTCGCACTCTTCCTTCTGGTCGCGACGCTCGGGTGGGCGCTCATCGAGCGGGACCGCGCAGATGGCGAGGCCAGGCGCGCGACTGCCTCGGCGAAATCGGAGCGACTGGCGAAAGAGGATGCCATCGTCGCTCGCGAAGAGGCCGTCGAGAGCGAACGGCAGGCGGTCGCCGACAGGGAACGCGTCTTGCGACTCTCCGATGCGAAACTGCTCGCCGACTACTCAACGGAGGCAGCCACGCTTTGGCCCGCTCTTCCGTCGAAGATCGATGGCATGATGTCCTGGCTCGACAAGGCGGAGTCTCTTTACTCGCGTCTCTCGTTCCACGAGGAGTCCCTCCTCCAACTGGGAGCGCGGGCCAGCATTCGCTCCGCCGAGCAAGTGAACGCAGAGCGCCAGAGCCATTCCCTCTACCCGGAGCTTCTGCGCGGGCAAGCGCGGCTCGCCTGGTTGCGTTCCCTCACACCGGCTGTCGCGGGTGGTGCGCCCCCAGATCTCCCCTCACTGACGGACGAGGAGCTCCTCCTCTCCGCCGAAGACCTGGGCAAGGAAGCATGGGACCTCACCGATCGCGATCGCCCATCCTTCGGCGCCGAAACTCGAGGCGGCGCTCTGGCGGAGCGAATGGCGGCTCTCGATCCTCCAGCCGCGCGGGAGTGGCTCGTCGTGGCCTGGGCGCGCTATGCGACGGGACGATTCGAGGAATCGCTTTCAGCGATGGAAACGTGCCTCGCCCGAGCAGAAGAGAGCAGGGCAAAGTGGTTCATGGAGGAGAGTTTGCTACTCTCCGAGGAGATGAGACTCGTTCGAGGAGAAGGAGCAGTCGAGCGATTCGCCGCGCATATCGACAGTTTCGCGACCGGCATGGAGCGCTTGGAAAGCCAACTGAGCCAACCCCGGTTCGCCGAGGAGGACACCGATGTCGCGTGGCAGCACGAAATGCTCGACGAATTGATCGCGGGACTTCATGACTTCGGCCGGGGCAGCGGCACGATCGCGGAGATCAAGAAACGACTCGAGTTGGCTTCGGTGGTTGAGGAGCTGACTCTCACTAGTGCTCAGGCCGCCACCTCGTGGGCGGAAGCGATTTCTTCCATTGCGGATCCCAGCCAGTGTCCGCTCTACAAAGACAACGTTCTCTCCCCCCAGCTCGGGCTCCTGCCGCTCGATCTCAATCCCCGCACTGGCCTCTGGGAATTCTGGTATCCGCAGACCGGGACGAAGCCAGTGCTGAACTCCGATTACGACCCGGAAACTCCCGGACGATGCAATCGGTGGAAGATCTCCGAGGAGACAGCGATGGTGTTCGTGCTGATCCCAGGGGGAACCTACTACATGGGGGCAGTCCCTCCCGAAATCGGGGTCGAGACCGAGCTGACCTCCAACGGCCTCCGTGTCTCGGGGGTGACCGAAGGTTCGCTGGCCGCGCGGGCAGGACTGCTGCCCGACGACCTTCTCGTCACGGTGAACGACATCGCCACCCCCAATCAACTCGGGCTGAACGAGTGCATGGTGACGCTCATCACCGGCGAGACCGCCCGATTCAAGATTGCTCGTGGCGGGGCGGAGGAGGTTCTTTCAGCGCCAGTAGAGATTGGAATCGGATCCCCAAACATCGACCCTTGGGCGACGGAACCGGAAGCACCGATTCACGAGGTCCCCTTGCGGCCGTTCTTCCTCTCGAAGTACGAGATGACGCAAGCGCAGTGGTCGCGGAGCCCATCGCATGAGAAGGCCCCTAGCTCCCAAAAGGCAGGAACGTTCCCCGGGCTGCACCCGATCACAGGTGTGCATCCTGTCGAAAATGTGACATGGACGATGTGCGACCAGACCCTCCAGGACTTGGGTCTGATTCTTCCCACCGAGGCGCAGTGGGAAGCGGCCGCACGGGGTGGAACAAGGAGCATCTTCTGGACCGGTGACAGCACTGCGAGCCTTCAGGGCGCCGCAAACATCGCCGATGACTTCTGCAAGCTCTATCAACCGACGTGGACCTGCACAGAAGGCCTCGATGACGGCTACATGCTGCATGCGCCCGTGGGTAACTTCCGCGCCAACGGATTCGGGCTGCACGATGTGCATGGAGGTGTCTGGGAACACTGCCTGGGCGGTATGGAAGGATACTCCGTGCCCTTCGTGGGAGAGGACGGGGAACGCTCCAGTGGATCGATTCTCTCGGAGGGCCGACAGCACCGGGGAGGCTGCTTCTACGAATCTGCCATGTTCGCTCGCTCTTCGATGCGCGCTGCGTTTTCAGAAGAGGCGAGGAATACCATCCTCGGCGTCCGCCCCGCCCGCTTGCTCGATGAGTGACCACAGGCATCTCTGCAGCCCGTTGAAACAGCCATTCCGTCCGAGGAATCGATCATTCGCCCGCATATCCCGCACGCATTTCCCGCGCATTTCCCGAACCAGGTCAACGACAACCCTGCTCGCTCGTTAGAGTTACGACATCTCCCCGCCCGAGCGCCCCGATCCGCATCCGCCCCTTCGATGGTTCGGTGACCCAAGAGACCCCAGATCGGCGCATCTCTTCCTGGTTGGACCGACCACGTGGGAGGTCGACTCCACCGGGAATCCAGCGCGCCGACCTGAGGGGGTGTCATGATGATCCGCCGTCTGAGCTCTCTCGCCCTGCTGACGACCCTCGCCAGTTTGCTGACGTCCTGCGCAAGCATGCGTACCGCCCCCGCTACGATGAACGAGATCGGACTCGCCTGGCTGGGCAACAACGCTGCCGTCTCGATCGAAGAGGCCTACAGCAGCGACAACGAGCTCGTCTGCCGCTTCCGAGTGTTCCCTCGCGACAGTGCTCAGAGCCGGGTGTTCTATGCACGCTCGGTCTGGGAGATTCAGAAGGTACTCGCGAATGGCGAAGTCAAAGCGCTGACGGTCCCCCTCGAGTTCATGGGGATCGACGAGTACCTTCACGTCGTCTCCGGGTTGCAGTCGGTCGAGATGATCTCGGGCGAGGAGTTCACCGCACTGCGGGCCAAATTGGCGCAGGAGCTGACCCCCCGCGAGCCCGGGAAGGGCATCCAGCTCGAGATCGGTCGCCGCTCCGTCGTCCTGTTCAGCGATGCCGAGGGCCAGCTGGTGATCCTCGACCCCGAGGACAAACCGGCCGCCCTCGAAGTCGTGCGGGTCTACTCCGATCCGGAGCTGACGAAACTCACACTGGAGATCCTCACCTCGACTCACTCCGGCCCCGAGAGTGCCCCGCACGCCTTCGTCGCCCTGGCCGCCGGGGTAGCGGGGGCTGAGATTCCCTTCATCTACTTCGACACTCACCAGAGCTTGGCGATCGGGTTCGAGACTCCTGCTTCCGGCCGCAAGAACTCGCGGGAGCGTCCACTCGGCAGGAAGCTCGAGTCGGTCTACTACCTCCTCGTCGATGGACACGCTTTCGGAATGATCACCCGACCCGTCTCGTCCGCGTACCGGTTCATCGCCTGGACGACCGATGTTGCATTCGAGTTCATCAAGCCCGGTCAACTGCTGGCGTTCGTCGAGCATGCGGTCGAAACCGCGCCTCCTCCCCCCATCGACGAGAATGCTGAGCCGATGGACCTGGCCGAGTGGGAGAACGAACTCGACGAGATCATCGGACGGGAGTCTTCGATCGGGACGATGGATTTCTGCATCGGCGGAGATGAGTTCTTCCCGGCCTTGATCGAGGCGATCGATGCGGCTGAGAAGTCCATCGACGTGCGAATCTTCATCTTCGACAACGACGACTACGCGGTGAGCCTCGCGGACCTGCTCAAGAGGAAGTCGAACGAGGGCGTGAAGGTCAGGATCCTCCTCGACCGGCTCGGTCAGATCATGGGCGAGGGGAAGGTCCCCGAAGACTTGCCCCCGGGATTCGAACCACCCAGTTCGATGGCCGCCTACCTCCTCGAGGGCTCGAAGATCAAACTCCGCGTGCAGACGAACGCCTGGCTGAAGTCGGACCACGTCAAGACGATCGTCATCGACCGGCAGGTGTGCTTCACCGGCGGGATGAACTTCGGGCGCGAGTACCGGTACCACTGGCGCGACATGATGATGAAAGTGGACGGAACGATCGTCTCCGAGATCATGGCGGACTTCGGCTCTGCATGGGCGCGGGCGTCGCGCTTCGGCGACTTCGCGTACGCGGTGAACTGGTTCAGCTCGAAGCGACACAGTGCGCGCTCGGGCGGGTACCCGATCCGCACTCTCTTCACCCGTCCCGGAAACAGCGAGATCTACGTGGCTCAGCTTCGCGCGATCCAGAGAGCGCAGCGCCAGATCATCATCAGCAACGCCTACTTCTCGGACAACGCGATCCTCAACGAGTTGATCCGCGCGAGAAGACGAGGCGTCGATGTCCGTGTGGTGCTCCCGGCGGACGGGAACCACGAGATCATGAACGCGAGCAACATGGTCACCGCGAATCTCATGTACGAGAATGGGATCCAGGTCTACTTCTATCCGGGGATGTCTCATGTGAAGGCCGCGATCTTCGACGGCTGGATCTGCGCCGGATCTGCGAACTTCGACCGATTGAGCCTCAAGGACAACGCGGAGATGAACCTGGCGACCTCCGACCCCGCGGCCGTCGAGGCATTGCGCGCGCGATTGTTCGAGGAGGACCTGGCGCACTCGATCCTGATGAAGGAGACCTTGAGTTGCTCGCTGGGGGAATACCTCGCAGAAATCGTCGCAGACCAGCTCTGAGCAGCCGTCCGGGTCGTCGGATCGCTATCTCTCTCCCCGTCCGTCGTGGATACTCTGAACCGCCCGCTCGAGGGACTGGTTCGAACGAAGAAGCGACGGACTGTGAACAGATGATGCGAATTCTTTCGATCACATTGCCTCTCCTCATCCTTCTCGGGTGCGATGCGTCGCCCCCGGGCTCCTCGCCGACGGCAACACCCACCTCCCAGCCGAGCGCAGCCGACGACCGGATCACCGCGATGGTCGAGGTCGAAGAGCTCACCGAGCAGGTCGCGAATCGGTTGATCGAATTCTCGGGGGCAGTGCTTCGCCGCGACTTCTCTGCGGCGCTCGAGTATCTCGATCCGTCCTTCGTCGGAACCCCGCTCGCTGCGTTCAAGGGGTGGGAATCGGCGCCGATCGCGCGCGGTGTCGTGGAACGTCGGCTCGGCGAGGGGTTCCCCGATGGAGTCGATCGCGATCTGTTCCTCGCGTCCATCGAGGCCCGGCTCGATGCTCTGACTCGGATCGATCGGGTGTTCTTCAAGACGCGCGGGGCGGAATTCTCCGAAGGGAGGAGCCGCGGGGAGATCGAGCTCACGGTGCAGATCATCGGTACGAGAGCCGACGGTGCTATCCTCTCCTTCCTCGGGTGGGCGAAGGGCACGGTCCAGGGGGGCGAGGGGAGTGCTTGGCGGGTCGGCCAGTTCACTCTCGAGCGTGCCCGTGAACAAGTCTCCGCTGCGCCGCTGCTGGTCGAAGTCTCCAGGTCGGCGGGCCTCGCTCAGCGCGCCCCGCGCTTCGGCGACGCCGAGAATCGCAGCTACTACTGGCGCGGTGCTGCGAGCGAGGACATCGATGGCGACGGTCTGTTCGACGTTCTCGTCTCCTCCGCGCATCGAGCATTCTTGTACCGCAACCGCGGGGATGGGACCTTCGACGAGATCGCCGCGCAGGTCGGGCTCGAAGATCTCGCCGGGATGACGAGCCCGCTCCTCTTCGATGTCGATCGCGACGGGGATCTCGACCTGTTCGCGGCTCGGGTCGGGTGGACCCGCGACGGAGTACCCGCGGGACAGTCGCTCGTACTGCGCCGAAACGATGGCGGCAAGTTCGTCGATATCACCCGCGCGGCGGGGCTCGAACGGTACGTGAACGCATTCACTGCGGTCGCGTTCGATCACGACCTCGATGGATACCTAGATCTCTACGTCTGCGGCTACGGCCGGCTCGACGCCGAGTATCCGAATTCGTGGCACCGCGCGACCAACGGGCAGCCGAACCTGCTCCTGCGCAACGTCGACGGCACGCGTTTCGAGGAGATCGGCGCGGCGGCCGGGATCGCCGACCGATCGTGGAGCTACGCGGCGGCGGCGGCGGACTACGACGAGGACGGGGATATCGATCTCGCGGTCGCGAACGACTACGGAGTGAACGCGCTCTACCGCAACCGCGGCGACGGCACGTACGAGGACATCGCTGAAGAGGTCGGTCTGCTCGACGTCGGGAACGGGATGGGCGCCGCGTGGGGGGACCTCGATCAGGATGGCAGACTCGATCTGTACATCTCGAACATGTCCTCTTCTGCGGGGAACCGGATCCTGGAGCGCTTCGCGGATCGGAGCCGCAGCGAGACCGAAGGGGTGCTCTACAAGCTCGCGGCGGGGAACAGCATCTTCCTCCAGCGGGAGAATGGCTTCGAGCGGCTCGATCCGAGCGCCGGGGGGATCGGGGCGAGCTGGGCGTGGGGGGCTTCTCTCCTCGATCTCGACCTCGATGGCGATCTCGACATCTACGTCGCGAACGGGTTCATCTCCGGGGACTCCCTCAAGGACACTTGAAGCGTGTACTGGCGCCACGTGGTGGCGTCCACGATCTGCGAGACGAACGCGGGCGAGACGCGCGAGAAGATCGAGACCGCGGGGATCGAGGAGGAACGCGCCGGGAGCGATCGCTACGTCGAGAATCACATGGCGCTGATCTTCCAGGAGGGGCTCTCCTTCAGCGGGTTCGAGAAGAACCGAGTGTTCCTTTCCCAGGCGGCCGATCCGGGGGGATCGACTTCGTTCCTCGATCTCTCCGACGTCTCCGGCGGAGACCTGGTCGAAGACTGCCGCGCCACGATCGCCGCGGACTTCGACGACGATGGCGACCCCGATATCTTCACGAATGCGATCCAAGGGGAGTGCCACCAGTTGCTGCGTAACGATGCCGGCGCCGGCCTCGGCCGCGGTTTCGTCAAGGTGCGACTGCGGGGTACCAGTGGGCATCCGTCGGCCGCCGGCGCGATCGTACGCGCGAAGCGTGGGGCGACCCAGCAGGCGCAAGTGCTCTCGATCGGGGGCGGATTCGAATCGCAGAACCCCGCCGAGCTGATCTTCGGGTGCGGGCAGGATCTTTCGCTCGAGATCACGGTGCGCTGGCCGGGAGGGCGAGAGGAGCAATTCGGGACGATCGCCGCGAACTCTCGGGTTCTCCTCATCGAAGGAAGCGGAGCGGCGCAGCCGATCGAGGCGCAGACCTTCCGCTTCGCCGACCCACCGCCGAGAGGACTGCGATTCGGAGTCGGGGCCCGCCCCCCCACTCTGACGCTCATCGGCTCGGACGGGGCGACGAGCCCCGTTCCGCTCGGAGGCGGCACTCCGACGCTGGTCACTTTCTGGGCGACCTCCTGCGCCGCGTGCCGCGAGGAGTTGCCACTCATCGAACGACTGCACGGCGAAGGGAACGTGCGCGTCGTGCTGGTTGCACTCGATCCTCCCGAACGGGCCCATCTCATCGAGAAGATCCGCGAACGACTCGCGCTGACCGTCCCGCTCCCGCGGGTCGATCGGGAGGAAGCGTCGCGCTGGCTCGAGGTGGATCGAGTCGGCATTCCGCTCACCCTCCGCTTCGATGGGGACGGGGTCCTCGCCGAAGTGATCGGGGGCAAACTCCCCGACGATTTCCGTCCGGAGTGATCATGCGCCCTGCTCTTCCGCTGACGCTCATCGTTGCCCTCGCGATTCTCCAAGGCTGCGAGCCACCACAGCCTCTCCCGCCGACTCCGAATTCGAGGGGAGAGCCGCTCCCCGAGTTCGCGGCCCGGCATCGGGCATGGCTCCACGCCGAGCGTGATTCGCGCGAGGGATTCGAGGCTGCGGTCGAAATTCTGACCGATCTCGTCGCCCGGGATGTCCACGACTCGTTCGATCTCCTCAACCTGACGCGGGCGCAACTGCTTGTAGGCGACGCGGTCACTCCTGAAATCGCGACCGAGCTCCGTGGGACGCTCGGTGCGGCGCGCGCGACACTCGGAGAGAGCAGCGCACCCGACGTGGACTATCTCCTCACCCTCATCGCGATGAGATCCGGTGAACCGGAGGCCGCGCGCGAATCGATCCTCCGGGTCACCGAAGCGCGCCCCGATTCCACCGCCGCCTGGTACCAGCTCGGGCGCGTGTGTGAGGACACCGGCGATCTCGAGGGAGCGGCGGCGGCGTTCGCGACCCTCCTCGAACTCGCGAAGGATCACCGCCCCGGGACGTACCATCACATGCTCGTGCTCGGACGCCTCGGGCGAAGCGATGGAGCAGACGCACTGCGCGCCCGATTCGAGTCGCTCCCGGCCGAGGGCCAGGCCGATCCGGAGCGGTGCTCCTTCACCGAGGTCGGCTTTCGCCGTGCGCCGTCGCCCGCTGACACAGCGCCCATCGAACTCGAGTGGAGGGAGTCGCGCACTTCCGCTCCCGAGCGGAGCCTCTCTCACTGGGCGGGCTCCGGGGCGACCGTGACGCTCGGTGGGAACTCCGTCCAGGCCATCGCCTGGGGTGCCCTCGACCCGGAAGGAACTCGGATCGGGCTCGCCGAGAGCGACGGCACACTCCGCGAGATCCGCCGCGATGCGAACGGGAACCCCACCCTCGCCGAGTCGACGATCCCGTGCCCCGACGAGGTACGCGATCTCCGACTCGCGGACTTCGATCACGACGGCGATCTCGACGCCATCGTTCTGGCGAACACCGTCGCCCTGCTGCGGAACGACGGAGCAGGCGCGTGGACCGCGCTTCCCCCTCTCCCCGACTCACCGACCGGGATCCCCGCGTCTGCGCGCTGCGACTTCGAAGACTTCGACCTGGGGAACGACGTCGATCTCGCCTTCCCTTCGGAGAGTGGCATCGAGCTGTACTGGAACCGACGCGACCATTGGGAGCACGAGTCGATCCATGACCCGACGAAACGAAGTCTCTTCTTCGCGGAGGACTTCGATGGCGATGGCCG
>JAQBGV010000088.1:0-33981 GCA_032128395.1 Planctomycetota bacterium | reverse complement strand
GGGGACGCGGAAGCGCATCCGATGGACGAGGACTACCTTCTGGCCATGGAGTACGGGATGCCGCCGGTCTCGGGGTGGGGGATGGGGATCGATCGCTTCGTCGCCTTGATAGGGGGAGTGGAAAACCTGCGCGATGTGGTGCTCTTCCCGCTCCTGAAGCCCGAGGACGGAGTACCCGGAGCGGCGGGGGTCGAGCAGGAGGAGGTCGAGTAGGATGGGTGAGAACCGCGACCTCATGCGACCTCTCGCGCGCCCTCGTGTGTCTCGTCGTCGACCTGGTCCGGGAGCTCCACGAATTGGTCCACTGCGATGGGGCGGAGCAGCGCCTGCGGGGCGTCCTGCCGAATTCGTCTCGAGGAAGAAAACGGAGAAGACCCGGTTCGTCGGGCCGCGACGGAAAATACCCTGCGCACTCGTTCCACGCCCAGGTCGAATCGCGTCCGAGAGAGCTATCAGAGGGCCTGGCGAAGTACCGCGGGGGCTGACCCGACTAGCGAAACGGATCCCACCCCGGCGCATCAAGTTCGATTACCGCTCCATCGAGGTGAGTCTCGATGCCCTTCAGTGCGCGCACCTCGCCGAGATAGATCGGCGGAGACTCGCCTGAGGCGTCGAACGCCCGCTCGATGCGCTCGCGGTCCCCCGTGACACAGAGTTCATAGTCCTCCCCGCCGCCGAGGGAGGTCGCGAGTGGGATCCCCTCTGCCGCGCACGCCTGAGCGAGTGAGGCGAGCTCGAGCGTCGCGCCGTGACCGCTCGCCTCGAGGAGCGCCTGCAGATCCGAGAGCAATCCGTCGGAGACATCGATCGCAGCCCCGATCCCACCTGCGCCGAGCGCCTTCCCGAGGCGGGTCCGATCGGGGGGGGAGCACCCACGGGGCTCGCTCCGCCGCGGTGAGGAGATGTCCCTGCGAAATGCGCTCTCTCGCCGCGGCGGCGCGCCCCGGCAGTCCGGAGACCGCGATCACATCTCCGGCCCGGGCGGCGTCGCGCCGGAGTGCGCAGTCGGGTCGGACACTGCCGATGGCGGTGGCGGTCAGCGCGAGAGGTCCGTCGGTCCGGACGACGTTTCCGCCGAGGAGGAGACCGGCTCGCGGGAGGATGCGGTCGAGTCCCGCGAAGAAGCGATCACCCAGTCGGCCGGGAAGATCCGGCGTCTCGAGGGAGAGGAGGATTCCGAGCGGGTTCGCGCCCATCGCTGCGAGGTCGGACACGGTGACCGCCACCAGCCGCGCGGCGAGCTCATCATCTTCGAGCCATGGTCCCAGGAAGTGACGACCCTCGATCAGGCCATCGACGGTCAGCACGGCGACATCGCCCGGAGGGATCGCCAGGAGCGCGGCGTCGTCTCCAGGGCCGAGCAGGGTGCCGCCGGCGTCCGCGCGCGGGGCGCGCGGACGGACGAAGCGATCGATCCATTCACGCTCCCGCATCATCTACGGCGCTTCTAGGTCGGTGGGGGGACGACCCCCGGGATGCGCGACCGGCGCGCCCGCGGCGAGCAGGGCATCGATCTCGGATCGAGCTTCCCGGAGCGCATGCTCCCCGAGCCCGCCGCGCCGGGCGGACTCGTCGAGCGCGGAGCGCTGTCGGTGGAGGAGCTGCTTGAAGATCTCTCGGTCCCTCATCTCCGCAAGCTCAGGGTGCTTCGCCATCACGGCGTCATGGGCTCGATCGGCCCCGTCCCGAGCCGCGGTGAGATCCTCCCGCAGACGCGCACACCGCTCCGCCGGCCACTCGCCCAGCCTTTCGATGGTCGCGAGTTCGTCGAGCGCCGCCTCGAGGGCGATCGACCGCGCATGGCTCGCCTCCCACGCATCGCGGGCGGGGGAGCTGGAGTTGAGGCCGAGTCGGGCGAGCAGAGTCTGGATCGAGAGTCCCTGCACGAGGAGGGAGAGGAGGACCACCCCGAAGGTCAGGGTCTGCAGTCGGTCCCTCTCATCCTCGGGGACGGAGAAGGTGAGCCCGAGCGCGAGCGCGACCGGAATCGTCCCCTTGAGCCCTCCCCAGTTGAGGACGTGGAGCCAGCTCACGGGGTACGCTCGACGACGCCACAGGTCGATCCCGCCGATCCCGTAGGTCAGGAGCGCCCGGGCGACGAGCATCACGAGGAACAAGAGGACGATCCAACCGGCCTTGGAAAAGAGCAGGTCGAGTTCGACCGCGAAGCCCATCGCGAGGAAGACGAGCGAGTTCGCGAGGAAGGCGAACACTTCCCAGCTGAGATTGATCGTCAGCAGGGTGGTGGGGGACATCGAGCTCCGGCGTCCGACGTTCCCGAAGAGCAGGGCGGCGAAGACGACCGCGATCACGCCGGAGCAGTGGAGGTGCTCTGCCAGCAAGTAGCTGCCGTACGCCAGCACGATCGAGATGAGCACCTCGACCAGGTGATCGTCGATCTGGGCGAGGAGCCAATTGGATGCCACCCCCAGGATCGAGCCGATCGCGAGTCCGCCGAGGACCATCTGGGCGAGGGTGAGCATCGCCTCGCCGGGTCCGACCGTGTCCCACCCCGCCGTGATCCCCGCAAGGAGGAGCAGATAGAGCACGATACTCACGCCGTCGTTGAGGAGGGATTCCCCCTCGACGAGGACCGAAAGGCGCTTCGGCACCCCTTGTTCGCGGAAGATCGCGAGCACGCTGACCGGGTCCGTCGGGCTGATGATCACCCCGAGGAGGAGTGCGTACTGCCACTCCCACCCGAAGAACACCTTCGAGGCGGCGGCGATGATGAGGACCGACCCGAGGGTCCCGATGAACGCGAGGGCGAGGATCACCCCCTTGTTCCGCCAGAGTTTCGCCGCCTCGATGTTCATCGCCCCCTCGAAGAGGAGGGGAGGGAGGAAGACCAGCAAGATCACTCTGTCGGTCAGCTCGAAGTGCCCCTCCCCTTGGAAGAGCCCGCCGTACTGCCGGATGAACCCCACGACGAGCCCCATCAGCACCAAGCCGATCGTGTAGGGGACCCGGAAGCGTTTCGCGAGCAGCGAGACCAGCCCCGCGCAGACCAGGAAGAGGATCGTCTCATCGAGGATCGGGAGCGAGGCGAGTGCGATGGGGAGGGAGGCGCCGAAGGATTCAGCGAGCCAGGGAATCACGGGACGTCCTCCTTCCGTCGGCGAAAGGAAGGTAGCCGGGGGGACATCGAGCGACAAGACGTGCCCGACTTCGGGCGGGCGCGTATCCTGTCGGGCGGATGGGAGGATCGGTGATCTGGAAGGGCCTATTGGCGTTCGCCACCCTCGCGGCAGCACTGATGATTCTCATCCCGCGCACCGGCCCGCGACCGCTCGGGCCGTTCGCGGTCGAGGAGATCGCTCTGGCGCGACTCCACTCCTCGGTCGATGCGCCTGGGACCGAAGCAGACCCTTGGCTCCTCGCCCACGCACTGCTGACTCTGGGCCCGGATGACCTCGCGAAGCGCCAACAGTGGCTCGATCAACTCGAGAGTCGCTGGCTCGTTCGGGACTCGGACGGGCGCAGGTCGTTCCCCCTCCACCGGAGCATCGGTCGCGGGGAGCAGCACCCCCACGTGGTCTTGCGGGTGCTGGTTGAGGATGGTGCGACCGGGTTCGCGAGCGCTCTCGCGGCAGACGCCGCGATGGGGTTCACCTCTCCGAAGACATTCGAAGAGTGGAACGATGTCGCGTGGTTCCTCCACGGGATGGCGATCCTCGCCAGCGATTCGGCGAGCCCCTACCGGGCCGACACCCCGCTCGGCGAGAGCGGGACCACACTCGGGGAGCTCGCGCTCGCCACCCTTTCTCGGGTCGAGGCTGCGGACCTCGTCGTCGAGAATGCCCTCGCCGCAACGGGGCCGTTCGAGCGTCCTTCCGGGGCCGAAGATCCATATCTCGCCGGAGTCTACGCGTATACCTGTGGCGGCCAGCACCTCCTCCAGGCGGTGGTCGCTGCGGCGGTGGGGCGGCTGATCCCCGAAGCGGATCGTCCGCGGATCGCCCGCAGGATCGAGGTCCTCATCGCGCGCCTCGACGCCGAGGAGGATTTCCGTCGCCGCGAGGAGGAGCGTGCGCTGGCGGCGGGAATCTCAGTCCCTCGAGCGGCGCGGGAGAGAGTTCGATCGACCCTGAAGTTGCACGGCCATGCGCTGGAAACCTTGGCGCTCGCCCACGAGGCCTTGCCGAACGCGCGTCCGGTGATCGAGCGCGCCCTTGCGACGGAGGTCGATCGGGTCCGCGAACTCCTGCGACTCCGGGTTGAGGTCCTCGATCCAGAGGGGACGATCGCGCCGCGCTGGCGCAGCGAGGACCCGCTCGCGTGGGAGTTGTGGTTCGGGGACGGTGCGCACGCTCTCCACGGCCTCCGGCGCGCCCGCATCGCGCTCGAGGGCAGTCACTAGTCGGTCCGCGACTTCGCTTGCTCTCCACCCGCGCACTTCGGAGACTACACCGATCACGAAATCCGAAACGAGGCTCTCGATGACGCGCGGCTCCACCCGCTTGACCCGTCTCTCCCCCTACGCATTCGCCGCGATCCAGGAGAAGATCATCGCTCTACAGGCCCAAGGACTCCGCACGGTCGATTTCGGTGTCGGAGATCCGACGCTCCCGACACCAGAGCTCATCCGGCGCGCCTGCCAGGAGGGGATCGATCGGCATCAGAGCGCGGGGTACCCGCCGTACCGAGGGACGAGCGAGTTTCGCACCGCCGCCGCGGATTGGACCCACCGGCGGTTCGGGGTCAGTCTCGACCCTCAGACGGAGATCTGCTCATCGATCGGTTCGAAGGAGGCGATCTTCCACTTCCCCGAAGCGATCATCGATCCGGGTGAAGTGGTCCTCGTCCCCGATCCGGGGTATCCGCCGTACGCGCGGGGGACGCTGTTCGCGGAGGGGGTCGTGCATCCGATGCCGATCCTCGGTTCGAACGATTTCCTTCCCGATCTCGACGCGATCCCCGACGAGATCGCCGCGCGCGCGCGCATCTGTTGGCTCACCCATCCGAACAGTCCGACCGGCAAGGTCGCTCCCCCGGCGTACCTCGAGCGGTGGATCACTTGGTGCCGAGAGCGCGACATCATCGCGGCGAGCGACGAGGCATACTCGGAACTCTACTTCGGAGAGCCACCGCGCACCGCGCTCGAGTTCGGTCGCGAGGGTGTCGTGGTGTTCCAGTCTCTCTCGAAGCGCTCGGCGATGACGGGGTACCGGATCGGTTGGGTCGCGGGAGATCCATCGATTGTCCGACACTTCGAGAAGGTGAAGACGAATGTCGACTCCGGGACACCATTCTTCGTCCAGGACGCCGCGGTCGCAGCTCTCTCGGATGAGACCCACGTAACGGAGTTCCGCGAGCACTATCGCCGCCTGCGAGACCGGCTCGTCACGGCGTTCGCGAAGGCGGGCTGCCCGCGATCCGAGCCGGAGGCGACCCTCTACATCTGGCAGAAAGCGCCGCCGGGGGTCGGCTCCATCGAATTCGCGGAGCGTCTCCTGCATCCGGGGATCGCCGCGGTGACGATCCCCTCGGCGGCGCTGCGAGCGGCGGACGAGCCGGAACCCGAGGACGAAGCGTACGTCCGTCTCTCGCTGGTGCCGAGCGAGGAAGACTGCGAGCGAGTGGCGAGAGGTATCGAAGAATATCTGGGCGGGTAGTGCGGCGGCACGATCGGGGTGACTGGCTGATCCGAGCGAGCACGCCGATCACCCCTCCCGCTCGACCACCTTCCTCGCGAACGCGAGCGTCGCTTCGTCCGCATCCGCTTCCAGTCGATCGAGCAGCACGCCGAGCGCGTCCGCGTTCCAGCCATTGCGCAGCGCGCCGCGCAGATGGGAGTGGAGCGGGCTCCGGCGTCGTTGGGCGATGAGGGAGGCGACTGCGAGTCCCTCCAACTCTGCGAGCTCCAGGATTCCGCGCCCCATCACTTCCCCGTAGGCAAAGTCGAGAATCCAACGCTCGAGGTCGGGGTGGCGATCGCGGAGTGCCGACCGGACGGCATCGGTCCCCTCGCGATAGACCGCGCGAAAGGCGAGGGGTGGATCCACCGGTGTGGCTGCACACGGGAGGAGATTCTCGAACGGTGATCGTTCTCGGAGTGCCCCCAGAGCTTCGACTGCTCCCGGGAAGCCCGAATAGGGGATCCCCTGCAAGATCACCTCGGCGATCCGGGCGGGGTCGTGCCCGGCGGCGAGTGCAGCCTCGAGGCTCGTCTCGATCGCGGGACCGCGCGGATCCGCGATCGCGAAGACGAGACGGGCGAGAGGAGCGAACCTCTCCGCATCGATTTCCACGGAAATCCCTCCTTGCCTGCGCCTCGCTTGCCGCATCCACCGCATCTCCCTACGATACCGCGCTGGAGGGGCCGAATGACCCGTTCGATCGCGTTCATCAACCAGAAGGGCGGCGTCGGCAAGACGACGCTCGTCGCGAACGCCGGGGCCTACTGGGGTCGCGAGGGGCGTCGGGTTCTCCTGATCGACCTCGATCCGCAGGCCCATCTGAGCCTGCATTTCGGATTGGGGGGCGAGTCCGATCGGGAGACCTCGAATCTGTACCGAGTGCTCCGGGGCGACGCCCGGTTCGGGGATGCGGTCGTGCGAGTCCCCGAGGAGCGAGTGGACCTCGTCCCTTCCCACATCGACCTTTCCGCCGCCGAATGGGAACTCGGGCAGGAGGTCGGCCGCGAGGTGATCCTGCGCGATCTCCTGCAGGCGTTCCTCCGCGACCACCTCTACGATCTGGTCCTGATCGATTGTCCTCCCAGCCTGGGTCTGCTGTCGCTGAACGCCCTCGCGGCCGTCGACGAGGTCGTGGTGCCGGTCCAAGCGGAGTTCTTCGCTCTGCAAGGGATGGCGCAGCTGATGCGCGTCGTCGAGCTGGTTCGCTCTCGGCTGCACCCCGGTCTGCGGTGGCGAGTGGTCATCCCGACGCTCGTCGATACGCGGACCAATCTGGGTCGGGAGGTGATCGCGGAGCTCGAGCGCCACGTCCCGGGCAAGGTGACCGATTGTTGGCTGACCAAGCGGGTCAAGGTCGCAGAAGCGCCGAGCTTTGGTCAGTCGATCTTCGGATACGCACCCGACAGCACCGCAGCGAACCAGTTCCGGGATCTCTGCGTGGAACTCGCGCGCCGGCTCGAGCTCCCGGACGTGGTGACCAGGCCCTCCGAGCTATCCGCAGCCGCGGAGTCCGCGAACGCGCCGTCCGCGAACGCGCCGTCGTCGAACGCGGAGTCCTCGAAAACGCAGTCCTCGAAAACGCCGTCCTCGAAAACGCCGTCCTCAGGCGCGCCGGGCACCCCCCCGGTCCCCTCCCGCATTCCACCGCACGCCCATCCGACCGCGGAGCCTCCCTCGCGCCCGTTACGGTGATGCAGTGACTCCGTGCCTCCTTGCGCTCGTTCTCGCCCTGGTCCCCGCGGGGGATCGCGTGACGGAGTTGCACCAGAAGGCGGTCGCCCACTACGAGCGCGCAGAGTACAGGGAGGCGCTGAAACTCTTCGAGGAGGCGCTCGCGCTCGCACCCGAGGAGCCGGCGATTCGGATCAGTCTCGGCCGAACCTGCGTCGCGCTGGCCGCGGGGCTCATCGAGGGGGCGGGGGCGACCGATCCACGCGCGTGCGAGCAGGCCACTGCCCTTCTTCGCCGGGCGCTCCTGCACTGGGAGGGGGACGCGGCGACGCACGAATTGGTCGCTCTCTGTGCACTGCGCCAGCACCGGCTCGCCGAGGCGGAGAACGCCCTCGAGGCCGCAGTGGCGCGGGACGCATCCGCGTCCCGCGCGTGGAGTCTGCTCGGCGTGGTCCGCGATCGGCGAGGTCGAACCGCGGATGCGATCGTCGCCCTCGAGCGCGCTGCCGAACTCAGCCCCGAAGACGACGGGGTCCAGCGCCGCCTGCGGCGACTGCGGCACGATCAGGAGACGATCACGGAGGGGCGTCCATTCGAGAGTGCGCGCTTCCGGGTCTACGTGCCGAGCGCGATCCCGCTCGCTGACGCTCGTCAGGTGATCGAACAGCTCGAGGCGGTGAGCCAGGAGCTGGAACGTCGGTGGGGGGGAGAGGCGCCGCAAGCCGTGGAGGTGATCCTCTATCCTCCGGGAGAGTTCTCACGGCGGACCGGATTTGCCGAGGAGGTCGGCGGAGCCTTCGATGGGAGGATTCGCATCGCGTTCCCGGCCGAGCTGGCGGCGGGGGGGCTCTCGCTCGTGCAGGTGATCCGCCACGAGACCGCCCACCTCTTCCTCCATCGCCTTCCCGGCCCGCTCCCTCGATGGTTCGACGAGGGGCTCGCGCAACTCTTCGACGGGGGAGACCGAGCAGGATGGGCGGATCGGTTCCGTGCGGGGGGCGGGAGCGGGGCGGAGGTGGGTCTAGAGCAACGAGAGCTCGAGATCGAGCGGCTCCGTCCGGAGAGTTGGGCTGGGCTCTATCTTCATTCCTATCTCTTCCTCCACCATCTCGAAGCGGAGCACGGGCGGTTCCGGCTGGATCTGGCGGTGCGGCGGATCGCCCGGGGGGGCGGGGTCGAGTCGGCATTCTTCGATGTATATGGCTCTCCACCGGTCGGGCTCGACCGCGCGTGGAGACGCTCGCTCCGGGCCGAGGAGGCCGGGGGGCTCAAGGATCCAGAGGGTGGGGGCCGATAGTACGAGGGCCGGGATCAAGGCAGTGCACCGAACGCCCAGGATCGACCCGGCCTAGCGCTGAAGGCAGGACCGATGGCCAACCCCCTCGCCCGAGACGAACTCGAGTTCGTGCAAGCGATCGAGAAGTACAAGAAAGAGAAGACGAAGCTCTTTCTCTCCTGGACCGAGGTGCTCCAGATCGTGAAGTCACTCGGATATGTCCAGACCGCCCAGAAGAAGAAGATGGGGAGCACGGTTGTGAAGAAGAAGACCGGAAGCTCGGTCGTGAGGAAGAAACTCGATTCTCAGACCCCTACGATCTGAGTCGACAGGGTGGGTGCCGGGTCGGTTCGGAGGTAGTTCGTTCCGCTCCCGTGAAGTGTTCAAGATCGCACATCGGCTCGGCCGAGGTCGCGGTTCATCCCATACTCCCCAATCCAGTCCTACGAGCACCCTCCGCGTGACTCTGCCCCCCGTCCGCAGCAAAAAGTGCTGGACGGACCCCTTCTTGGAGCCAGAATAGCGGAAAGGGGGAGAGAGGCCTCGCGCGAGCCGCCCGACCGCGCCCCGCCTCCCCCCGCGGCCGTCGAAAGGAGTGCCGGCATGAGTGCCAGCCAATCGCTCGAGGAAATCACCCGCCTCCACCACGGAGAGTGGGTCCTCCTCGAATCCTGTCGATTCGACGATGAGGGATCGATCACGGACGGGCAGGTCGTCTTCCGAACGCGGGATCGGGATGAGGCCTATCGGGAGCTTCATCGGCGCCCGAACAGCGTCTTGATCTTCCTCGGAATCCTCGCGCAGGAAGAGGATCGCCCCTTCCTCGACCCCGTCAGCACCCTGACGATGGCGGGCTGAGGCGATTCGGTTCTCTTCTCTGAGATCCCGTCCGGGGGCCCCCGAACCGAGGGGGCTTTGGATCGGCAAGACCTGTCCGGCAAGACCGATGCGCAGGCCAAAATCGGACCCATGCGTCCGCGCAGGCCCCGGAGCCGCTCCATCGATGATCCAATTCTGGTAACTCGCGCCCGCGCTTACTCGTACGTCTCCCGGCCCCTGATTTCTTTTCTCCTCGGCCCAGTTGAAGCCCCGACCGCGACGTGCTACCTTCCGGAACTGTAACTCTCACCCCTACTAGGATCTAAGGCGATGATCTAAGGCGATCGTTCGCGGCGGGGTCACGGTGGGATCCTTGTGGAGAGTCGGGTCTCCGGGAGAGATCAGGTCTCCGTGGAGTTGGGGTGGGATCCGGAGGTGTCCGTGGGGGGTGACCCCTATGTCCGAGGTGAGGAGTACTGGGGTGTGATCCAGCGGGATCACGAGACCGAGACCCGGCAGTCCTTCCTCGTAGCGTAGAAGAGAGGTTTCCTCCATGAGGACCGTCACCAAGCGTGACCTCGTGCAGGCGATCGCCGAGGAGACGAACGTCCAGCAACAGAAGGCCAAGGAGGTGATCCAGTGCTTCCTCGACCGCATCATCGATGAGCTCGCTCTCGGGAATCGCTTGGAGTTCCGCGACTTCGGTGTGTTCGAACCGAAGGGCAAGGCGCCGCGCGTCGCACGGAACCCCCGGACGGGTGACAAGATCAGCGTCCCCGAGAAGGTGACGGTGAAGTTCAAGGCCGGTCGGATGATGAAGGACCGGTTGCAGCGAGCTTCGTTTCCGGGAGTCGCTGCTCCGGCCGCCCCGAAGGATGGCACCGCGATCTAGACCCCGACGGGATCCAGTCGCTCCTCTCTCTCTTGTCTCTCTCGCAAGTCGAGCGCACCTGCACGAGGAGCTTCAAGCTCGATCCCGGTCGAACGGAGATCTCACCTTCGCACTCGGTCCGCTCGGAGCGACTCCGTTCATCCCCGGCTCGGAGAATCGATGCCTTCCCCTCCGTCGCCACTCTACGGCTCGCGCATCCTCGTCACCGGTGGAACCGGCAGCATCGGTTCCGCTCTCGTTCGTGCCCTCCTCGATCGTCCCATCGAACAGATCCGAGTGCTCGGTCGGGACGAGTGCCGTCAGGTGGAGTTTCGCGATCGCCTCCCCCCCGACCCTCGAGTGGAGTGGTGGATCGGCGATGTGCGCGACGGTGACCGGATGCGCGAGGCGGTGGAGGGGATGGACACCATCTTCCACGCCGCTGCCATGAAACACATCGGAGTGTGCGATGAGCACCCCGGAGAGGCCTTTCGCACCAACGTGCTCGGAACCGATCGCGTGCTGAGCGCCGGCCTCGCCGATGCACTGAAGCGGTTCGTTCTTATCTCGACCGACAAGGCGGTCGAGCCCCGCGGTGCACTCGGTGCGTCCAAGAGAACCGCGGAACGGATGCTCGAGCAGAGGCAGCGGTCGACCGATGATGCGGTCCTCATCACCGCTCGGCTCGGGAACGTGGTCGGCTCGCGAGGGTCGGTCCTCCCGCGCATTCTGGATCGACTGCGCCGGAGCTTGCCGATCGAGATCGTCCCCCCCGGGGTCACCCGGTTCTTGATGACGATCGAAGATGCCGCGCACCACGTCCTCACCGCCGCAGAGTCCGGATCCGCGGGAGATCGGCTGATCCCACGGATGTCCGCGGTCGAGGTCTCCGAGCTCGCCGATCGATTCCTCCTGCGGTGCGCACCCCTCCTCGGGCTCGATCCGGCCAGGATCGTTCGAACCAGGCGTTCCCTCGGTCGGGGCGAGAAGGAACACGAAAGGCTGATCTCGGAGGACGAGGCGGGTCGGCTCCGGATCGAAGGGAACCGGTTCCGCATCTCCGCAGGGACTCCCGGTGGGGGGGGCAGAGCGATCCCGGCCGAGTGTCGCTCGGAAGACGCCCCTCGCCTGGATGGTACGGGAATCGACGCTCTCCTCGACCAGTCCGGTCTCCCCGGCGAACTCCACGGGGGTGATCGGATGGTGGCCGGCTTGACCGCCTTCCGGATCCCCCTCTCTCGTCCGACGCTCGACCACACCGACCGACGGGCGGTGCTCGCCGTGCTCGAGGGGATGACGCTCTCCCTCGGGCCTCGGACCGCAGAACTCGAGGCACGATTCGCGGAGATGTTCGGCGCTCCGACCGCTCTCGTCTCGAGCGGGACCGCGGGGCTGTACCTCGCGCTGCGCGCTCTGGGCGTCGAGTCGGGTGAGGTGATCACGCCGAGCTACGGGTTCGTCGCGACCGCGCACGCGATTCGGCTCGCGGGTGCCCGTCCGCGATTCGTCGAGATCGACCCGACGACCCTCTGCCTCTCGGTCGAGGCCGTCGACGCCGCGTGGCGACCGACCGTGCGGGCGATCCTCCCCGTCCACATCTTCGGAAGCCCGGCCCCCGTGGATGATCTCTCGATGTGGGCGCGCGAGAGGGGAGTCCCGGTGATCGAAGATGCCTGCGAGGCGCTCGGATCGTGGCGACGCGACCGGCCGGTCGGGACGCACGGCGAGGCGGGTGTCTTCGCCTTCTATCCCAACAAGCAGATGACGATGGGGGAGGGCGGTCTCGTCGTCGCTCGCGAGGAGTCGACGATCGAACGGATTCGGCGCATGCGGAACCAGGGACGAACTGGTCCTGGCCTCTCGTTCGCGGGAGAGGGCTTCAACTTCCGTGTCACGGAGATGCAGTCCGCGCTCGGACTGTCGCAACTCGACCGGCTCGAAGAGATGAATCGGATCCGCTCCGTGATCGCCGCGGCCTACCACCGCGATCTCGCCGAATGCGGCGCGCTGGAGCTCCTCCCCGAGCCCTCGATCGGGGACCGGCGGAGCTGGTTCGCATTCCCGGTCTTCCTCCGCGATCGCGAGAGTCGGGAGCGGGTGCGTCAGGGACTCCTCGCCGCGGGGATCGAGTGTGCCTCGTATTTCCCGGCCCTCCACCGGATCCCCCCGTATGACCACCCGATGCTGCGTGCCGGTCCACTCGAGACGACGGAGTCCTTCTCCGACCGGGGACTCGCGATCCCCTTCTTCCCCGGACTGGCGGAGGAAGCGCGCCAGGAGGTCGTCGATCGAGTGGCGGCGCTCGCGAGTTCTCACTCCCCTCCGGCTGAGCGGGGCCCCGCTCCAAAAAAAGTGCCCTGAGGTCCCCCTCCGGGGCAGAGCGAAGTGGCAGCTCCGGGCCCGAGCCCCTAGGATGAAGCCCAGCCCACTTCCGGGCCGCTCTCGCCGGGGGCAGGGCTCCACGGCGGAAAGAAGAGTCCACTTCGGGATGGAGTTTCATGCGCCCGAACCGCCTGCCCCCCGGGAAGGGGAACGCGGCTGCTCGATCTCCGACGGACCCCGGTGCCTCCTCGGCGGAGCAAGAGCTCTGCCGGAGGGCGGCCGAGGCTTCGGCCTCCGAGGATAGAGAATGGATCGAGCGCGCCCGCTACGGGGATGAGCAGGCTTTCACCGCTTTGGTCCAGAAGTACCAGGAGAGGGCCATCGCGATCGCCCGCCACTTCGTATTGAACGAGGAAGCCGCACGGGATGTCGCCCAGGAGGCGTTCCTGCGCGTCTACCGCAACTTGCACCGATACGATCCGAAGCACCGGTTCTACACTTGGTTCTACCGGATCGCGGTGCACCTGGCGATCGACTGGACTCGTCGGAATCGGCGGATGGGCGAACTCTTGCGCGAGAGGGCCAAGGAGCCGACCCCAGTTCCTGAGGATCCATCGCGTCCGCTCGAGCGGAGCGACCTCAGGGCGCAGGTCGAGCGGGTCCTCTCGTTCCTGCCCGACAAGTACCGGGTCTTGCTGGTGCTGCGGGACGTCGAGGGGTTCACCTCGAAGGAGATCGCGGTGATTTCGGGCTCGAACCACGCGACGGTGCGCTGGCGTCTGCACCGGGCCCGTCAGATTTTCCGTGACTCATGGGAGTCCGCGGGATACGAGCCGGTCGGTGCCCCTCGCGACGAGGGGGACTGATGTGGCGTTCCAGGGGAACTTCGAGAGACCCCCGGAACGAAGTCAGGAACGAAGCAGAGAGAGGCCGGATGGCGACCGATCGGCGGCTTGCAGTCTCCACGGAGCTGACGATGAGCTGCGAGACGGTGGAGCGCATCATCTCGGAGAGCCGGATCGCAGAGTGCGGGCGGAGCGACACCGCCGACTCCGCTGCGTTCGGCCCTTCCGTCCTCGCGCATGTCCAGCGCTGCGCCGCGTGCCGACGCGAGCTCGAGGGGAGCCACCTCACCCGACCGTTGTGGCGGCTCCGCGCCCGTGACGCCCAGCCCGATCCGTTGTTCGTGCCCTCGGTTCTCTCCCGCCTGCGTGATGAGATCGCGCCGATCCGTCGCCGGGAACGCGCAGTGCGCGGCCGGTGGCTCGCGGCGACTGCGGCCGCTCTTCTGGTCGGGCTCTTCGGTGTGTTCCAACTTTCCGAGGCGAAGTTCCCCGGATCGAGTCCCGACGGTCGACCGCTCGCGTCATCCGAGACCCTCTTCGGAGATGGGCGGGCGGACGAATTCCTCCTCGGACAGTTCGGTGCCTACCTCCAGTGTGAGTGGATTCCTTCCGGCGAGACGATCGCCGACTCCGGCGAGGTGAGGTTCTGATGCCGCGTACACCTGTGATCTCCGGATTCGCCCTCCTCGTCGCGCTGACGCTCGGCGTGCCGGCGACGGGCTTCGGGCAGGAGGGCGAACTCGATCGCTTCGACCGCGCGGTGCAGCGTCTCGTCGCGAAGCTCGCCCCCTCCGTGGTAGCGGTGCGCATCGTTGCGGTCTCCGATCCCAATGCAGACGGCACGTCGGTCGCCGGTTCGGTTCGGCGAAGCCTCTATCGCGCGTCCGGAGTCATCGGCAGCCGTGAGGGGGAGATCATCACCGTGATCGCGGGGGGTCTTCCCGAAGAGCAGCTCGAAATCGGTGAGCAGCTCGGAATCGAGATCGAACTGCACGACGGCCCCCTTCTCGCGGCCCGCTGGATCGCCGCCGACCCCGAGACCGGACTGACGTTGCTCGCCATCGAGAACCCCCCGAAGAAGCTCACCCCGGTGCGATACGCGTCGACCCTGCCCGCGCAGGCGGCGATCGTCGTCTCGATCGGGGCCGACGGGTTCGAACTCGGCCACGTCGCCCATCCCGCTCGCGGTATTCGGCACCGCGGGGTCGGGCAGCGGGACGCCTCGTTCCCGCGCGGGATCGTCACCACCATCGCCGCCCAACCGGGGGACGTCGGCGGACTGCTCGCGAACCCCGAAGGCGAGCTGGTCGGCATGCTCGCGTTCTCCCTCGTCCTCCCGAAGAGCGAGCAGGACGACGAGGAGGAAAAGAGCGGCGAGACGGGTCTCGGCCCGCGTGGAGAGCGTCGGGGCGCGGAGACCGCCGCCGGCGATGCGACCACCGGAGAAGAGAACCCGTTCGACGAAGCGCGGCGACCCGCGTGGGCGCGTCGAATGGGGACCGCTGTCGTCACCAACCCCACCGAGGGTGGACCGCTCGGCCGCGCGGTCGCGATCCCCGCGGATCTGCTGCAGATCATCTGCCGATCGCTGCGCACCGATGGTCGGATGGTGCGCGGTGCTCTCGGTGCGACCTTCCAGTTCCACCACCCCGCACTCGCGGGTCCGACCCACTACGGCGCCGGCGCGCTCGTGCGAAAGCTCGTGGCGCAGGGGAGTGCAGAGATCGACGGTCTCCAGGTCGGGGATGTGATCCAGAAGGTCGACGGCCGCGAACTCCACCGCCCCGAAGATCTGCTCTGGTTCCGCGAGCGGGTCGAGTACGGCCGCATCGGCAGTTCGCTCCAGGTCCAGGTCGCGCGGATGGAGAACCGCCGGGTAGTGTCGCGTGCGATACGACTCCACATCGGAACGCGCCCGGAAGGATCGGACGGCGACGGCCTCGAGCCACCGCCGAAGCCGGACTGCACGCCGGTTCCTGTCGGTCCCACCAATCCGGGAGGTTCCACCGCCGAACCACCGCTCCCCGAAGGCCGCCATCGGCGCTGAGTTTCGGACTCCATCCCCGGCGCGCGTCCCGATCTCCGCTACCAGTCCCTCGCGGTTCCCGTGGGCCCATAGCTCAGCAGGTTAGAGCGGCCGACTCATAATCGGCTGGTGCCAGGTTCGAGTCCTGGTGGGCCCACTGATTTCTCCCCCGATGGTTCAGGCCGCCCGCGGGTGCGGTGGTGACGTCAGCTCACCGTCGGTTACAATCCGCGGTCCTCTCGCCGACCGTGCCGACCGCGCCCCCAGAACGGAGTCCGACCGATGAAATCGCCTCGCATCCTGGTTCGTCCCTCTGGGGACTCTGGACCCCCGGAGGGGGCCCCCCCGATCAGGACCCCCGGCGAGGTCCTCGAAGGCAAGGTCACTGCGATCGAGGGCGACGATGTCGTCGTCACGCTCGCGGTGGGAAAAGCCCTGATCCCGACCTCCGAGTTCTCGAAGCTTCCGACGGTGGGAGATGCGGCCTCCGGGAAGTATCTGATCGATGATCGGGGTGCCGGGGCTGCGATCCTGACGACGCAGGAGCCCGAGGCCGAAGTCGATCCGAAGACCGTTCGTGCCGGAGCATTCGTCCGTGGATCCGTGGTCGAAGCGGGGAAGCCGGGGCTGCGCATCCGTTGCGGACAGTGCACCGGGTTCTTTCCGTCCTCTCAACTCCCCCCCGGACTTCTCCGCGATCCGGGGGCACTGCTCCGCAAGGATGTGGTGGGTTTCGTCACGGAAGTGCGCAATGGAGAGCTGACTCTGAGCCTGCGCACGGTTCTCGATCGGCGCGCGAAGCTGAAGACGAAGCGGCGAATCGCCGCGTTCCACGAAGGTCAGCGGATCTCCGGGACGATCGTGCGGCAGACGGACTTCGGGTTCTTCGTCGACCTCGGCGGAGTCGACGGACTCCTCCACATCTCGCGGCTCGAGCGCCACAACGAGCAGCGCCAGGAGAAGGGGGAGGAAGCCCTCGTTCTCGAAGCTCGGCAGCCCATCGAAGTGGTGATCTCGCGCATCGAGCCGGGCCGTGGCCGGATCGGACTCGATCTTCCGGAGGTGGATCAGCCGGCCGCGAGCTACACCCCCGAGGTTGCTGTGGAGTCCTCGTCGATAACGGAGATCACCGGAATTCTCCGGGATGTCACGCCCGAGGGGGCGCGCGTGTACATCGAGGAGGGGATCGAGGGATGGCTTCCTACCGCCCGATTCGCGGGTCAATCGCCCCGCCCGGGGGAGCTCCGATCGTTCCGGGTCGTGAGCCGGGACGAGAAGACGGGGCGCGTGGATCTTTCGCTGCAGCTCCGCGGAGATCTCGAAGACGACGATTGATCCGCGGATCCAGCCGGCAGTGATCTCCCCAGAGGGACGGGGCTCTCTCGGGAGGAACAGGCAGCGGCGGGCCGAAAGCTCGGATCCATGCTCGGACTGTGTCGGCGAGATCTCATAACTCCTTCCACGACAAGCTCGTAGGCCCTCGCTTGGTGGCCGTGGAGGCGATCGGGCCGTATCCTTGGGTACGGGGATCTGCCACCCCGGGAACGAGGTGCGACGATGCGATTGCGCTCCTGGAACCAGGTTTCCCGCCCCGTGCCCGGGGGTTCGTCCCATTTCTGCGGTCTCTGGGAGTTTCAGCTCCATTCCGGAGAACAGACCCCGAGCCACCAGCAGCTGAGCGAGGAGGTCATCGTCGCTCTCGAGGGGGAAGGATCGGTCCACCTCGCCGGTGAGACCGTCCTCCTCAAGCCAGGTGAGGTCGTCTGGGTCCCGGCCCATGCGTCCCATTCGATCGCGAACTCGACTTCCGACGTCCTTCGGGGCCTGTCGATGGAGATCGGGGAGCAGCGGTCGGAGGAGGAGCAAGGGGGGCCTGAGTACGACCGGTTGAGCGAGCGCGATCTCGAGCATCTCATCGAATCGATCCCGAACAAGATCGATGAAGCGACTTCCTTGCAGCTGATCATCCAGCTCTTCGACACCGCCGGTGTCCTGAGCGAGCAGATCGAGAATGCGATCGGCCTCGAGAGCGAGACCGGCCTCCAGGCCCTCCAGCAGATCGAGCGCCGAGTGATGGAGGCCGTGGTCGAGATCTCCCGGGTGTACTCCTCCGGAGACAATCTGTTCTTCCCCAAGCGGTTCTAGCTAGGTGCGCGTGTTCTGAGGAATTCAGGATCGGGTGCGGAAACGGGCCTGGGCCATCGGCCCGGGCCCGTTTCCGATGTGGGTGGATTCGAGCAGCTGACCGCTCCTATTCCGTGATTCCGCTGTTCCGCCGCATCGTCCCCTCTTCCTACGCTTTACCCCCACCCTCCTCCGTGGCAGAATGTCCCCGGCTGGCAAGACATCTCCGATGCCCGGTCGTGCGCAAGACTTGCGCGTGAGCGTGGCGGCGGTGCTCCGCCTCGGGGCTTTCGGCCCGACGCAGAGGAGGCCCGGTGTTCCGGATCCACTCCGGGTCCATCCCACTCTCGCTCGCCCTCCGGGGCGCGCTCGTTCTCGTGTGCGGGCTCGGTACGTGGGGATGTGGCAGTGCCGCACCCCCCCGACCGAAAGTGACCCCCGCCGAGGAAGCGCGTCTTCGAGTGGCGGAGTTGAGGAGACGGGGAGGGACCCTCACCCACGAACAGGTTTGGATGGTGGAACGGCTCCCGTTCCGCGCATCCGGCCCGACGGATATTTCGCGGGTGCTGCGGGACGGGATCCCGAGACCGAGTGTGCCTCTGGGCGAGCGTCGCAGCGTGCTCGAAATGTACCGGGGTGTGGAGGAGCACGGCGCGCCGCCCGCGGCCGCCGGCTCGCAGACGGGAGAGGACACGACAGTTGATCCGAAGCGGTAGCGCCAAGTCGCCGGTCGCCGGTGACCCAGAGGCCGGGACAAGACGGGGGAATGCCAAGGGGGAGGGCGGTCGAAAGGTCACCGCCACCGCAGTGAGGAAGAAGCCGGACAGCCCGCAGGATATGAAGGTCAAGGATGGGTCGTCTCTCGACCCCCAGCGCAAGCAGGCGCTCGATTTCGCGCTTCAGCAGATCGGAAAGAAGTGCGGGCAGGGCGCGATCATGTACCTCGGCGACGAGAGCCATCGCCGCATCGACGTGATCCCGACCGGTTCCCTCTCCCTCGACAAAGCCCTCGGGGTCGGGGGCTTCCCCCGCGCACGGGTGGTCGAGGTCTTCGGGCCGGAGTCGTCGGGAAAGACGACTCTGACCCTACATGTGATCGCGAATGCGCAGAAGGCGGGAGGGGTCGCGGCATTCATCGACGCGGAGCACGCTCTCGACCCGACCTATTCCGAGAAGCTCGGCGTCGACCTCGATCACCTGCTCGTCTCGCAGCCGGATAGCGGCGAGCAAGCTCTCGAGATCGCAGAGATGCTGGTCGCTTCCAGCGCGGTGGACATCGTGGTCATCGACTCGGTGGCGGCGCTCGTCCCCCGGGCTGAACTCGAGGGGCAGATGGGGGACACTCACGTCGGCCTGCAGGCCCGGCTGATGTCGCAGGCTCTTCGGAAGCTCACCGGCGTGATTCACCGCTCGAAGACCTGCGTGGTCTTCATCAACCAGATCCGCGAAAAGATCGGGGTGATGTTCGGCAGCCCCGAGACCACGAGCGGCGGGCGGGCTCTGAAGTTCTACAGCTCGGTCCGGATCGACATCCGCCGGATCGGCTCGATCAAGAGCGATGGCGACATCAGCGGGAACCGCACCGTCGCCAAGGTGGTGAAGAACAAGCTCGCTCCACCGTTCCGCAAGGCCGAATTCGACATCATCTTCAACCGAGGGATCTGCTACCACGGCGATCTCCTCGATCTGGGGGTCGAGCACGGGGTCGTCGATCGCGCGGGCACCTGGTTCTCCTACGAGGGGGAGCGGCTCGGGCAGGGGCGCGAACGGGCGGTCCAGTTCCTGATCGACCACCCTGATGTCAAAGAGAAGATCGATCGAGTGGTCCGCGGCCTGATCTTCGGGCCGGTCGGGCCGATCGAACTGGCAGAGCCGGTCGAGTCGCCGAACGGGGAGTGACCCTTCCCCCGCGGGGGTCCTTCGAATGGGGCAACGGACGCCGGAGAGGCCCGTCTCCGCGGGAGATGGAGCGATTCCGGCGTCCGGGCCCCCATACTGGGGGCCCGCGCATTTGGAGTACTCGAGGGTCGACACCGAAAGGAACTTCCTGTGCCAGCTACGTTGAATCCCGAACGCACGCGAGCGGCACATTCCCAGCGAGGAACGATGCTCATCATCGCGCTTGCGGTGCTGACCCTGATGTCGATCATCGCGGTGACCTTCGCAGCGCTGATGCGCCTGGAACGCCGGGCGACCGAGAACTTCGTCAACGCGACGAGTGCGGAGCTCCTCGCGAGCTCAGCGGAATCGGCGGTCATCGCCATGCTCCGCGGTGGTACGTTCTGGGATGGCCACAGCGACATGTCGGGCGAGGGCCGGCGGGCGGAGTGGCTCTACGGACTGAAACACTCCCGAGGGGATCTCCGGTACGGGAATCTGATGCCGCTCACCGACACTCCTCCGGAGCAGGCGTCGCTCTGGAGCGACCTGGGCGCAACCTACGGAGGAGAAGAGAGCCGCGACCGCTATCGGGTGAAGCTCATCGACTGCAACTCTCAGATCTATCTGAACGGTGATCAGGACACGCTCGCGGGGATGCTCGAAAACCTGGGGAAGGCGCTCGAACGCGAGGAAGAGATCAAGAAGAACCCGCTCTTCACCGGACCGAACCAAACAGGGAAGCAGATTCGCGGGCGCGACATCCTCCTCTACCGCAACAAGCTCCCCGGACGGAAATTCGCGTCGAAGGCCCAGCTGAAGGATCTCCTCGGCGAGGAGAACTACCGGATCATCGCCGATTACGTCACTGCGCACGCCTGGGTCAATCCGTACACGGTGCGCTCCGGGGATGGCAGGGAACCGACCAAGCTCACTCTCGATGCCGACAATACCGCGCTCACAAGCGTGAACTTCCTGGTGAACCCCGGGGTCGAGGGGGCCCCGAACCTGATCGATGAGCCCCGAGCCCCGATCAACATCAACACCGCGCCCCGACCGGTGCTCGTCGCCTGTCTGACCGGTATCGGCGGTCGCCGTCCGTTCCCCTACACCGAACTGACCAACCAGAACTTCGAGAATGCGAACCGGGGATCGTTCGATGTCGACGGCACCCTCCCGAACACCCAGGAGGAGTTCCGGCTCCTGCAGATCCCGGTGTGGATCTATAGCACCCCCCTGACCATCGATCAGGCGAGGAAGATCGCAGATGAGATCATCCGCGCTCGGAAGGAACACCCGTTCAAGGTGTGGCGCAGCGGGGACTTGGCTCAGCCGGGGTTCGAGGAGTTCGTCAACCAACTCCCGGAGCAGCTGTTCCCGCCACCGAGTTCCTTCAAGCTGGTCAATCCGCGCGATCCGGCGAACAACGGCAGGTACCGAAGCGGGGTCACGAACAACGAGGGATCACGAGAGATGTGGCAGCGCGGCCACGACGGACGCGAGCGGGGGGCGCGGCGCGCGGCCGGGATGGCGGTCAGCGGTGCGAACGCCTGGTACTTCGACATGGTGCGGGACATGTTGAAGTCGAACTTCAATCCGAACGCCCGTCTCAACAAGTTCAACCCCAACTCAACCGCCTACGTTTCGGTCGACAAGTCGGGCATCCTCAGGCTGGGGAACAACGGCCAGGACGAGAACGACGTCCACGTCGCTCACACCACCGAGTTCTGCTTCGACTCCATGGGAATCTACGAGATCAGCACGGTCGCTGAGATCGTGGTCGGGGACAGCCTCGAGGACATTCAGGTCTTCGCGGAGAGCCAGCGTCGCTCGGTGGTGAAGGTCTTCGACGTGCTCCACCACACGACCCAGCGACAGTTCGAGCAGCCTTACAACGAGCGGGGTCGATCGAGTTTTCGGGATCGCCAAAACGTCTCGACCTATCCCGATGCGATGGATGCGCTCGAACCTGACTTCTTCCACGGTTCGCGCCGGGACGGTCGGATCGAGCTCTCCGGCGCGACGGATGCGAAGCGGCAAGCGGTTCGACCGGAGTTGCGGGGGAACACCTTCGCGCAGAGCTCGAACCTCAGACTCGGGCACGGATTCCGATTCCGTGAGCCCGGCGCAGGGGCGCGGCTGAATACGACCCTCGAACGGTTCGGACTCGGCTCGACCCAGGCGCTCGTGGAGCTGAAGGCACTCCTCGATCCCGAGTACTGCTTCAAGGGTGGTCAGTTCCGGAATCGGTACTCCAAGGAGATCTGGAAGGCGGCGGACGCGGAGAGCGAGATCGAGAATATCGACGAGCCGATCGTGGCGACCAGTGCGTTCAACGGCGACATACAACCAGACGGCCTGCACATGAGCTTCATGCGGGTGCTGCGGACCGGTACGCGAATCCTGCGGTTCCCCGCGATCGGCTTCCGGGAGGTTCCAGGCGCCCAGGGCGAGGTCCGTCAGAATTACACCAACGACATCGGAAACCTCCCCTACTACCAAGGGGGGGTCGCGTTCTGGATCAAGCTCGAGTTCGACGGCATCGATCCGATCTTCCACGGACTCCTCAAAGCGACCCAGGTGCAGACGAGGGTCGGGCAGAACCCAGAGGACTCCGAGGGAACGCAGTTCTTCGTCTGGAAGAACACGACCGGCGAGCTGCGCGTCTCTCGGCTGTACTACCACCAGGCGTTCTTCCGCGACGACACGGCCCAGGCCTATCCGCTCATCGGTGACGAAGAAGACCTGGAGCAGGAGGACTACGAGCTCGATCCTCGGAAGACCTGGGCGCGCACGGACCTCGTCGTCGATGTGAGCGATTGGAAAGCCCGGGAGTGGCATCATCTCGTGATTCAGTACGACGACGACCTCGACGCGGACCGGGTCAAGGTTCGGATCGATGGGGAACCTCTCGATTTCGTGACCAATCACAGCCTCGGTCTCACCAAATTCTGCGCACTGAACGAGGAGGAGCCGAAGGACGAGATCCAGATCGGCGGGGTGTTCCGCGACCAGGCGGTCGCCGGGGAGGGTATCTTCAAGTTCGGGACGAATGTCGCGCAGAGATCGATGCAGGAGACGGCACCGTCGGTGAAGAAGATCCCCGCGAATGCGACGATCGATGAGTTCCAGACGTTCCTCGGGTTCTACGATCCGGGTTCGCAGGATCTCTCCTATTTCACCCGCGATCAGGGCCGGTACACCAACCGTTTCGAGGTTCCGTTCCCCGAAGGAATTCAGAGGATCCGCCTCCGTTCGTTCACCTGGACGATGTATCCTCCGACGATGTACGCCGGGCTCGCCGTTCGGTGGAACGCGGCCCAGGACTTCGAGGCGGGGGTTTCCGGGGTGAACGGCAACCCGGGATTCCAACGACTCGGGGACGCCGGAGGGGAGATGACGCTGAACGCCCAGATCACCGGCGAGTGGCTCCGCCCCGATCAGAGCAATACCTTCGGGAGGACCGGATCGCTCGGGTACGAGTTCAAATTCAACGGTGCGACGGGGCAGCAGAAATTCGGTGATCGGGTCGTCGCGTCGCCGGTGATCGATGACGTCACGTTGACCTACTACCTGTCGTCGGCGGAGATCCTCGTCAGCGAGGGTCTCGAGTGACCGAGTGACCGACGGCGGCAAAGCTGTTCTGTGACCATCCAGGGGCTGTGAGCTGCGGAGGAAACATGCGACGCATGGGGATGCGGAGAATAGGCGTGTCGTGCGCGCTGCTCGTTTCGGCGCTCATCGGGTGGGGGAGTCCCCTCTCGGGGCAGTCGGAGAGTCTGGACGTCAAATACGTCGAACTCCAGTCCGTCAAGGTGAAGCCGGAGGGGAAGACCTGCGAGATCACAGTCAAGGCGAAGGCTCCCCGGCTCCCCGTCGGGTGCAAGGTCGAGTTTGTCCTGATGTGGCGGTATCAAAAGATCGAGGTCTTCGTCGTCGAGGTACCCGCGAACAAGCGCATCGAGCAGACATTCACGGTGAAGAAGTACACCCCGTCCGCCGACCACTACGTGCTCAGCACGCAGCTCCTCGAACCGAAGAACCAGCCGAGGTCGATCGGGCGGCAGATCGATGGGGATCCCGAGACCTTCCCCCCTGGCGCAGTGCCCTGGGCGGAGTACCACGAGGAGCACAAATTCCTCCTGGGTACCGAGGAGGAGATCGCGGCTGAGGTGCTGCGGATCCAGACCTGGTTCAAGGAACGTTACACCGAACTCGCCGAGATGGATGTTCTCGTCGACAACAGCGCCGACGCTGCGAAAGAGGCGACCGAATTCGCAGACTCCAAGGGAGAGTTCGAGGAGAAGCAGTGGCGCAAGATGCTCGACGGCCAGGTCCTCGATAAGATCCGATCGCTCCAGAAAGAGATCGGGGAGGGACTCCTCGGCAAACAGGCGGACATGGTCGCCTATCGTCGCCCCCTCGCTGACTTGCGCGAACTCGCCAACGCGGTCGCCTGGCGCGCCACGGTTCGCTCCATCGAGCTCTACAAGGAGAAGGGGCTCGAACCGTCCAAGGACGACTCCGAACCCAAGGAGCTCGAGATGACGGTCCGCAGCTTCAAGCGCACTCCGCCGAAGTCGAAGGATCTGGGCAAGATCGTCCAGCGGATCAACGAGGCGCTCGAGATCGGCAAGAATAAGGAAGCGCCGAAAGAGGGGACGCCATGATCGCGCGCGTCGGCCTCGTTCTGCTCGTGGCGGCTTTCCTGCTCGTCGGGACACCGGCCCCTGCTCAGGATGACATTCCAACCCCGCCGAAGGCGATCATCGAATTGACCACGGCGAAGGGCACGCCCTTGGGCCAGGGATGGGTGATCGAGTTCTCGGGGAAGGCGCCTCTGCTCCCCGAGGGGACGATCGTCGAATTCGCGCTTTTCTGGGGGACACACTCGTTGCGCACGTTCGAGCTGACGATCGATGGTTCGCGACGATTCAACGAGAAACGGGAGTTTTCGGACTTGGTCGGATTCGCAGCGGAGGTTTTCCTCCGGGCGAAAATCGATTTCCTGCGTCAGCCGCGCGAGATCCAAGAGAAGATGGAGAAGGATCCCGAGTCCTTCCCGATCGAGCGCTCCCCGTGGTCCTCCAAGTTCTACCCCCAGCGGTTCCCGCTGGGCACCCCGGCAGAGCTCGACAGCCAGAATGATCTGGTGAAGGCGTTCTTCCTCGATTCTCTCAACCGAGCCCTCGCCGGCGAGAAGGCGTTCTCATCCGCTCGAGTCGGAGCGGAAGATGGGAGCCGCTTCCAGAACAGTGGGGAGTTCGACACCGCCGCGTGGCAACACTTCGTTGAGAAGGAAGTGCGGGATCCCCTGAGGGCTCTGCAGCGGGAGCAGCGATCGGAGCAGGCCGGAGTGCGGATCATCCCTCATGAGCGCGACTTCAAGTACCTGAACGAGATCATCAATGCGGTCGCCCTACGCAGCTACGAACGATCCCGATCGCTCTACCAGAAGCTCGGACTGAGTCCCGATCCCGGGGACTTCTCTCCCAAGGAAATCGACATCGACTGCAAGCGCTCGAACTCCCAGTACCTCCTGACTACTACCGAGCGCCTCTGCAAGAGTCAGAACATCGACATCGCGACCCTGGGGGGATAGGGAATCCGCCGGTTTCACGGCATCCGGCCCTCGAGTCTTGCGGAAGCGCATGTTCGATCCGCCTCTCCAAGTGACGATGACGGAAGGCTTTCCGTCAGTTGTGCACAAGTCTCCAACGGCCCGCGTTGACAGATGGCGGACCCGGACTAAGATCTCCCATCATGGGTCGTGGATCGCTCTCCTCGTCCCGTCCCCCGAGGGGGGAGAGGAAGATCTCTCGCGCCGCAAGGGCTCTCCCTCTCCTCCCGGTAAGGCGAGTCCCATGGATGCGTCCCGACCGGGTCGGGAGGCGCGAGCGTCGCGTCCCCCGAGGATGAGTGATCTAGTTTCGTCCCGCGTTCGCAGTCTGCGAAGCGAGGAAGTGGCGCCGTCCGCTGCGTCTCCAGCGAGTGTGTTCGCGCCCATCGGACACGGGTCCTCCCGACATCGGGACCTCGCATCCGGAGCCGCGGACGATCCCGCCATCGACTCTCGTGACTCTGATAGCTGGAGCAGGGATCTGGCGATCCGCCCGCTTCGTGGAGGACCACTCCGAGATCTCCTGGATGCCGAGTTCGTCCGCTGCCATCGATTCGAAGCGGTGAGCTCGTTCTTCGGGGATCTCCGCTCGCTTCTGCGGAAGGCCGTCGTTCGTCAGGACGAGGCAGCGGACCTCGAGCAATTCCAGCCAGACTCTACTGATCTGAGCCCGCCCGGTCGCCGATGAGGGGACCCCGTTCCTCTCGGCGAGGCCGGGACTCAGAGGCCGGGACTCAGCAGACGGGACTCAGCAGACGGGACGGGGCCTCATCGGCGATAGCCTCCGATCAGCCCCCGATGTCTCCCCGGAAGAAACGTCCGTCGTAGTGGATGCGGTGCGCGTGCTCGTAAGCCCTCGTGCGCGCTTCCACGCGGTCGCTCCCGAGCGCGGTGACCCCGAGCACTCGGCCTCCGGCTGAGACGAGTTTCCCATCTTGGCTGCGGGTGGCGGCGTGGAACACCTGGAGCTCGTCCTCGGGATCGGAGTGGATCGGACCGGTGATCTGAGCCCCGGTCTTCGGTCGGGCGGGGTAGCCCTCTGCGGAGAGAACCACGCAGAGCGCGGTTCGGGGATCCCAGGAGAGTTCGATCTCACCCAGGCGCTGCTCGGCGATCGCATCGATGACGTCGACCAGATCGGTTTCGAGTCGGAGCATCAACGGCTGGGTCTCGGGATCGCCGAAGCGGCAGTTGAACTCCAGCACCTGTGGACCCTCCTCCGTCAGCATCAATCCGACATAGAGGACGCCCTGGTAGGGGATCCCTTCCGCGGCCAGCCCTTCCAGGCTCGGACGGATGATCTCTTCATCGATGCGCTCGGCCAGAAACGTATTCACGGTTCCAGCCGGGCTGTAGGACCCCATTCCACCGGTGTTCGGACCATGATTTCCGTCGAGGAGAGGCTTGTAGTCCCGTGCCGCCTCGAGGCGACGGAATTCGGTCCCCGCGACGAATGCGAGAATGGAGACCTCGACGCCGATGAGACGCTCCTCGAGGACCACGACACGCCCTGCATCGCCGAACGAAGTCCCATCGAGCATCGGGATGGCGACTCGTTCCGCCTCGGCGCGATCCGAACAGACCACGACCCCCTTCCCGGACGCTAGACCATCTGCCTTGACCACCACCTCGTCCGAGAAGGATTCGAGCGCGGGAGCGACATCGGACGGGGAGGTCAAGACGCGGTACTTCGCGGTGGGAATCTGATGCCGAGAGAGGAATTCCTTCGTGAACGCCTTGGATCCCTCGAGGCGAGACGCGGATGCGCCGGGACCGAATGTGACGACCCCCGCCCCCCGGAGGCGATCGGCCAAGCCGTCGACGAGGGGAGCCTCCGGCCCGATCACGACCCGATCGATTTTCTCCCGCCCGATGCGCGACTCGATCTCGGTCGAGTCGCGAATTGGATCGAGGTCCCAGGTCGGGCCGAGGAGGGCGGTTCCGCCGTTCCCCGGGCAAGTGATCACTTGGTGGATCCGGGGGGATCGAGCGAGTTTCCACGCGAGAGCGTGCTCGCGTCCGCCGCCGCCGATGACCAGTGCCTTCACGGGGAATCCCTCCAACGGAGCCCAGTCAGTAGATCGCCGGGGGCTCACTCGCTCGGTTTGCGGTGTGCGAGGGATCGCAGGGGACCCGTCGCAAGGCAGAGAAAAGTAAGGACACAGACCGCCGAGGTGACGGGCGAATTGTAGGAGAGCTGCACCGCTCCATCCAGCAATGGGAATGCACACAACGCGGAGAAGGTGAATCGGCCGGGGGCTGCCTCCTGTCGGACTCGGACCGCCGCCCCGAGAAAGACGGCCGGGAGGATCCAGGCGAGGAGGAGCACCGGCGGAGGGGATACGAAGAGCACGGTGAGTGCTGTCGCCGCACCTGTGTGGGCGAGGACCGCGAGAGATCGACGAGCGAGGACATCCCGTCGCGCCCGCTCCTCCTCGAGCGAGAACCGAGTCACCCAGAAGCCGTGCCCGCCGATCACCAGCGCGGCGAGCAGACCGTCCCGAACCTCCCCGACGAGAGCAGCGCCGAACAGGACCACCAGAAAGCGGACCCCACCCATCGCGAGCGGACCGAGCCATGCGTGGTCCTTCGTCCAGCCATTGTAGATGAGGATCGTGAGCAACGCCGCGACGCTGAAGGGGCGAGTCGATGCGGGGAGGAGGGCCGCGGCAGCGATGGCGAGCGACCCGGCGAGGAATACCGCGATGGTCGCGCCCCGCACCGTGAGTTCACCAGAGGCGAGGGGGCGGCTGGGTGCGTCCCTGCGATCTCGATGACGATCGGCCAGATCGTTCGCGCCCATCCCGAGGAGGTAGAGCGCGGCGATGACGACCGTCGCAAGGCAGATATCGGCCCGGCTGGGGGGGACGAGGAGTGCGCCCGCGGCGATCGACCCGGTCATGGCATTGAGGAGGGGGGTGGGGAGGAGGCGCAGTCGAAAGAACCGCGCCCAGACTGCGAGTCTTGCTCGTCTGGGCATCGCTCAGTTCACGATGCGGAGAATGTCGTGGTAGGTGACGAACAGAGCCATGCCGATCAGCAGCACGAAGGCGACGAAGTGCGCCCATCCCTGGACCCTCTCGTCGACGGGGGATCCCTTGATCTTCTCGACGAGAAGAAATGCCAGGTGACCGCCGTCGAGGATCGGGAAGGGGAGGAGGTTGAAGATCCCGAGGTTCACGCTGATCATCGCGAGCACGAAGATCAGTTTCGAGATCGAATGCTCCGCCACGCGCCGCCCGATATCCACGATGCCGACCGGTCCGGCGAGGTTCTTCGGTGACACGTCTCTCCGCGCTAGCGCGCCGAGCATGAGAAAGATGCGTTGCCCCCAGATCCAGGTCTGGTCTGCGCCTACTGCGATCGCTCGGATCGGTGAAGTCTTGCGAAGGATCTGTTCCATCTCGAAGGCGATCCCGATCTCCCTCCTCGCGGAGGGGGCGAGGGTCACGTCGAATACCAGCTGCTCGCCGCCTCTTTGGATGGTGAGGGAAATGGGTCGCGAGGAGTCATCCTCGCGGGCGTCTTCGATGAATTCGAGCAGCCCCTTCCAACCCACGATCGGTTCCCCGCCGGCCGCGAGGATGGTGTCGCCGGGGAGGATTCCGGCCCCCGCGGCGGGACCTCCGGGAACCACGTGACCGATGCGGGGGATCGACGCCAGTTCTACTCCGAACTCGCCTTCCTCCGAGGCCGTCCCGCTTTGCTCCACTCCATCACGAGACCAGACCACCTCGGTTCCGGCGGCCAGTTTGCTGCTCGGGCTCTCGCTCTCCCCGACGATTCGGGAGCCGATTCGTAGCAGTTGATCGCCGATGCGCAGTCCGAGACCCTCGCCGGCGCTCTTCGATTGGACTGCGGTGACACGAGGTGGAGTGGGTCCCAAGAGAACCGAGGAGCCTTGGATCCAATCGATCAGCCGGTCCCGGTCGACCAGTCGCTCTCCACCGCCGGCAAATCCGAGTCTCATCGACCCGGGTTCAGGGTGGATGGAGATGATCGTCCAAGGGTCGAGCGACTCGACGGGGATGCCGTCGACAGCACTGATGATTTGTCCGGGGCGGAATGCAGAGGCGGCGTCGGATCCGGGTTGGATGGCGAAGATCTGTGGTCTCGAGTGGACCGCGCCGAGGATCGGCGTTCCGGAGGGCTCACGAGCGATTCGAAGGGGGATCGATACCAGACGGGGAGAAGATCCGGCTTCTCTCTCGATCATGAGTTCGACCGTCGGATCGGGAGCGACCATGAGGATTTCGCCGAGCGTTCGGGTCATCACTTCGATCGGCCAGCTGTCGGGGAACGCGTAGCGGCTGCCCCCCGCCGAGATGGCCACGGAGATGATGCGATCCCCCTTCTCGAGCCCGGCTTCCGAGCCGGCGGAGTCCGGCACGACCTCGCCGATACTCCGGGTCATCGCAGGGATGATCCCGATGCCGTAGAGACCCTGCTCAGGATCCTTCCGAGGGTAGAAGGGCTCTGTCTTCCGGGTGCCTTCCACCGACGGTCGCTCGTACTTCACCTCGAGCGGATTCGACCCGCCGTTGAAGGCGATGGTCACCCGTAGGTCGGTGAAGTCTTCCTTCAGCTTGCCGTTGACCTCGAGAATCCGATCGCCAGGCCGGAGGCCAGCCTCCCAGGCGGGCCCACCCGGCAGCACCGTTCCGAGACGGGTGCCGGGGAATTCGACTCCGATGGAGAATGCGAGGATGAACAGGAGGAATCCGAAGAGCAGGTTCATCGAAGCGCCCGCGACGAGAACGAACGCGCGTTGGGATGGGGTTTTCGAAGCGTATTCGTACGAGGCGCCGGTGCGCGGGTCTTCCGCTTCCTCACCAGCCATCTTCACGTATCCCCCGAAGGGGAGGAGGCCGATGACGTACTCGGTATCGCCTCGGCGGATCGCCAGCAGGCGGGCCTTCCATCCGAAGATCGTCGGCTGAAACCCGAGCGCGAAGGTCTCGACGCGAATCCCGACCCGCTTCGCGGCGAGGAAATGGCCGAGTTCGTGGACGAAGATCAGGAAGCCGATCCCGAGGATCGACAGCATGATGTTCACGACATCCATCGGGCGACCTGATCCCTCGTCTCGCGATCGACGCGCAGGAGACGCGCCCAGTCGTCGGCCGCTTGGGGGGTGTGCTCGTTCATCGCCCGATCCACCAGATGGAAGATCTCGAGAAAACCGATCGTCCCGGCGAGAAACCCTTCGACCGCAGCCTCGTTCGCGGCATTGAGCACCGCCGGGAGCGTACCTCCTCTGCGGCACGCCCGGTAGGCCATCTGGAGGGATGGAAAGGTCTCGTGGTCCGGTTCTTCGAAATCGAGAGTGCCGATCTCGGAGAGCGAGAACCGGCTTTCGGGACCACTCCAGCGATCCGGCTCCCCGAGGGCATAGCGAATTGGGATTCGCATGTCTGCCGGGCCGAGGTGGGCGATCGAGGAACCGTCCTGGAATTCGACCAGGGCGTGGAGGGTCGATTGGCGGTGGATCAGGACCTCGATGCTCTCCGGAGGGAGGCCGAAGAGATGGTGCGCTTCGATGATCTCTAGACCCTTGTTCATCAAGGTAGCGGAATCGACCGTGATCTTGCGTCCCATCCGCCAGGTGGGATGCCGTAGGGCCTCCTCGGGCGTGACGGCTGCGAGCTCGTTGCGCTTGCGGCCGCGGAACGGGCCACCCGACGCCGTGAGCACCAGGCGGCGCACTTCCTCCAGCCGGCCGGCTCGTAGGCACTGAGCGAGTGCGTTGTGCTCCGAATCGACGGGGATCAAGCGAGCGCTGTGTCGGGAGGCGAGTTCCATGAGGAGTCCCCCGGCGATCACCAGGGACTCCTTGTTGGCGAGCGCGAGGTCGATCCCGCGTTCGAGGGTGGCTCGGCTGGCGTGGAGGCCGGCACTTCCGCCGATCGCGTTCAGTACGAGATCGGGGGCGGCACGGTCGATCAACTCGACCGTCGCAGATTCACCGATTTCCAGGGCTGTGCCCGCAGGGAAGGTCGGAGATCGATCGGGGGGGCTACGAAGGGCGAGATGAGGGACCCCGAATCGCTCCGCCTGCGCTGCGAGAGAGTCTGCATCACAGGAGGCGGCGAGTCCGACCACCGTGACTCGATCGGGGGCCTCAGCACAGACCTCGAGGGCCTGGGTCCCGATCGAACCGGTCGAGCCGAGGATCACGACGCAGAGAGGTCGGCGCACCACGACTCCTTCTCGCTCCTGCCACGTCATCGAACGAGAGAGGGTAGTCGAGCGGGCGCGGGGAAGGAACCGAAGAGCGAGTCCGATCTCCGAGGGCAGACAGCACGGAGGTGATCGCAGCAGCGACTCATGGTAGAAGAGCGCCGAGAGGTGCCCTTGTGAGGCGTGAACTCTTCCGAATCCCTTGGCTCGATTTGCCGATCTACGGCTACGGGATGATGGTGCTCATCGGGTTCCTGGCGGGGTACCTCTTCGTCCTGCGCGGGTCGCGGCGGGAAGGCATCCCGGCCGAGAAGGTACAGGACCTGCCGATCTGGATGGTCCTGAGTGGCTTGCTCGGTGCCCGGATCTTCTACTTCTTCCAGTTCTACGAGACCGAATTCAACGCCGGGCGGTGGACCCGCTTCTTCAAGATTTGGGAGGGCGGGCTCGTATTCTACGGCGGGGTGATCCTCGCTTCGCTCGCCTTTCTGCTCTTCTGTCGTCGGGGAAAGCTACCGCTGCTCGAGATGCTCGACGTGATGGCGCCTGCTCTCGCCATCGGCCTTGGTTTCGGGCGGATCGGTTGCTTCATGAATGGCTGCTGTTGGGGGAGGGAGTGTGCACCGGACTTCCCACTCGCGGTGCGGTTCCCTGCGGGAAGCCCGCCGGCGACCCTGGAGAACGCGAGTGCATGGATCCACCCGTCGCAGCTCTACTCCTCCGCCAACGCATTCCTGCTGGCGCTCCTCCTCTGGGCGGTGTGGCGTCGGCGGCCGCTGCCGGGGACCGTGATCGGACTGCTCTCCCTCGGGTACGGCATCAGCCGATTTGTCCTCGAGGGAATCCGTGGGGATCATGGCGTCGAGCCCGGAGAGTGGACAGTTGGCCAGACGATCTCATCGATTGCGGTGGCCATCGGGGTGGGAATTCTCGCGTGGATCCGCCTCAGAGGGGTCCACAAGCCCGCTGAAGGGGCTGCAGTTCCGAGCCTGTAACCCGCCTCCGAAGGGCCCTCGAAGCTCGAGAATTTCCTCATCTATGGGCTTGACCGCCCCCTCGCGATGACTATGATCTGCCCTCCCGATCCGGAAGGGGACCGGACGGAGTCTTTCCCAGGTCCCCTCTACGCTGGTCAGGTTGCTTCCAGAGTGGGAGTTCCGAGTCCGGCGACCCGCCGTTGAGACCGAAAGTTCTCGCGGGAAACCGCGCGGGGGTGATGTTTCGCCGGGGATTGTCCACGGCGGACCTCGTTCAGCGCGGTTTGGATCGATGCTCTTTGACAATTCGGGCCCGTAGTCTTGAAGAAGGCTTGGTCGCTTTCCATGCTTTGGCTTTCAAAGTGTAGGGGGCGACTCGCGATCAAATTTAAAGATCTTTCCTACTCAGTGGAAACAAACGGGCTCGTGGTACGAGGGACCATCGTCTTCGGTGGCGTCCCCACGGGTGAGGGTTTCGACCCCGCTGTGGTGGCCTCGGTCGGAAACGGCCGGGTCCTGAGCACTTGAGCTCGCTATGAAACATTAACTGAAGGGTTTGATCCTGGCTCAGAACGAACGCTGGCGGCGTGGATTAGGCATGCAAGTCGAACGAGCGAGATCCTTCGGGGTCTAGCTAGTGGCGAACGGGTGAGTAATGCATGAATACCTACCCCGATGATCGGGATAACTAAGGGAAACTTTAGCTAATACCGGATGTGGTCCTCACGGATTAAAGCTGGCCTCTGCATATGCTGGCGCATCGGGAGGGGTTCATGTGCTATTAGCTTGTTGGTGGGGTAATGGCCTACCAAGGCGATGATGGCTAGCCGGCCTGAGAGGGTGTCCGGCCACACTGGGACTGAGACACTGCCCAGACTCCTACGGGAGGCTGCAGTCGAGAATCTTCCACCAATGCGCGAAAGCGTGATGGAGCGACGCCGCGTGGGCGATGAAGGCCTTAGGGTTGTAAAGCCCTGTTGGATGGGCGTAATCCCCTAGAGTTAATACCTCTTAGGGTTGAACTCCCATCGGAGGAAGCACCGGCTAAATTCGTGCCAGCAGCCGCGGTAATACGAATGGTGCGAGCGTTGTTCGGAATCACTGGGCATAAAGAGCACGTAGGCGGTTCGGTAAGTCAGCTGTGAAATCCCCCGGCTCAACCGAGGAACTGCAGCTGATACTGCCAAACTAGAGTGCGCGAGGGGAGAGCGGAATTCCTGGTGGAGCGGTGATATGCGTAGATATCAGGAGGAACGCCGGAGGCGAAAGCGGCTCTCTGGTGCGCAACTGACGCTGAGGTGCGAAAGCTAGGGGAGCGAACAGGATTAGATACCCTGGTAGTCCTAGCCGTAAACGATGGGCACTAAGTGGAGGGGCTCCCAAGGCCTCTCTGCCGGAGCTAATGTGTTAAGTGCCCCGCCTGGGGAGTATGGTCGCAAGGCTGAAACTCAAAGGAATTGACGGGGGCTCACACAAGCGGTGGAGCATGTGGTTTAATTCGAAGCAACGCGAAGAACCTTACCCAGGCTTGACATGCAGGGATTACGCGGATGAAAGTCTGCTGATTGCCTTCGGGTGTAACCTGCACAGGTGTTGCATGGCTGTCGTCAGCTCGTGTCGTGAGATGTCGGGTTAAGTCCCTTAACGAGCGAAACCCTTATCCTTAGTTGCCAGCGAGTAATGTCGGGGACTCTAAGGAGACTGCCGGTGTTAAACCGGGGGAAGGTGGGGAT
>JAQBGV010000087.1:0-11877 GCA_032128395.1 Planctomycetota bacterium | reverse complement strand
GTGCCCCGCCGAAGAAGGTCGAATAGGCGAGCTGATCGGGGCCCGACATGGCAGGATCGAGCTGCGTTACAAAGCCATCGTACCACGGTGCTGGCCCCCCCCAGGTCTCGTTGAAGGCGCCCAGGGTTGTGGGAAGGCTGGGGGATCTAGTCCACCCCGCGACGGTGGCTCTTCCCGAGGGCTCCACTGCGAGGGAATACAGACTGTCCATCGCGACACCGCCGAGATAGGTGGACCAGAGCAGTGATTGTCCCGTGGCATCGAGCCTGCTCACAAAAACGTCGTAGCCCCCGTTCGCAGTGGTGTCGTATGCTCCCGCCGTCGTAGGAAAGTCTGTCGAGTTGGTCATTCCAGCCACGGTGACCTCCCCGGACTGGTCCACGTGCAAGCCCATATTGATCAGATCATCCCCTACGAACATGGTGCTGAACAGACCTTCGGAATTCGACCCGCCTAGAAACGTCGACCAGACCATTTGAGCGGATCCCGCGGCGCTCGGATCCAAGCGGGTGACAAACGCATCCCTGTTTCCATTGGACGTGGGATCGAAGGCAGCCGGCGTCGTGGGGAAGTTGAACGAATCGGCGTAGCCCCCGACCGTCACTACTCCGCCATCTGTGTCGATCGCGGCGACCCAGTCGGTCGAGCCGCCCCCGAGGTATGTGGACCAGATCAGTTGCTGCTGGCCGACCTGGCTCGGATCGAGACGAGCGACGAAACCGTCGGCCAAGGGTCCGCCGCTGTTCGATTGAAAGGGGTTGCTGGTGGGGAAGTTCGTCGATTCGGTATACCCGCCGACGGTCACCACCCCCGTCCCATCCACGGTCACGTCAAAGATCAGGTCTTGATCGGAACCTCCGAGGTAGGTGGACCAGAGCAGCTGTTGGGTCGGCGGGCGAGCTGGGTCAAACTGGGCGATGAATCCATCCCAGTTGCTGGTGCCCGCGAAAGCCGGTTGGAATGCTCCAGGGGTAGTGGGAAATTCGAAGGAGCGGGTCGAACCTGCCGCGGTGATGACACCGGTAGTCTCATCGACTGCGATCGCCCAGACAGTATCGCCCCCTGAACCACCGAGGAACGTAGACCACTCGAGGGTGGGGTCGATGACCAGGGCTCGGTCCCGATCCCGGTCCGCGATCTGGAACCCGTAGCGATCTGTCCCGATGAGCCGGTAGCAGCAGGGGACCGGCTGACGCTCTCCCGACGAGCCTTCGTACCAAGTCTTCGGAACCGGCTGTCGGAGTGCCCCGAGACCCGTTTCGATCAGTAGACTTCCGTCCTCGTCCAGTCGCAGCTCCGTCGCTCCTTCGCAGCGGAACACCACGGGGGCAAGTCTTGCGCCCGGTGCGAGGACCAGGTCGTACTCGAGCGTCCCCCCGGCCTCCCGGACTCGGAGATCGACACCCTCGTAGAGTCCCTGATAGAGCAGCTGCGAGTACTGGGGGACTCCGGTCTTCCAGCGGGACCGGTCGTTCCCCCGGAAGTAGTTCCTGGAGCCGGACGCGAGGTCGAGGCCCTGAAGTTTCACTTGCTCCGAGCAGCCTTCGAACTGCATTCGGAGCGCGACGCCCGAGGCTTTGACTTCCGCCTCTCCGGCGGTTCTCTCCAGTTGCAGGACGATCCCTTGGTTCTCGAAGCGAGCGAGCATCCCCGGTCGACGTGCGACGAATCGCGCGGGGACGTCCCATTGGCCACAGTTTTCCACGAAAGAGAACGGAATTCGGACGGGGGACGCGTCTCCTGTCCACGGGGCGGCCAGCGCGAATTCCCGTGTCTGCTCTGCTCCGCCAAGGGACGCGTCCCGAACAGAGCCCGCGTCGTTCACCGACTGAATCGCCGCGACCTGACTGGGGAGAACCAGACCAGCGGAGTGGAGTGGTTCTCCGAGTAGAAGGAGACCGGGGATCGCGAGGAGAGCGAGCGGGCCGAGGCGAGACGGGGCCACCTGAGTTTCGTCTCGTGGAAATAGCGTCATCGATTCTCCCATCCGGGAACCGTAGGGGGGAGTCCGGACATCGGGGCCCCTGTCGGAACCGTAAGGGAGTGCGCAGTTTGCGTCCGAACCCCGCCAAGAGAATCGTCCGAATTCTCAAGTTCCTGCAGCAAAGGTACTTGAGACACGGGAGGGGTGGTGTGAAATGATCTCCTGAAAGCCCCCTCGAAAGGCTCCATCCGGTGGATGGCGTGAGCTCCCAGATCACCGTGTGCAAGGCTCGCAAGACGGCGGGGGCGCCCGAGACTTCCGATCGGGCACTGTCGCGCGTCTATTCCGACCTCCGTAGGATCGCTGAGTATCAACTCCGAGGAGAGCGGGTGGGCCACTCGTTCCAACCGACGGATCTGGTGCACGAAGCATTCGTGAAGCTCGTCGACTACCCGGAACTGTGGCAGGAGAACCGCCGGCACGTTCTGGGCATCGCCGCTCGAACGATGCGGCAGGTACTGATCGATCAGTCACGTCGCAGCGGCGCTGAGAAGCGGGGGGGGGGGAGGCATCGGGTTTCGCTCGTGCAAGCAGAGCCGAGGTCGCTGGCTCCTCTCACTCTGGATGCGCTGGTCCTCGATGAGGCTCTCGAGCGGCTCGGAGAAGTATTGCCGCGTTGTCTTCGCGTATTGGAACTGCACTCCTTCGCCGGGCTGACCTTGCCCGAGGTCGCCGAACGGATCGGTTGCGGCCTCCGAACCGCGGAGCGAAATTGGCACCACGCCCTCACTTGGCTGTCCCGAGAACTCGACCCCAGCTGATTCGAACGACGAAGAACGGAAAAGGGGACTGGCACCGCTGCGCGGGACCAGTCCCCTTCTGGAAGCACAGTTCCGAACGCGCCCTCAGAACCGCCCGGTCTTCTCCCTCCGGCGCAATTTCTCCGTGTACTTCTCGTAGAGCTGCGTGTGCTTGCTCATCAGGTCGACGCTCATCCCGTCGATCCACATCGCCTCGACGTGCGTCGGAATCTCGAGGGGATCTCCGTCGGTGATGATCAGCGTCGCCGATTTCCCGACCGCGAGCGATCCGTAGCGATCCGCCACCCCCAGGATCTCCGCGGGGGAGAGGGTGATCGATCGGAGCGCCGCTTCCTTCGAGAGGCCGTGCGCCACCGCAGTGCCCGCGTGATAGGGGAGGTTGCGCACGTTCGAAGTGTCGAAGGCGCCGATCGCGAACGAGACCCCCGCCGCTTCGAGCTTCGCCGGACCCTCGAACGGGGCGGCAACATCTTCATCGCGCCGGCTGGGCAGACGGTAGATCGGTCCGTAGATCACCGGCACTTTGCGATCGGCGAGGAAATCCGCGACCTCCGGGGCCTCGCGGCCACCGACGATGATCGGCTTCAGCCCACGACCGAGCGCCCACTCGACCGACGAGCGGATCTGCCGCGCGTCGTCCGCGTGGAGGAAGACCGGAATCTCACCCGAGATCACGGGACGGAGCGCCTCCATGCGAAGATCGGGGGCGTCTCCCGCCTCGGCCGGAGCTTCGCGCTGCGGCCGCGACTTCACGTATGCCTCCGCCTCCGCGAACATGTCATCGATCCGAGCGAGGATGATCTTCCGCTCGTCGGCCGCGCGCTCGCCACCGTCTGGGGCCCGACGACGGAATCGGCGTCCGCCACCTCCATCGGCGAGGTAGGGCCAGTTCACTTCCATGCCGAGCGGCGCCCGAACGGTCAGGTCCTCCCAGGTCCAGCCATCGAGACGCAGGAGCGCACTCGATCCCGAGATGCGCCCACCGCTCGGACGCGTCACCGCCAGAGCGATGCCGTTCGCCCGGGCGACGGGGATGTGCTCGCTATCGGGGTTGACCGAGATTTCGGCGCGGACGTTGGGATTCATCTGGCCGACTTCGATCTGGTCGTCGGTGGCGCGCACCGAGTCGATCTCGATCAGGCCCATTTGAGTGCTCGGAGCGATGAGCCCGGGGTAGACATGCTTGCCGCTGGCATCGATCCGTTCCGCGCCGGATGGAATCGCGACATCACGGCCGAGCGAGACGATGCGTCCCTGGTCGAAGACGATCGTGCCGCGCTCGATCACGGGTGCGTCGACCGGATGGATCGTCGCACCGATGATCGCGACCGGTTGGGTCTGTGCGCGACCGGGAATCGGATCGGAAGCCGGCGCCAGAGTGGCGATCAACGCGAGCAGGGCGATCAGGACGCCGCTCTGGCAGAGAATGCGGGAATTGCTGCGCGGGGTGCTGCGGTTCATCGTCCCGCTCCCTTCTCTTCGGACGCTTCCGCCCTCTTCGGATTGCCGTGCTTCTCCGCGAGGACGCGCGAGATCAACACTTCTCGCCGCGCGATGTCGCGGGCCCGGAGCTCGGCGTCTTCACCGCGGCTGTAGTACCGGCGTCCTCCGATCCAGGTCTCATCGGCGGCGCTCGCGGTGGAGAGCGGGTCTCCGCTCCAGATCACCAGGTCCGCTGCCTTCCCGACCTCGAGTGAACCGGTCCATCCGTCGATCGTGAGCTGCTTCGCGGGGTTGAGGGTGACGAACTTCAGCGCTTCATCGCGCGGGACGCCCCCGTACTTGACCGCCTTCGCCGCCTCGAGGTTGAGACGTCGGGCGAGCTCGTCGCTGTCGGAGTTGTAGCTCGTGAGTACCCCGGCCTGGTAGAGGATCGCTCCGTTGTAGGGGATCGCGTCGTACACCTCGAACTTGTACGCCCACCAGTCGCTGAAGCTACTCGCCGCGGCGCCGTGACGCGCGATCTCCTCGGCGATCTTGTACCCCTCGAGCACGTGCTGGAAGGTGCCGACCGTGAAGCCGAAATCCTCGGCGACGCGGATCAGCATCAAGATCTCGTCCTGGCGATAGCTGTGACAGTGGATCAGCCGCTCACCCCGCAGGATCTCTGCGAGAGCCTCGAGCTCGAGATCGACCCGGGGACGCGGGACCGGCACGCCGTCGCGCTGCTGGTATCGCTCCCACTCCGCCATGTACTCGCGCGCAGCCCAGAACCCGTCGCGGAACACCTGCTCGACCCCCATGCGGGTCTGCGGATAGCGGCCGGTCGGTGCGTCCCAGTTCGATTGCTTGACGTTTTCGCCGAGAGCGCACTTGATCAGCTTCGGTCCCTCGACCTTCAGCATCGCCGGCGGCTCGCCCCACTTGTACTGGACGACCTGCCCCTGCCCGCCGATCGGATTCGCGCTCCCGTGCATCAGATGCGCGCTCGTCACGCCGCCGGCGAGTTGGCGATAGATATTGATGTCGTCCGCTTGGACGACGTCGCCGATCCGAACCTCGGCGGTCACCGCCTGAGTTCCCTCGTTGACGCCGCCGATGATCGCGGTGTGCGAGTGCGGGTCGATGATGCCGGGGGTCACGTGACGACCCGCGGCCTCGATGACCGGGATCTGCGCCGGCGCGGTGACGTTCTTCCCGACCGCGGCGATCTTGCCGCCCCGGACGAGCAGGCTGCCATCTTCGATGATTCCGTCTGGACCCGAAGTCCAGATCGTCGCACCCCGGATCAGGAAGTTGCCGTCCCCGCCGGGAGGAGTGGTGCGACCGCGCGCGCCGAGGGGGACCGGGAGTTTTTCGTCCGCACTTCCCGACCACATCGCCAGGCGGTCCTCGTCGGAGAGGCTGCCGCCGCCCCCGCGTCCGAATCCGCCACGGCCACGGCCGCCGCCGCGTCCGAATCCGCCGCGTCCTCGATCCCCACGACCCTCTCGCGGCCGATCCGCTTCCGGGTCGTTCCCTTCCGGGTCGTTCCCTTCCGCGGCTTTCGCATCCTTGTCTTCACTCTTGGCGGCGGCGGTGTCCTCTTCACTCACCGGACCGGTGCGCTTCGCCGTGAAGCGAATCGAGCTCCCGTCGGGAGCGCGGGCGGTTCCTTCGAAGGTCTCCCCACCGCCGTAGACTCCGCCGAGACGAAGGAACCCCCCTTCTCCGATCGCGGCGGCGCCGAGGGTGAGTCCGACTTCGTTCCCTTGGCGATGCAGAGTGGCGGGGCTGATCGAAGTTTCCCCGAGTTTCGCCGTGAGACGGGGACTCGATTCATCTCCAGCGATCGAGAGCGTGACCTCGGCGGGCCCGGCAGCTCGGTCGAGGGTGAGCTCCCACATGCCGCGCAGGTCCTGCTCGGCGAGCGGATCGACCGGGAATCGCTCCCCGTCGATCCACACTTCGACGACGTGGGTCTCCTTTCCGAAGGGAGCCCCGTCGAACACGCTCAGCGTGCCCGCGGAGCCGCGGCGCACGGTTCCGTAGCGATCGCCGATCCCGAGGATCGCGGCCGCTTCGGTGGTCACGGCGGCGAGTGCGGTCTCTGCGGAGAGTCCGCGCTCGATCGAAGTCCGCACCCGAGCGGGGAAGTCGGAGACGCTCTCGAGTCCCCGCGGAGTCATCGAGAAGCGCACGCCGGCGCGGTCGAGCCTTATCGCGTTCTCCGGAGCGCGCGCCCACAACTCGAGCTCGCGCAGGGTCACGTTCGTGTCCCCTCCCGGGCCGTCGACGGTCGGCGTCTCGGGGTAGGTCACCGGGATCACGAGGGGCAAGCGCAGCGCGCGCACCGCGTCGAGCCAGAGGTACTCTTCGCCGCTGCCGTACGCCCAGGCCCCGACGCCGAACTCCTTCGCGACTTCACCGATCGACAGGAGGCCGAGTGCGTCTTGTGAGCGCAGGGCGAGAGGAAGCTCCTTCGCGAGCACCGGTTCGACCGCCGCGAGTGCGCGGTTCACTTCGGGGCGCTGGATCACCGCCGGAGAGGTGGTGTGCTGTCGCCACGCCTCGGTGTACCACTGCGTGTCGAGAAAAGTCTGTCGCAGGAGCGCGATCGCACCCATCCGTGAGCCGGGATAGCCGCCGCCGCGGAAGCCTCCGCTCTCGATGCTCGCGATGCTCGCGACGGAACCTTCGATGGTGGTGCGGCGATCGTCGCGACCGGTCAGCCGCACGAGGGCGGCGACGCCTGCGAGAATTCCACCGTCGGGAGAGGCGAGGGCGATCGCGAAGCCGGTCTCGCGGTGGCCCTTTGCGGTCGACTCGGCGAGTCGGATCCCCTCGGCGATCGAGATCTCCGGATGGATGTTCGTGTTCCAGTGACGCCCTTCGCGCGACGCTTCGCCGTCGGGGAGGATCGCCGGGACGCGCAGGTCGAGGTCGATCCAACCCGCGGTCACCGTCTTTCCACTGAGATCCCACACACGCGCGTCCGCGGGGATGCGCACCCGGGTGCCCACGTCGGCGATCACCCCATCGCGGATGATGATCGTCGCGTCTTCGATCGTCTCCCCGGGGGCGACGATCACGGTCACGCCGGTCAGGGCATGCACCCCGATCGGGCGGTCCTCGATCCCTTCACGCGGATCGGTCTGCGCCCCGAGAGGGGCGGCGAGAACGATGAGCGCGAGCGCCACTCCGATGCGCCTTTGCATCGCAGGCCTCCATCCTGTCCCTGAAACATTGGTTGAGCCGAAACGGGAGCCGCGGGAAGCCACGGTCCCGACCGACATGCTACAGCCAATGGCCGTGCCAGGGCGACCCCTGGCTCGGCGCACCGCCGACAACCTCGGGTTCGAGCGAGCTAGCGTCAATTCTGTGCCTCGAGGGAACCCGTCCAACCTCGACCCGTTCGAAGGCCAACCTGCACCTGAAGGAGAACCGATGCCCCACTGGAACCTGGTTGCGCTGGCCGCCCTCTGCTCGCTGACGGTGGCCGGTTGGATCGCTCTCTACCCCGACAAGCCGGCGATCTTCGTCTATGCGAACCTCGGGCCTGAAAATTCCCTACCGCCGGATGACCCCGGCGATCCCGAGGAGTGTCGTGCCGGCTGTTCCGCCGTCGTCCCTGCGACCGAGTCCCTCGGCGGAGTGCGGATCATCGCTCTCCTCGACTCGCTCGACGGTCCGGAGCCCGCGGCGACCGCCGCATTCGAAGAGCTTCTGTTCCACGGCGAAGAGGTGCGCGAGTACCTGGCCTGCTTCGGGGCCCCGGCGGACCCGACGGGGGTCGTTCGGGCGCTCGAGGCCGAACTCGCCTTCGATCGCTGCCGCTTCACGGCGCGCATCGTCGATCGCGATGGCGCCGTGCGAGTTCTCCTCGACGAGCGCGTACCGTTCGGGATCAAACAACACCTCCACGCGCACGACACCGTCGCCGTCGCTCCCCCCGTGCTCAGCTTCACCGTCGAACGGGTCGGGGTGAAGCACCTCTGGGCGCGCCTCTGAGTGGAGGGGAGCCACTTCGGCGTCGGACCGTGGTTCACGGTCCTGGAGTCCGGTTCGGAGCAAGGCTTTGGGCCGTTCTTCATCTCCGATGGCAGCGAGAGCGGCTTCGCTGAACTGTTCCTCACGCTGACCCTGACGACCTCCGATGAAGAGATCTCCACCGACTCCCACACCACCCCCGATCGGTCGAACTCGACCCCCTCCCTCGCCGCCCTCGGAAAGGCCCCCCGATGAGACTCCTTCCCGGTATGCGCCGTCTCGGCGCGCTCCTGCTGATCCAGCTCCTCGCTCTCCCCCCCGCCTTCGCGGATCCCTGCGGCATGGTGACACCGTTCCCACTCACCCAGGGGAACCCCGAGCTCCGACGTGTCGGAGAACAGATCACCTTCGCGTTCTTCTCGAACGGGATCGAAGACCTCGTCCTGCGTCCCGGCTTCGAGGGAGAGGTCGCGGACTTCGGGATGCTGATCCCGTTCCCGTCGCCCCCCGAGATCCGCAAGGTCCCCGACACGATCTTTACGCACCTCGCAAATGCCGTGGAGCCGCCGGAAATTGTGATCGACCTCCGCCCGCGGCCGGAGTCGGAGTCGATGCGAAAGAGCGCCGGCTACAGCATGCCGATGGCGCGCGACCAGCTCGCCCTCGGCTTCGTGAACGTCATCCGCGAGGAAGCGGTCGGGATGTACCAGGTCGCGGTGCTCGAGGCCTCCGACCCGCGCGCACTCGCTCTTTGGATGGAGGCGCACGGCTACGTCTACCCCCAGGGGATGGACCCGGTCTGCGCCGAGTACATCACGGCCGAGTGGTGCTTCGTCGCGGTGAAGGCCAACATCGGAAACCAAGCCGGCGTTGCTCCGAAGCCGGGGATGCGCGGCGTCTCCCCCGATCGCCCGACCGGCAGCACCTTCGACGGCGCCGTGCAGGCGATGGGCTTCCGCTTCCGGGCCGATGAGCTGGTGATCCCGATGCGGCTCTCGGCGTTCAACCCTGGCGAGTTGAAGAACCGGGTCTACATCCTCTCCGATACCCCCTGCCGACTCGCGCAGATCGGTCCCGAGCTGGTCGAACGCCAGATCCCGGGGGCGCGGCTGCGGCACAACATCACCGACCCGCTCCCGCTCCGCGTGATCGGCGGGACGATCGAGGACGCTCGCGATCAAGGCTACCTCGACCTGCCGCAGTACGATCGTGACCCGGCCCCGAAGAACGGATTCGCCCGAGACCTCCTTGCGAGCAATCTCCTCGCGGTGAAGGAGAACCGTCTCCTCCACGCGTTCGAGACCAGGGAGAAGGAGCTCCTCAAGATCGGCGAGCGCCTTGGCCTCCGCGGCCCCGAGGTCGACGGGCAGATCCGCGGAGTGCTCTCCGCCGAACAACGCGAGGTCGAGGGAGACATCCTCGCCGCGCTCGACGGGATGACGTTGACCGTGATCGAGGGTGACTTCCCCCGCGACGTGATCGCAAAGCAAAACCTGACGATCGTCGCGTTCGACGAGGTCATGAAGAAAAACGTGGAGACCGGAGCGCTGCCGACCCCATCCCGCGGATCGGGGACCCTGGCGCTCGCGCTCCTCGGCCTCGTCGTGGTCGCGGGGGTGGGTACTCGAGGTCGCGGGGGACGCGGCGCCGGCGCGGCGCTGCTCGCGGTCCTGCTCCTCCCCGGCCTGGTGATCGCGGACTCCCCGCGGCCGTTCGACGGCACCGTGCTCGCTGCGATCGATCGCCTCGCCGACGCCGCGACGAGCGAAGCCGCCGCGGGAGAACTGGTCGCGCTCGGCCCCCGGGCGGTCCCCGACCTGATCGGAGAAGCAGTCGAGGGGGGCGACCTCGCCCGTCGCGGCTGGGCCGTGGTCTGTCTGGCGGAGATCGGACATCGCTCTGCGGTCGATTCCCTCGTGCGGCTGCGCGACGCGGACGGCGAACCGGAACTGCTGCAGCTGTGGGCGAGTGCGGCGTTGACCAAGATCCGCGGCGCCGAGGAGATCCGCGAACGCCTCCGCGCGGCACAGAGCGATCCGGAAGCGATTCCTGAACTGACCACACTTCTGCTGGGGCTGCGCGGCGCCGCGGTGCGTCCGCTCCTCGAGGTTGCGCTCACATCAACCGCGATCGCCGAGCGCCAGCAAGCGATGAGTCTGCTCGGGAGCCTCGATCTCCGCCTCCGCGGCGGAGTCGTCCGTCGCTCGCTCGAAGAAGCACTGCGTTACACCCCGGAGCGCGCCGCGACCGGGGTCCCGTGGGCGGGGGGACCCCTCTTCCTCCCCGGCTACGCGTGGACTCCGGAGGAAGCGCGCCGGGTCAGCCTCGACCTCTGCTGCTGGCTCGCCGATCGCGAGCGCAGCGGCGATTCCGGGTCGATCCCACCTCTGCTCAACAACCTGCGCGATCTCTCCTGGCGCACCAGTGTCGGGTTCCAGCACCTCGGTGGCGCGGTGTATTGGACGAAGGCCTTCGTCGCCCACGCGGGACTGGACGCGGCGTCGATCCACTCGGAGACCGACCCTGCGACCCTGATCCTCGTGCTCCAGCTCCTGCGCAATCAGCAGTAATCCGTTACTCGGTCGATACGGCGAGCGGGTGAGCGACGACTACCTTCTAGTAGGCACCCCGAAGGCCGGTGAACCGGTCTTCTGGGTCCTCACGACACACCCCAGACGGACCCGGAGAGGAAGGGCCGATGACAGCCCCTCGAATCCACTTTCTGATCGTACTCACGTGTCTTCTCGTGGTCGGTTGCTCCGCATGGTACGGAGCCAAGCGCGGCTCGGATCACACCGACGGAACGCCCTCCACCGCCGATACCCCCAGAGTCGCGGTGCTCCCCGAACCGACGCCGATCGCTGAGTTCGTCTCGAAGGGGATCGAGTGGCTGGTCGAGGCGCAGCATGAAGACGGCGGCTGGGGTGCGGGCTCCCACTCGAACCAGCAGCTTCGCGATCCGCACGCCGTGCAGGTCGATCCCGCGACGACCGCGTTCACTACGATGGCGCTTCTTCGCGCCGGCCACACCCCGGTCGACGGACGCTTTCAGGCGACGGTGCGCCGGGCGCTCGAGTACCTCTGCGGAGTCGTCGAGGTAGCACCGGACGAAGGACCGCGGGTGACTCACTTGGAGGGGACCCAGCCGCAGTCGAAGCTCGGTCAGATGATCGACACCATGATGACGGTCCGCACCCTGTCGCGCGCGCTTCCGACGATCCCCTCCGATGACCCGCTCCACCAGCGCGTGGACCAGTCCCTCGACAAGGCCCTCGACAAACTCGAGAAGTCGCAGCAAGCCGACGGCTCTTGGGGTGGCGGAACCTGGGCCGGATGTCTGCAGTCCGCCCTCGGCTGCACCGCGCTCGAGTTCGCCCAAGCGGCCGGGAAGAAGATCGACCTCAGCCTTCTCGCGAACGCCCGCGAGCATCAGAAAGACAATTTCAATCTCGCCGCGGGAAGCGCCTCGGCGCCGGACAGCGCCGGGGTCGAGCTGTACGCCCAGGCGGGATCGCAGCGCGGTTCTGCGGGAGAAGCGCGCGCGGCGAACGACCTGATCGATGCGGCGAAGAAGCGCGGCGACCTCGCAGAATATGCCGATGTCACCGTCGACAACCTGAAGCGCATCGGGGTCGATGCTCCCCGGGCTGAGCTCCTCGCCGACGCCAACGATCGGAATCGTGGGATGATTGGGCGCCTGCAGGACGAGAGTATCCTCGCCGG
>JAQBGV010000086.1:0-5264 GCA_032128395.1 Planctomycetota bacterium | reverse complement strand
GCGAGCCGCTGGCTCGGCGTTTCTTAGGGGGCTGGCTCCCAGCCCCCTCTCGCTCGCGGCAGTGCCGCTCTCGATTCACCCCAACGAGCGAGCCGCTGGCTCGGCGTTTCTTAGGGGGCTGGCTCCCAGCCCCCTCTCGCTCGCGGCAGTGCCGCTCTCGATTCACCCCAACGAGGCGAGCTCTGCTCGCTTGCATCGCTACTGTTCTCTGGGGGCTGGCTCCCAGCCCCCTCTCGCTCGCGGCAGTGCCGCTCACGATTCACCCCAACGAGGCGAGCTCTGCTCGCTTGCCTCGCGGATGTTCTGGGGACTGGCTGCGCACGGCCTTCTCACCCCAACGAGCGAGCTCTGCGCGCTTGGTTGCGTTTGGTCCTTGGGGATGGCTCGGGTGGTCTGCAGCGCGGCTACCCTTGCTCCAGCATCAATCCGACTCCAGCTTCTTCTTCCATCCCTCGAGCTCCTCGGGGAGAGGTGGGAGCTTCCACGTCGCTGGGGCGAGTTCGATGGCGATCGGGTCGACGACCATGTCGCGGATCGTTCCGAGCGAGATCTGCCGCGCCCCGACATTGATCCCCTTGGTCTCGTATTCGCTCTTCTTGGGGGCCTCCACGTAGTGCAGGAAGTCCACCAGCTGCAGGGTGCACATTTCGTCGGACTTCTTCTGGATCGTGATCTCGAACGCGATGGTGTCGAAGCGGGCGAGGGTGTAATCCTTCATGCTCGCGCCCTGGATGATCTGCCACTTGTCGAAACGCGGCTTCGGATCACCATCGGATGCGCCCACCACTTTCCCGTCCCCCTTCACCTTGACGTGAGACTTCAGCTTTTTCTGGAGGAAGAGGTGGTCCTTCCTGCCGCTCGCAGAGATCTCGACCCGCACCCGAACACGGTTCTTGTCCCGCTTCAGCTTCTTGTGCTCCGAGTTCATGTGCTCGGTGATCTTCGAGGAGCTCCAGCCGTTCTTCTTGGCGGTATCGAGGGCCTTCGCCAATCCGAAGAGGTAGAGGTCCGGGATGACCGTCGCGGTGATGACCATCCCACTCGCATCGAGCTCCCGGGGACGAAAGTCCTTGAGGGTCTGGAGGTACTCGTCGAGGGATGGCCGAGGCTGCTCTTTCTCCTCCTCCTGAGCGATGAGTGGAGAGGCGATGCTCTCGAAGAACCCGAGAGCCAGGATGGCGAGAATCAAGATGGACGGCAGACGCATCGTCTCCCCCCTCCGGGATCTTGGCGTGTGAGCGGCGGGTGAACCAGTCTACTCGTCGCGATCGGGTACTCAACCCCGCGGTCCGGCGCGTTCGGCCACATCGACCCCAGGAGCGAGCAGGACCGTTCCACTAGCGCCATGAGCACACGCGAGAGGGCCCAGGGCGAGGGTCGGCGGATCCCCGTGGTGATCGTCGGAGCGGGCCCGATCGGGCTCGAACTCGCGGTCGCGCTGAAGCACCTCGGCGTCGAGTACCGACAATACGACGCGGGCATGATCGGTCAGACGATCAGGTGGTATCTCGCACTACTTCGACGAGCCGCATCCGTACTTCCGCAAGCGGCTCCTCATCGTCGGCGGGCGAAACAGCGCCGTCGAGGCGGCGCTCCGCTGCCACCGAGCTGGGGCGCACACCGGCGACACCCCGCGACTCTCCAGGGAGCTCCCGGAGAGTTGATCGGCGCTCCTCACACTCGACGTTTTCGGCGAGATCCGGTATCTCTGGAGTCGATTCCCCTCCGGACGACGAGGAGCCCCCGATGCAGCACCGTTCCCCCCTCGAGCGATGGACCTCCTTCCCCTCGTTTGCCGGCGGACTCTTCATCGCGGGAGCTCTCATCTGCGGGTGCACCGCGTTCGGCCAGATCGCGGGAGAGGATCCTACGACCGCGGCAGAGAGCGCCCATCCGACCCTCGAGGAGTGGATCGGTGAGGGGATGGAGTGGCGCGAGGTCGGGCCGTACCGCGGAGGTCGTTGCGCGGCGGTCGCGGGGATCCCCGATCAGCCGAACGTCTATTACTTCGGCGGCACCGGAGGCGGCGTGTGGAAGACCACCGACGCCGGAGTCACCTGGAAAAACGTTTCCGACGGCTCCTTCGGCGGGTCGATCGGCGCGGTCGCGGTCTCCGAGTGGGACCCGAACGTCATCTACGTCGGCGGCGGCGAGAAGACCGTCCGCGGGAACGTCTCCCACGGGGATGGAGTGTGGAGATCGACCGACGCGGGGCGGACCTGGACATCGGTCGGCCTGACCGACACGCGCCACGTCGCCCGCATTCGCATCCACCCCCGCGACCCCGATCTCGCCTACGTCGCCGCGATGGGACACCTGTTCGGACCGAACCAGGAGCGCGGGGTCTACCGGACGAAGGACGGCGGCAAGAACTGGGAGAAGATCCTCTTCACCGATGAACAGGCGGGGTGCGTCGACCTGGTGCTCGACCCGACGAATCCGCGGATCATCTACGCGACGTTCTGGCGGATCATCCGGCAGCCGTGGACCCTCGAGAGCGGCGGTGAGGGCTCGGGGATCTGGAAGTCGACCGACGGTGGCGACAGCTGGACCGAGCTGACCGAGAACGAGGGGCTGCCGAAGGGTCCGATCGGGATCTCGGGGATCTCGGTCTCGGCATCGAACCCAGACAACCTGTACGCGATCATCGAGGCGGAGGAGGGGGGCGTGTTTCGCTCCCGCGACGCCGGAAAGACGTGGACCCGGTCCAACGAGGACCGCTCGCTCCGACAACGGGCGTGGTACTACACGCGCATCTACGCCGACCCAGCGGATGAGGAGGCGGTGTTCGTCCTCAACGTACAGTTCCATCGTTCGAAGGACGGCGGCCAGAGCTTCTCGACGATCTCCGTCCCCCACGGCGACAACCACGATCTCTGGATCGACCCAAAGAACTCGGGGCGGATGATCGAGGGGAACGACGGCGGCGCGTGCATCACCTTCGACGGCGGCGAGAACTGGTCCCGGCAGGACAACCAACCGACCGCGCAGATGTACCGCGTCTCCGTCGACGACGATTTTCCCTACCGTCTTCTCGGCGGGCAGCAGGACAACAGCGCGATCCGCATCCGCTCGCGCTCGCTCCAGTCCTCGGGGATCGGATTGCGCGACTGGGATTCGACCGCCGGCGGAGAGAGCGGTCACGTCGTCGCGAAACCGGGGAATCCCGACCTCGTCTACGGTGGATCCTACGGCGGCTACTTGACCGTGCTGAACCACCGAACGGGTGAACGTCGAGGGGTGAACGTCTGGCCCGAGAACCCGATGGGGTGGGGCGCGGCGGAGCTCCGCTATCGCTTCCAGTGGAACTTCCCGATCTTTTTCTCCCCCCACGATCCCGACCTGCTGTACGCGGCGGCGAACGTGCTCTTCCGCAGCCGCGATGGAGGAGAGAGCTGGGAACCGATCAGTCCAGACCTCACCCGCGACGACAAGGAGAAGCAGGGTCCGTCGGGAGGTCCGATCACCAAGGACAACACCAGCGTCGAGTACTACTGCACGATCTTCGCAGCGGCGGAGTCCCCTATCGAACCGGGAGTGCTGTGGGCGGGCTCGGACGATGGGCTCGTCCAGCTCTCCCGCGACGGCGGAGAGAGGTGGTCGAACGTCACACCGATGGCACTGCCGGAGTGGGCGCAGATCAACTCGATCGAGGTCCATCCCACCCTCCCGGGTGGGTTGTACGTCGCGGCGACGCGCTACAAGCTCGACGACTTCCACCCGTATCTCTATCGGACCACCGACTACGGGCGCACCTGGACCGCGATCACGGACGGGATCGACCCGAGCCACTTCACCCGCGTCATCCGGGCCGATCCGTCGCGGCCGGGGCTTCTCTACGCCGGGACCGAGCGAGGGGTGTACGTCTCCTTCGACGACGGCGGGGAGTGGACCCCACTTCAACTCAAGCTGCCGATCGTCCCGATCACCGACCTCGCGGTGAAGGACGGCGATCTGGTCGCCGCGACCCAGGGACGAGGCTTCTGGATTCTCGACGATCTCTCGACGCTGCATCGATTCGAGGCGGAGATGCGCACCGCAGCAGTGCATCTCTTCCCGCCGAGACCGATCGTTCGTCTCGGCGCCGGTCGCTCGGACAATCCCCGACAGATGGGGACGAACCCTCACTCCGGAGTGGTGCTCAGATATCACCTCGGAGAGAAGATCGCGGTGGAGACCGAGGTGAAGCTGCGCATCCTCACGGAGCAGGGGGAGGAGATCCGCTCCTTCGCTCGGAAGCCGGAGAAGGATGAAGAGAAGAAGGAAGAAGACGATCCCCCCAGCCCGCCGAGTCCGCTCGACCCTCCGAAACTGCTCGAGACGAAGGCAGGACTGAACCGCTTCGTGTGGGACCTCCGCTATCCCGGCGCGGAGAGCTTCCCGAAGATGGTGCTCTGGAACGGGGGATCCGAGGGCCCGCGCGCGATCCCGGGGACGTACCGGGCCGAGCTGACGGTCGGCGAAGCAACCGAAACGGTCTCGTTCACGGTCCTCCCCGACCCTCGTTCGAGCGCGACTCCCGAAGACCTGCGCGCGCAGTTCGACTATCTGATCGGGGTGCGCGACCAGCTCTCCCAGGTGCACCGCGAGATCGCGCGCCTGCGCCGGACCCGCGGACAGCTCGGTGGGTTGAAGAAGCGCCTCGGCGACGAACACGAGGAGATTCGCACGGAGATCGATTCGATCGAGACCGCGATGGAGGAGATCGAGGAGTCGCTCTACCAGACGAAGAACAAGAGCGGCCAGGATCCGCTGAACTTCCCGATCCGGCTGAACGACAAACTCGCGGGGCTCCTCGGGCTCGCCGGGATCGGGGATGAGAGCCCGACCCGGCAGGCGCACGCCGTGCGCGGGACCTTGACCACCGCGATCAACGCGGAGTTGGACCGTCTCTCCGTGATCTGGTCGGAGAGGCTCCCCGCGCTGAATCGCAGCGTCGAGGAGGCGAAAATCGACGCGATCGAGGTGACGACAGAGGGGGACGGCCTTCCTTAGGGGGCTGGCTCCCAGCCCCCTCTCGCTCGCGGAGGAGCCGCTCACGATTCACCCCAACGAGGCGAGCTCTGCTCGCTTGCATCGCTACTGTTCTCTGGGGGCTGGCTCCCAGCCCCCTCTCGCTCGCGGCTGAGCCGCTCAGGATTCACCCCAACGAGGCGAGCTCTGCTTTTCTCAGGGGGCTGGCTCCCAGCCCCCTCTCGCTCGCGGCGGAGCCGCTCACGATTCACCCCAACGAGGCGAGCTCTGCTCGCTTGCATCGCTACTGT
>JAQBGV010000085.1:0-62844 GCA_032128395.1 Planctomycetota bacterium | reverse complement strand
ATTCCTCGGGTGTCGCCTCCGCCCCCTCCCAGGCGCTCCCAGCGATCGGAGTGGAACGATTCCCGCCCATCGAGGCGCTCGAGTTCACCGCAGACTCGATTCTGCAGATCGACCAGATAGCTACGGACTGGCTGGAATCGGGGGTTCTCCACGATGCCACGCTCCTCCTCGAGTGGTGGTCCGACCGCGAAAGGGTACTCGGAGCGCCTGGCGAGCGCCGCAGGATCCCCTGCCCAGGATCCGCTCCAGCGCTCTTCGCGGTCCTAAGCGGTGATTTCAGAGGAGTTTGTAGATTTTCTCCGGCGGGGCTCCCGCGGCCACCAAAAATGTGCTTTATGTTTTGCAAACTACAAGATACTCTATCCGCGGTTCGACAGCCGGAGAGAGTTTTGGGACAGTCGGGCCCACAGTGTTGGTTCCCAGTGATCACGCGGCGTACCTCTCTCCGGCCACTTTTTTTCTGATCGTGCGCGGAAGCCGCGCTGGCGCCGATCAACCTCTAGTTCGCCTTCCTACCAAGGCCCTCTCCGGAATCGACCCAGTTCCGGAGGGGGCTCATGCCTTCCAGCGAATGGACCCTCGGCGGCGCCCGCCGTGAACGGGCCTGTTGCCGATCCCGATGATCCCCTGTACGCCCCCTCTCTTCGCTCAGCACCCTCGCGGCATGCGCAGCCCCGACGTAGAATCCTCGATCGCCTCTCGGAAGGGAGCCCGCATTGACCGGTCCGGACCACGAGCCGGTCGCGATCGAGCTCCTCGAACCGAGGACGATGCTCATCGAGTGGGCAGACGGCCATGAGAGTCTTTATCCGCACCGGACGCTCCGCGAACGCTGCGAATGCGCCGCGTGCATCGATGAGTGGACCCGGAAGCCGATCCTCGACCCCCGCGAAGCTGCCGGAAGCGATCCGGATCACGAAGTGGGAACGGACCGGGAGATACGGGCTGAACCTGCACTTTTCCGACGGGCACGGTACCGGGATCTACACGTTCCGGGTCCTGCGGGCGGGGTGCCCCTGCCCCGAGTGTGTGAGCGATCCGCAGGAAGGAACCCAGGCGCGATGACGCGAGCTCTCGGAGTGGCCCTCGGTGCCATCGCACTCATCGCGATCGGCTTCTTCATCCAGGAGGCCAGCCAGATCCTCGGGATCATCGAACGCGCGCCGGCGGGCACCGCTCCCGCCGGCGGCGGCCCCGGCGGGATGCCGCACGGTGGAATGCCCTCACCAGGATCGCCCGGATACTCCGCCGCTCCCGATATGAATGCACCGATCCCCGTAGAGGTCGCCCCGGCCGTGGTTCGGGGGATCCGTGAGCGGGTGCGAGGGAGCGGGCTGCTCGAGCCGATCCGCCAAGTGATGCTCGTCGCTCGTGTCGAAGGAGAAGTGCAGGAACTGCTCGTCGAGGAGGGAACCCGCGTCGAGAGCGGGGCCGAACTCTGCGTGATCGACGAGGAACTGCTCCGCATCGCCGCGGAGATCGCGAGGATCGAGCAGGACAAGGCGAAGAGGAGTCATCAGCGCTTGGTGGAGCTCGTCGCGAGCCGTTCGGTCAGTCCGCAGGAACTCGAAGATGCTTCCTCCGCCCTCGATCGGGCGACCGCGCAGCGCGAGAAGACGGACTTCGATCTCGCCCATGCCCGACCCAAGGCTCCGTTCGCGGGAGTGATCGTCGATCGGGCGATCGAGTTGGGGCAGACCGTTCGTCCCGGGGATGTGCTCTTCACGATCGCGGACTTCGAGCCGCTCTGGCTGCGATTGCACCTCCCGGAGAGCGAGGTGGCGGCAGTGGTCGTCGGTCAGGTCGCCGAGCTGCGGGCGGATCGGGACGGCCCGATGCTCACTCGAGGCAGCGTGGAGCGGATCAGTCCGGTCGTCGATCGCGAGAGCCTGACCGTCGAAGTGATCACTCGATTCGAGTTCGCGGCCGGTCAGGTCCGCCCGGGCTCTTTCGGCCACGTCGATATCATCACGCGCACCGAGGCGGATGTGGTGCTCATTCCCCGTCGCGCGCTGATCCGCGCGGAGGGCGAGGTCTTCGTGTACCGAGTCTTCGACGAGCGAGCCCATCGGACCCCGATCCTGATCGGGTACGAGGATGATGCCGTGATCCAGGTCCGAGAGGGAATCGCCCCGGGAGACCGTGTCGTCACCGAGGGGGGCCGGGAGCTGCGCGACGGTGCGCGAGTGGAAATCTACCGAGAGACTCCGACCCCGCTCGACCCGTTGACGGTAGAGCGCAGGGATCTAGAGCGCGGGGATGCAGAGCGCGGGGATGGGGGGTAGTAGCGATTGGAGGGGCTGGGGGTAGCCCGCGTTTCTCTTCACCATCGAGACGAGGATGTCAGAGGCCGTGTCCGACCAGGAGTTGCGATCGACTTCCGAGCCTGATACCGCCACGGGCGCCCTCCCCTCGCTCCTTCGTCGCCCGGTCACCGTCGCCATGGTCACCCTCGCTGCGGTGGTGTTCGGGGTGGTCAGTTTCTCGAAGCTCCCCCTAGAGCTCCTCCCCGACATCTCCTATCCAACCCTCACCGTTCAGACCGAGCTTCCCGACGCCGCTCCCCAAGAGGTGGAGCAGCTGGTCACCCGCCCGGTCGAGCAGGTGGTGGGCGTAGTGCAGGGTCTGCGGCGCTATCACTCCACCTCCCGCGCTGGGGTGAGCGAGGTCACGCTCGAGTTCGGGTGGGACACCGACATGTCGCGCGCCTCCCTCGACGTGCGCGAGAAGCTGGACCTGGTCGACCTTCCCGACGACGCTCGATCGCCGGTCGTGTACCGTTTCGACCCTTCCCTCGACCCGATGCTCAGAATCTCTCTCGAGGGGGCCTTCGAGACCAAAGAACTTCGCCGACTGGCGGAGACGATCGTGAAGCAGCGCCTCGAGACCCTGAATGGGGTCGCGGCGGCTCGCGTGGTCGGAGGAGCCGAGGAAGAGGTCCGGGTCACGCTCGATGATGAGCGCCTCGGCGCCCTCGGACTCTCCTTCGATCAGGTGACCCGCCGGATCGGCGAGGAGAACGTCAACCGCTCGGGGGGGGAACTGCGCGACCAGGACACCGCGTATCGGCTCCGCACGGTCAGCGAGTTCGAGAGCCTCGAGCAGATCGCCGACACCATCGTACGGTACTCCGACGGAGGCGTCGTCCGCGTGCGCGACATCGGCGACGTGTATTCCGCGACCGACGAACGCGAGGTCCGAGTGCGTGTCTCGGGGCGCCCCGCGGTCCAGCTCCACGTCTACAAGGAGGGGGACGCGAACGCCGTCCAGGTCGCACGAGGGGTGCGTTCGCGACTCGCGGCGCTGAGTTCCGAGCGGAGCCTCTCCGGGGCCGAGCTCACGATCCTCTTCGACCAGGCGAGCTACATCGAGGAGGCGGTCGAGAACGTTCAATCGAGCGCCCTCCTCGGCGCGCTGCTCGCCGCGTTGGTGCTCTACTTTTTCCTTCGCGACTGGCTGTCGACGATGGTGATCGCTCTCTCGATCCCGATCTCGGTCTCGGTGACCTTCCTCCTGATGCGGATATTCGATATCTCACTGAACGTGATGTCGCTCGGTGGACTCGCCCTAGGGGTCGGGATGCTCGTCGACAATTCGGTGGTCGTCCTCGAGTCGATCTCCCGATTGCGGGAGAAGGGGTGGCCGGCGTGGGAGTCGGTGATCACCGGGACTCGACAGGTGATGGGTGGCGTCATCTCATCGACGTTGACCACGATCTCGGTCTTCCTCCCGCTCGTATTCGTCGAGGGGATGGCGGGCCAGGTCTTCCGCGATCAGGCGCTCACCGTGACCTTCTCGCTCGTCGCGAGCCTGTTCGTCTCGATCACCCTGATCCCCGCGGTGATGGCTCACCGTGCGCAGCCCATTCCTGCTGCCGGGTTTCGGAAAGTCGCCCGAGCGGCGCTACTGGGCGTGGGACGAGCCCTCCACTGGGTCCTCCTGCCGATGACATGGCTGTTCCAACGCGCACTCGTCTCGATCGCATCGGCGTACGATCGCGTATTGCGCAGCGCGCTCGCCGCCCCCTGGGCCGCTCCCCTCGCCGCAGCACTGCTCTTCCTCGCCGTCGTGCCGCGCGCCGCCGACCTCGGCACCGAGTTGATCCCGGATCTCTTCCAAGGTGAATTCCACTACGACCTGGAACTCGCCGAGGGCACCCCGCTCGAGGCGACCGATGCGAAGGTGCAGGAGATCGAGGCTGTGCTCGAGCGGGTGCGAGCCGCCGAGTCACTCCGCGTCGACATGTGGTACGCGACGATCGGCTCCGCTCCGGTCCTCGGCGAAGTGCGCTCGGGAGAGCGACGGGACCACGTCGCGCGGGTGCACATCCGAATGGAGCCGCGGGCGGGAACCGCGGAGGAGGAGCGCGCGATCGCGGCGATCGACCGCTCCCTCGCAGCGATCCCCGACTGTCCGATTCGCCTCGGTCACCCGACCCTGTTCACCTTTCGCGCGCCGATCGAGGTCGAGGTGTACGACGAGGACCTCGATCGCCTCAGCGAATCGGCCCTCGAGATCGCGGAGCGGCTGCATCACATCCCGGGTCTCGTCGACATCGAGGATGGTGTGCCGGAGCGGAGTCCGGAGATCCACGTCGTGCTCGATCCGGTGAAGCTCGCCAACTTCGACCTTTCCCAGGGGGAGATCGCGCGGGTCCTCGCCGCGAAGGGGCTCGGGGAGATCCCCACCCAGTTCCGTCACGCGGTGAAGCCGATCGACATCAGGGTCGAGGTGCGCGGGGCGCGGAAGGGGTCGATGGAAGACGCTGCCCGATTGAACGTGACGGCGGGATCGGAGGGCTCCTCCCCTCCCCTCCAGCTCGCCTCGCTGGGGAGCCTTCGAGAAGGGCTCGGTCCCGTCGAGATCCGCCACGTCGGAGGGGAGCGCGCGGTGCTCGTCACCGCCCGGACCTCCGGGGTCGACCTCGGAGGAGCCTCCATCGAAGTAGATCGGACCGTGCGCGCCGCGATGCTCTCCCCCACCTCCAGCGCGCGGCTGTCGGGCCAGAACGAGGAGATGCGCGCGTCCCTGCGCTCCCTCGGATTCGCCCTCGCACTCGCGATCTTCCTCGTAACGATGGTGCTCGCGAGCACCTTCGAGTCGCTGACCCTGCCGTTCGTGGTGATCCTGACCGTCCCGCTCGGTCTGATCGGTGCCGTCGCGTCGCTCTGGATCCTCGGTTGGCCGGTCGGAGTCCTGTCTCTGATCGGTGGGATCCTCCTGTGCGGCATTGTGGTCAACAACGGGATCATCTTCGTCGCCCGCATCCAGCAGCTCAGCGAACGAGGGCACGGCCCGACCGAAGCCGCCCGACTGGCCGGACTCGAGAGACTGCGCCCGATCTTGATCACCAGCGCCACGACGATCCTCGGCCTCCTCCCCCTCGCACTCGGGGTCGGCGCGGGGGCCGAGCTCCGGCGCCCCCTTGCGGTCACCGTGGTCGGAGGAATGATCGTCGCTACGGCGCTCACCCTGATGGTGGTCCCCTGCGGATACCGCCTCATCGCCCGAGAGAGACGTGAACAGCCGAGGGAGGAGGTGGTCGGATGACTCGCTTCGTCGCGTTTTGCCAGTCGAGGCCGATCACAACCCTGACGATTCACATCTTCTTGCTCCTGGGGGGGGCGCTTGCAGTCGGGCGGCTACCGCTCGATTCGATGCCCAACACCGAACGACCTCGGATCCGGGTGACGGTGCCGATGCCGAATGCGGACCCGCAGCAGGTCGAGATCGAAGTGACGCAGCCGCTCGAAGAGGCACTCGCCACGCTGCGGGGAGTTCGAGAGATCTTTAGCGAGTCGCGGCAGGGTGAGGGGCAGGTCTCCCTGAGTTTCGACTACGGCGCCGATCTCGACATGATGAAGCTCCAGGTCCGGGAACGAATCGCACGGATCAAGAACGATCTCCCGATCGACGACATCGACCGGATTCTCATCCGGAGCGGCGACTGGAGGAACGGGGAGGCGGTGATCCGTGGCCGGATCTCCGCCGCCGGAATCGACCTCTCGCAGAACTATGAGCTGCTGATGAATCGGATCCGGCGCCCTTTGGAGCGCATCGATGGCGTCGGCCAGGTCGAGATGGACGGCGTCACACCGCTCGAGATTCACGTCGTCCTCAAGCAGGAGGATCTCGACCGTCACGGCCTTCGTCTCGAGACCCTCGCCCGTCGCCTGCAGGACGCCAACATCGAGGCGAGCATCGGTGAGGTGCGCGATGGGGGGAAGGTCCGCAAGCTCCGGCTCGTGAACACCCTTGGCACGGTGCAAGACGTGAAGGCGTTCCCGATCGATGGAAGCGGGTTGAGGCTGGACCAGGTCGCCGAGATCCGCGTCGAGGAGGGGGACCTGCGTTGGGGGAGACACCTGAACGGCAGCTACGCGGTGTCGATCGAGGTCTTCAAGGAATCCGATGCGAACACCGTCGAGGTGGCGAAGGCGGTGCGGGATACGGTGGAACGCCTGAAGGAGGACCCCCAGCTCGCCGGGATCCGATTGCTGGTGTGGGAGGACCAGGGCCAGCAGATCGTCGATTCGCTGCGCGGCTTGCGCAACGCCGGTCTTCTCGGCAGCGCCCTGGCGATCGGAATCCTGCTCCTCTTCCTCCGCCGACCGACTGCGACCCTTCTCGTCGGGATGACGATCCCGATCTCGATCCTCTCCGCGCTCTGCTGGCTCTACATACTCGGCCGTGAGCTGAACATCATCACGATCGTCGCGCTGATGCTCGGCGTCGGGATGCTCGTCGACACCGCGGTCGTGGTGGTCGAGTCGATCGTTCGGCGTTCGGGGCTCGGCGACTCCCCCGCGGAAGCGGCGGTGCGGGGGACGATGGAGGTGGCAACCCCGGTCTTCGCGGCGACCCTCACTTCGGTGATCGTCTTCGTTCCTGTCCTCCTCTCCGCGCGCTCTCAGCTCGTCGACTACATCCGCGAACTCGGTCTCGTGATCACCCTCACTCTCGTCTCGAGCTTGTTCGTGTCGCTCACCTTGATCCCGATGGTCTCGGCGCGGATCTACCGGGGCGGGGATCCGGGGATGGCGAGCTGGTTCGCCCATGTCCGTCGCTGGTACGGGCGATTCGTCGCCGCGGCGCTCGCCAGACGCGGCTTGACCCTCGTGGTGACCGCGGCGGTGGTTCTCAGCGTGGTCATCCCGCTCTCCCGCGGTTTCCGCTTCGAGCTCGACGACACGAGCCGGGTCGAGGGCAACGCGAGCGTCTTCTACAAGACCGATGAGGGGCTCGACTACCTGACGATGGAGAAACTCGTCACCCGGGTTGAGAAGAGTCTCGCACCTCATCACGAAGAGTTGGGGATCGGCGATGTCTACTCGTACTACCGCGATGGCTTCGCCTGGACCGCGATCTACCCCGCGGACGGAGATGTGCGCGAAGCCGCGATCGCGGCGCTGCGCGCGAAGATCGATCCTCTGCTGCCGATCGTCCCCGGCGTGGAGATTCGCACTGGGGACGCCGGGATGCACTGGGGACGACGAGGGACCCAGAGCGCAGGAAACATGCGAGTGCGGCTCTTCGGAGACTCACCGGCGCGTCTCGAACAACTGGTCGATGAGTTGGAGGGCCGTATTTCCGGAGTTCCCGGAGTGACCCGAATCGAAAGGAACGAGGCGGAAGGGGTCGCCGAGATCCAATTGCGACCGAAGGGAGATGTGCTGAGCCGGTACTCCCTCTCCTCGATCGCTCTCGCTCGGCGGATCGAGGAGAACTTCGCGGGAAGCCGATTGCGCGAGATTCGGACCTCGCACGGGGAGATGCCGCTCCGCTTGATGCTCGCAGAAGATGAGACCGACTCGGTGAAGAAGCTCGAGTCGATGGAAGTCGACATCGACGATGGGTTTACGGTTCCGCTCGAAGAAGTCGGCACGCTGGAGCCGGGAGAGGGGCCCAAGGAGCGTCGTCGTGAGGCTCGACGCGCGACCACGACCTTCGGTGTGAATCATGCTGCCGGCGCCCGCCCCCAGATCCAACCCCTGGTGGAGCGGGTGCTCGCGACGCACGCTTGGCCTGCAGGATACTCCTACGATCTCGGCGCAGGGTGGGGCGGACGCGAACGGAACCTGGGCCAGCTCTTGGGATCGATCGCGCTCGCGATCTTCCTGGTGTACCTGGTCATGGCGTGTCTCTTCGAGTCCCTCCTGCAGCCGTTCAAGCTGATGATCACCGTGGTGTGCGCGCTCCCCGGCGTGGTCTGGTTCCTCTACTTGCACGGGAACGCGTTCGACCAGCCGGCCGGAGTCGGATTGATCCTGCTCGCGGGGATCGTGGTGAACAACGGGATCGTGCTCATCGACCACGTGAATCGTCACCGCACAGAGGGTCGGGCGCTCCTCGCCGCCCTCCGGCTCGGAGGGGAGGAGCGGTTGCGGCCGATCCTGATCACTGCGCTGACCACGCTGATCGGTCTCCTGCCGATGGCCTACGGTGGTGCTCAGGCGGCGGGGACGTACTATTTCACCCTCGCTCGGACGATCATCGGTGGGCTCGCCGTCTCGACGCTCCTCACTCTCGTAGTGCTCCCGGTGGTCTACTCCTTCTTCGCGGGGAAGGACCCTGCTGCTGCCGATCCCCATCCCTCACTCCCGGTGGAATCGTAGCGTATCGCTACACCCGATCGCTCGATTGCCGGACAGCGCAGGCCGCCCGCGAGGAGGAGCCGAATGAGTCGCCTCAAGCGAAGGCCCAAGAAGGAGTTACGGCGAGGCCTGCAGCGGGGGAACCGCTCTTGAATGGCCCATCATTTGCCCCCTTTTCAGGGATGCGACCACTCCCGACCACACCACGAGAGCGGCGAGAGAACTCGCCCTATCGCGCCCCCAAAGAGGCCACCCGACCACGCGAAGTCGGGATGGCGCTCTTTATCGTCCTCGTCTTGATCCTGGTCCTGACCGTGGTGATCTCGCAGCTGACCTTTACCACCAAGATCGAGGAGCGGATTTCGAGGAACCGGCAAGGGTTCCTGGAATTGAGCCAGACCCTGATCGCGGTGGCGCGCAGTGCGATCCAGGCCCTCGAGACGGACCTGATGGAGGACCTGGGGTTCGTGACCGGGGATGAACTCGAGGGAGAAGAGAAAGAGGACGCCGCCACCCCGTCGCTCCCCGGGCTCGATGGGGACTCCGGTCAGGACCCTTCTCGGGGAACCTCTGCGGAACGCTTCGACACTCGTCACGAGGAGTGGGCGAGCAAGGTCGAGGAGGAGCTCAACGGCTATCACGTGGAGATGTGGAAACTCGACGGAGAGGGGCGGCTCAATCTCAACCACCTCTTCGAGTACGCTCAGCACCCCGAGGACGATGACGGCACGAATCCCGACTTGGGCTCGGAGGGAGATGGGCCTCCCTTCGGCAGCCCCCCGGGAGCCGCGGATGACGGCACCGATGATCCATCCGCGAGCGGCGAAGAAGATGAGTGGGTCGCGCCGACGCCAGAGCAGATCGAGGACGCGGAAACCATCCTTTCTCGGCTGATCCAGTCGGTCATCGCTTCGAACGAGGAGGGGGGCTTCGAGTACCAGGAGCTCCCCGACCCGGACCTTGCCGCGCGCGAGATCGTCGAATGGGTGGTGGCTCGTCAGACCGAACCCGAAACGCGGCTGATCCGGAGCATCGATGAGTTGCTCCGGGTCGACGGGGTGAGCTGGGAGCTGTTGAACGAGCCGCGTCCCTTCGATGAGGAAGGAGACCGCGGCGACCGTCGGGGCGGTGGGAGCCTCGGGGGGCGTGGTTCGGATTTCAATGATGACCCGCTCAGCCAATTCGCCGATGAATTGGGGGGGACGCAGCCCGGCTACGAGGATCTCGACGACGGGGTGCAAGAAATCCCCCGCCCCCTCGGGCTCCGCGATGTGCTGACCACCCACTCATCCGGAGAGATCAACCTGAACACCGCCCGCCGCGAGGTGATCACCGCACTGATCCTCGGCATCGAGGATCTGGAAGAGGCACGCGAGATCGCGCTACAGATCGACGAGTACCTCAATCTCTTCGTCGTTCCCGAGGAAGATGGAGAGCTCATCGGAGAAGAGATCGCTGACGAGGAGACCCAGGAGTTCAACCACTTCAAGGCGGTCGACGATCTCGGGAAAGTGAATGAGGATTGGGCCGATGGGACGCTAGGGGACTCGATCCTCGACATCCTCCGCGCAGATCTCGGCCCCGTGAGCACGTTCAAGAGCACGTACTTCACAGTGCGGCTCAAGGGGACGCGTGCTGAGCAGCCCGAGGGGACGCGTAATGACCGAATTCTCTGGGGTACGATGGAGATCGTGCGCGAGGAACAGGACATCATCGTCCTCTCCTGGGAGGAATCCGATGGCTAGCAAGAGTGTACCCAAGCAGACGATCGAACCCCTGATGAGAAGGAGGTTCTCATGCCACGCCTAGGTGTGAACGCCCTCCGTTGGTTACTCCTCGCCTCGAACGTCGGGGTCCTCACCGGCCTCGGGTTCCTCGGTTGGGATCTGTTCATGCCCGGGGCCGACAAGCAGCTTCACATCGCTCTCCCGGAGCCGGACGCCGTCAAGGTCCCGATGCAAGCCCACTCGAACTTCAATCCGAGAGACCTGAACCAGATCATCCGGGTCCACAAGGATAAACCGGTGGTCCGGTCCGAACCGAGGATTCAGGAGCCGGAACTCCCCTCCATCCAGAGCGAAGGCCCACTCCAGGGGTGGGAGATCACGATGACCCTGCGGAGCAAGAGCCGAGGCTTCGCGAGCATCGCAGAGAAGGTAGTGCAGAACGTCGTCACCCCGGGGCGCACCGGAGCACAGGGACGGCCACCCACTCGGAATACTCGAAGCCGTGGCCCATCATCACGGACCCGGCAGACTCGAACGCCGACCCGGCGGACCGCCGTGGCGAACGCCTCCCGAACCAAGTTCTTCGGTGAAGGAGAGGACTTCAGCATCGACGGCAACCTGTACCTCGCACGACGAATCTCTTCCAGCCCTCGCGAACTCGAGTACGAGGAGCTGGAGAACGTGACCGAACGACCCACCGGTCGTCGTTACACCCTGACCGGTGACCTCCCGGAGTGGCTCGGATACGAACCGAACGAGCGGGGGGGAATCCTGATCCGCGGCCTGCTGGATGACGAACTGGACATCGATCCTACGAGAGTTGGACAAGCTCCGCCGGCCGAGGCAGTTGTGAACGCCGATGAGCGTGGCGAAGTCCGGCGGACTTCGGAGCAGCCGCGGCGCGCACCGGCCCCTCCCACGAATCGCGATCAGAAGAAGGAGGACGTCGAGAATGCGAAGCGAGAGATCGAGAAGATGAAGGGGATGTCCGACGATGAGCGCAAGGCTGTCAAGGATGCGCTCCAACCCAGGCCAGGGACAAAGGAATCGCCTGCCGGAGCTCGGGGCGGCAGTCGCTAGGAGACTCCCGCCCCATCGAGCTGAGCCGCCATCCAGCAGGATGCGACCCGCACGAGGACGTCTCGATCGAGGTTTCCCGACAGCCTCCTAGTAGCCCCGCAAGGGACAAGAGGAACCGATGAACTTTCACGGCGGGATTGAGATCGACGGCGACCTGGTGCGCGCGACGGTGCTCGAGGGATCACCGAAGAAGTACCGCGTGGTCGATTTCGTCGAAGGGAGGATCACCGGGGAGAGCGAGGAAGATCGCCGCGAGTCCCTGCGCAGCCTCCTCGGACCCGTGTTCTTCGGGAAAGAGAGGGTCGGACTCGATGTCGCCGCCTCGATCGGGGCGGATCGAGCGATCCTGCGCGAGATCTCCGTTCCCTACACCCGCGACGAGATGATCTCCAAGACGATTCGCTACGAGAGCGAGAGCTACATCTTCTCGCACAGCGTCGACGATCTGATCATCGAGTACCTCAAGTGCGCAGAGACTGAGTCGGGGAGCCGGTTGATCCTCTGCGGAGTCGAGAAGCACCGCCTCGGCGAGGATCTCGAGCGGCTCCGATCGATCGAGATCGATCCGGTGGCAGTCGAGCTCAACGCGACCGCCCTCGCGACAGCGTACGTTCGGAGCGAACCGGAATCGGCGGAGGGGAACACCCTCCTCGTTCAGATCGAGCGACAGCACACGACCTTCGTTCTGCTCGAAGAGGGTCGAATCACCAAAGTGCGCTCGGTGTGGAATGTGATCCGCCCTGCGGCTCCGACTTCTCCACTACTGACGACGACGCACGAAGCGAGCGAGGCAGACGAGCCCGACGTCGACCGCGAGGCCGAATCGGAGAACGCGATCGAGGATCGGTTCGCCGCGATCGAGCGCTCCCTGAGTGGACTCGAGTCGGACGGCCCTCGCGAGGAAGCCCCACCGACCGCGGGATCTGATTCAGGCTCCCCGTTGCTCGCCGTGGTTTCCGATGACGAATACGATCAATTTGTGGGGAGTTCGTCCGTCACCAGCGAGCAGACGATGACGCTCGCCCCCGTCAGCGACCCGTTCGATCGGATCATTCTCGAGCTCGAGCGGACCTTCGCCGGCTACCTGATCGGGGGGTCAATCGACCACCTCATCGTGACGGGCGGCGAGGCCACCGAGATGGACGCGGTCGCTCGACTGAGTTCGCACTTCGATGTAGAGGCGAGAGGGATGCCGCTCGGAGGGGTCGAGCTCGCAATCGACGGTGCCATGGCCGATGCGTTCCACCACGGCGGAGCCGTTTCGCTCGGTCTGGCCCACCGGTCGCTCGGGCTCGGAATCACCACCTTCGAGCTTCGAAAAGAGGAGTTCCGATTCGAGCGGCGCTTCGAGCGACTGATGCCGGCGCTCACCTTGGTCAGCCTTCTTCTCTGTCTTCTGTCGCTGGTCTGGATGGTCGGCGAACACCGCCGCGCTCTCACCGTCGGCCAGGAGATTGCGGTCTTGCGGGACCGCCAGGCCGACCTGTTCGAGTCCTTCTTCGGATCTCCTCCTCGAGAAGACGTGAGCAACTATCATCGGAGTGCCGAGGACCGGCTGAAGACCATCTCAGGTCAATCCGCGAACAGCGGGACCCGCCGAGCCACGATGAAACAGTACCTGGGAGCGATGGCTGCCTTTCTCGACTTCTACCAGGCCCTGGAGCGCGCGGAACCGAAGGTCTACCCGACCTACGATTTGTTCGACTTCGAGCTGGAGAAGGACAAGGGGACGAAGAGCACAGTGAAGCTCCACGTCCCGAAGGCGGAGGATATTCAGGTGATCACCGATGCTCTCCGTGCACATTCGACGTACTTCACTCCGCTCGTCAAGCCCATGGAGGAGAAGGCCGGCGGCTTCGAACTGACCATCGACCTGGTCTACAAGCACGAGAAGGGCTAGTCGTGGCCGCAGCGAAATCCCAGAAGAGTGACCTCCTCCAGATCGTCATGCTGACGCTGTTCCTCTGTGCGGTGTTCTTCACCGGCTGGGGGATCTTCTCGAACATCAAGGTCGGCCGCCTGCTCGAGGAGCGCAGGCACGAAGTGGCGAACATCAAGAACCTCGAGAAGGAGCTGAAGGAGCCGGGATCGATCCAGGCTCTTCGAGACTTCCGCGCCCGCGAAGAGAGCAAGAAGAACACGCAGCAGATCGATTCCGCCGTCACCGAGGTGTTCAAGAAGTCCCGGCTCACCCTCGACCGGGCAACCCCTTCCCCGCCGAAGACGACGGGATCGGGATCGTCCCGCATCCATGAGCACACCTACCGTGTGTACGCCAACCCTGCTTCGATCGACGACGTATACACATTCCTCGCGCGTCTCGAGGCGGACGCACCTCACCTCGACTTCCGCTCGATCCGTGTCTCGACGAAGAAAAAGAAAGTAGACGACCCGGACCTCTGGGACCTCGATCTGACACTCGTGATGTATACAACGGATCAGTGATGTTAGGGGGCTTCCTCGAAGCCCCCTCTTCGCCGCGGCAATGCCGCGACGAATTCACCCCATAGAGCTCGCCTCTGGCTCGGTGGGTACGCTTGGCGGGGTTTGCCTGGCTCGTTGGCTTTGGCCCCCTCTTCTCCGCGGCTTCGCCGCTTCGAAATCGCTCCGTAGAGGTCGCTCTTGGCTCGTTGGCTTTGGCCCCCTCTTCTCCGCGGCTTCGCCGCTTCGAAATCGCCCCGTAGAGGTCGCCTTTGGCTTGTTGGTTTCTTGCCGCCGCTTCTGCGCGGCTTCGCTGCTTCGAAGTTGCTTCGTAGAGCTCGCCTCTGGCTCGTTGATGACGCTTGGCGGGGTTCGATCCAGGAGAGCTCGCCCGTTGCTCTTTGGCTCTGATCGCCCGATCGCTTCAGGGGGTTGCTCGGAACAGCTCGCAGCCCGCATCGGCTTTGTCCGCATCGGCGGTGGCTGCTCCCCCGATGATCAACCAGCGTTGAGATTCGTTCGCGCCATCGAACGTGCGGCTGACCGTGAAGTCGCCCCAGATCGCGTCCTGATCGCCTCCGCCGCGGGGCACCTGAAGGTCCCGGCAGAGGGTCTGTACCGAGCCCGAATCTCCAGCGAGCGGGTCGTACAATTCGGCGATGTTCGTGCGCTCAAAGCCCCGTGTTCCCCCGACGATCAACACCCGGCCGTCTTCGAGTACGGCGGTCTGCGGAGCTGCTCGCGCCTCGCGAAGGGTTCCCGTTCGTCGAACGACCATTCGAAACGACTCTCCATCCGCTACGAGATCGAAACGGAAGACGTCTCGGCACTCGAGACCGGGCTCTGCCCGCCTGCTCGGCGGTTGCTCTGTGCCACCGACGATGAGCCACGGATCAGTTTCTTCGTTCAGCGCCACGATTCGGACTCCCCGGCGTTTCCCGATCCCGGGGTCGGGGAGCAGTTGGGGTTCCGGGAGCCGGATGACGTGGCCGGGTACCGTCGGGACTCGTGCGTCACGAAGCCGGAAGTCCTCGGGGTCGATCCGAAAAATCTCGGGAGACGCCAGCACGCCGCTCTGCGCATCGGAGACTTCGACCTCGCCCTCTCGGGGCCACGGTTCTCCGCCGTATCCACCGAACACGAGCAGTAACCAGTCCTCGCCATTGTTGTCGATGAGAGTCGCAGCGTGCTCGCGTCTCGCGAACCTCAGCGCACCCAACTGGTGGAGGTGAACCGCCAGGTCGCCTCCCTCGTACTCGAGTTGGATCACCTCCACGATGCGATTGAGGACACTGAGGCGCTTGTGGCCCCCGACCAGGACCAAGAGATTCTCCCCGGGGATCCGATGTGCAGTGTGGAGAAAGCGGTACGAGGGGTGGTAGTTGAACGGATGGATGTGAGAAATCGCGAAGTCTCGGTTCGGGTAGATCGTCAGCAGGGAGTTCAACGGTTTCCCGTTGTACCCGTTCCCGTTGTACCCGCCCACGAGGAGAACAAAGTCGTCCTCCGTATCTGGCTCTCCGTCCTTACCGGGAAAGTAGGTCGCAGTATGCAAAGCGCGTGATTCGGGGAGATGGTACGGCCCATCCCAGAGCTGGCCAGGGGAGGACGCGTGAGGATCGTAGACCCATACCTCGTCGGACACTCTGGGGGGGTCGGCCTCGAACCCCTCACCGGAACGCCATCCCCCCGCCACAACGACTCGGCCATCCGGGAGCGCGGTCGCCGTGTGTCCGGTGAGTTCTCCGGAGTGGGGGAATGATGAGGGGACGCGGAGAAACGGTTCGCATGATCCGATCCGATCGACAAGGTCGACGACGCGCCGCGAGGCGACTCCCATCTCCATGGCGTCGACGAGGGCGGAGTGGGGTCGAATGGGAGTTCCATCGACCGCGACTCCGCTGGCACTGCCGGGGAAGCGGACCGTCGCCGTATCGAATTCCCCCTGCACGGTGAGGTGGGGGTCCGTCCCGAGGATGATCCGGGTGTCGCGCCTGAACCCGCTCCCGAGCTCGAAGCTCGAGGGAGAGTCGCCATCGTCGAGCCGGTCATCCGCGACCGGAAGGATCAGCAGATCATCGGGCACCTTGAGCTGGTGCTGGCGAACCGAGAGGGATGGCATCACCGCTTGGTCCCAGGTGAGGACGATGGCGTCTCCCTCGTTGACGGTCTGGCTCCGGTCGACATCCTCCCACTCCGCGCTCTCGAGGAGCGCAGCGCGCGGCGCCGTGGGCGCGAGGTCCACGACAACGGTGGTGCCCTGGAGGCGCCGACCTCGCTCATCGGTCAGCCCTTCGATTCGGTGGAGTTCGAGTGAGAGTCCGGTCGCTTCGGGGGACTCGGAATCGCCGAAGACCCCCAGTGGCTCGAGCTGGATCCTCCCGGCCCCGAGTACGACGCGGAGCGTCCGATTCTCCTCGCCAGCGAGGATCGTGTATGCGCCCGCGGATGAGTCTTCGGGGAAGAGGTGCAGACCGGTCCGGACCTCCGCGAGGAGAGAGATCGGTTGATCGAAGGTGAGGAGGATCGACTCTCCCGTCTGGCTGACCCCATCCGGGACCGACTCGACCAAGCGCGCGGAGACGAGGCGAGGTTCACTCGCTCCGCCATCGCATCCGGCGGAAAGACTAGAGAGGAGACCGCCGAGGAGAGTGACGACCGCAAGATGGCATGCGAGGGTGATCGCTTCGCGGCGACTACCCGGATCCGTCCATACCCTGGAGGGCGTGCGTCGCCTCGAGTCGGACCCGTTCGTGCTCATCGTTCTCTCGGCGCTCCTCGATGATCTTTCGGGCCTCTTCGCCGCCGATCCTCGACATCGCCCGGATCGCCGACATCCGCGTCTGGTAGTTCTGGTCGGTCCGAGCGACCGACCCGAGCCTAGTCAGCGACGCCGGATCCCCCAGGTCCCCGAGGGTACCGCAGAGTGCCTGACGAACGAACTTGTCTTCCTCCGAATCGAGGAGACGTTCGACATCGGGTGCCGCTCGGGGGTCATTCGCCCATTTCAGGGCGAGGGCGGCGCGACTCCGATTCTTGAAGTACGGCTCGGTGCTCGAATCCGCCACCCGGAGGAAGGTCGGGACGGCCTGGGCACTGTTGTTGTGACCGCCGAGCTGTTCGACGAACCGCCAACGGTGCTTCGTCGTCTCGGGGCTCTCGATCATCCCCGTCAAGAGGTCGAAGGAGTACGGGGATTGCACGACGCCGAGGGCCTTGATCGTGTAGTTGAGCTCGACTTCCTCGCCGAGTGCCTTCAACCGCCAATAGTGCAGCGCGAGTTCATCGGTGGCCTGATCGCTGCCGATCTCCCCGAGCGCGAGGATCAATCGTCGCCGGTTGAGGAAGTCGGGCTCCTCGAGGAGCAGGTCGACGATGAGCGCTACCGCCGCCGGACCGAGCTGTGCGAGGAATGCATCGAGGGCTTCGCGACGGGCGACGAGTCGAGTCATGCGTTCTCGGATGTCATCGCCGACGATCGGCTGCCTGAGGATGTCGATCAGTTGCCGGCGGAGGAGTGCACTCTCCGCGGTTTCGGCCTGCACCGGGGCGGCCTGGTGCTCTGTGGCCCCCGCTTCGGGGAACTCCACGGCCGTAGATGACTCGGGGCTCTCCTCCACGCGGGGCGCGGGCCCCGCACTCGCGGGGTCACGGTCGCGCAGAGCGAGAACGGCGATCGCGCCCGTGCCGAGCAGGATCAAGATGGGGACCGCGAATCTCGCGTTCATGTTCGTCCTTCCGAACGGTATCGCTTCCGGAGACTTGTCGCTTCCGGAGACGCAGAGTCGCTGCCGGAGACACAGAGGGCCGCTCCGGAAGGTCAGCCCGTGCACGGGCTACGACTCTCCGCAACGGCCCTCGATCTCCCACGCCATGGGCGCATCCGGTCAGGGAGCGATGATCCCCGCGTCCGGCGGGAGGAAGATCTCACAGGAGAGCGAAAGGGCATCGTCACCGAAGATCGGCAGGTACTGCCCCGTTCCTCCGATCGCCACGACCCGGTCGTCGAGGGTCCCGATCAAGCCATCCTCGCCCGGGACCCGGGTGAGGGTGTGCATGCAACGACCTTGGGTCATCTGGACGACCGGGCTTCCATCGGCGAACCCCGCGATCCCGTCGCTCGGGATGTTGGCATCGTAGAGGAGCACGGTTCCACGGACTCCGAGCGGGTTGAGGGCGGTTCCGTTGTCGACCCAATCCCACGGTGCCGGCCCCGGGGTGAGGGGAGCAACGATCGTGTCGAAGTTGTGCGGCTGTGCGTCGGTCGCCGTGTTCGCGATGTCGTAGAACGGGTCGAAGAAGGAGAATCCGCGGATCTCGCCACCACAGAACCCGACGATCTCCTGGGCGCAACCGCCCGGGGTCGGGGTGCAGTCGATGCCACCGCCGGTGACGATGACGCTCGAGATGAAGGGCTGGCCGTCGTAGGTGCGGAACATGTCCATCAGGACCGCCCCGGTGCGGGAGCGACTGAACTCACCGCAACAGGCCTGGATCGCCTGCTCGTGACTGTTCGCGAACGTGCTCGAGACGATGGGGACCAGGCAGTTGAGTTGGATCAGCAGCGCTTCGGGCACTTTGGCGAACCGCACCCCGTTCGACGGTCCGAATCCGGTGAAGGTCGCAACGACCAGCTCGCCACGATCGGTGGTCCCCTCGCCGACGGCCGGGGCGCCCGCCGGGCAGGTCTGGTCGCTGTCCCCGCCCATGATGAACACGATGTTGTTCACGCCCGGATCCCCGAAGGGGGTGGTCGGGTGGTCCTGACCGATATTGATCGCGATCGGGTCGTTCACCCGGCGGGCCAGGACGAGCCCTTGGGCGAGGTTCATCGTCCCGGAGACCGTGTCGTAGTAGTCCATCGAGGTGAGCTTGGTGGTGATCGGGTTCCACGGGAAGAAGTCGTCCGGAGCTCCGAGCGAGATCGCGGACAGGGTCATGAATCCGCCGAGGAATCCATAGACATCATCCCCGGTGTTCAGGGTGCCGTCGATGCCGGCCCACTGGGCGCTGGTGTGGGCCGAACGCCCGCGAGAGGTGGTGAGGTCTGCGGGCTGGCCGGTGTTGTCGATCGCTGGGGAAAAGGAGAGGGTCGCCGGATCGAAGATCTCGACAGTCTCGGTGCTCGGGCGCGCTTCCTGGGTCAGTACGCCCCCGAAGCCACCGCCCCCGACCGGGACGACGATCGTCTGGGACAGCTGGCCGCCCGTGACGAGGATCCGCCCGTTGGAGAGTCGCAACGCGTTGTGGCGGGCCCGGGCGTCCTCGATGTCGTCGTCGGGATCGATCTGCAAGTTGGTCGCCGCAAAGGTGCGGGTCTGCGGATCGTAGATTTCACTCGGTTCGATGGAGATCCCGAAGAAGTCGCTCGTAGTGCCGCCGACGATCAGCACGTTCTCGCTGTTGTTGATCAAGCTTGCGGTGTGGAAGAAGCGTCCGCCGTTGATCATCGTGATCAGATTACCGTCGATGTCCTGGTCGATGAAGTCGCCGGCGATCGACTCGGGGACCGGCTGTCCCAGATCGACGCGCGCGGACTGGTCGAAGATTTCGACGAGGTCGAGGGCGGTGAGGTGAATCTCATCCGTTCCTCCGATGATGAGGACCGACCCATCCTCGAGGGGGGTCGCGGTGTGGCTGTAGCGTGGTTCGCTCATCCCTGGCCCGATGTAGGTCGCATTACCCGGGAGAGGCGGAGCCGCCTGGGTGAGGTTCGGAATGCCGCCCGATCCGCTGCACCCTGAGAGGGAAACGAGGAAAGCCCCCACGAGCACCGCTCCGAGCAAGGGGAGGCGCTTCGGACCGAATTGCCATGGCAGATCCGCGATCGACGCGCAGATTCTCTTCATTTGCTCCTGCTTTCCCTGCTGCGCCGCCATTCGGCGCACACACTTTGCGGCTCGAACCCGCTTCCCCGTGCTCGCTCGTTCGAGCCCGCTTCGGCGTAACTCCTCGACATAACAGCACTTCGGAGAACCGAAGAGGTCATCGTCAGACGCCATCGTCGGGGCAAACCCGACAGGGCCGATCCATCGGGGGGCCATCCGAAGTGGCCTCCATCCGAATCAGGACCAGTCACTGTGTCGTCACTGGAGTGACCTTCGGGAGAGGGACTCGATTGTAGAGAAGCCGCGTATCCCTGTCCACCGGGGCAAAGCTGCACGTCTGCTTCGACAGCAATTGCAAACGCGCGACCAATCACCAGAAGCGCCGCACCTGGCTCCAAGTGCTTCAGTGGAAACAACTTGAGGAGGAAGCCAGGCCGCAGGGATCGCCCGCTGAGACGGTTTGGGCGATCTTGGCACAGTGAGGGGCCGCCGATTGACAAGAGAGGAGAGGGTTCTCGAGTCAGGGCTGCTCGTCGCCTTGGGCTGACTCAGCCGGATCCTCGACCCGGAGGACCTCGGCGCAGATGAGGGGGACGATGGTCGAGACCCGCTCGAGGATGGGGTTCCCCTCGTTGTCGAGGTACGCCCCTCTCTCGTCGCCGACCGAGATCGTCAGGATGATCTGCACTGCGCGGGGGATCGGGAGAGGGATCTCCTCCTCTTCCTCGGTTTCATCGTCGATGAGGAGGCTGGGGTCTCCTTCCTCTCCGGCCAATTGAGCCGCTGCATCAGCCGCCGCCTTCTTCGCGTCGCGGTAGGGAAGGAATGTATCCCAGTTCTGGTTCTCGAGGGCCTCGAGCTCCGCGGACTTGTCCCACTCGTCGGCCCACTCACCCTCACGATCGAGGTAGTTGATCTCGAGGCCGCGCACCCGGTTGTAGATTTCGTAGTACTGCCCGTCCTCGAGCGGGGAGTCTCTCGTTTCCCACTGCACGCGACGGAAAAGTGTGTAGTTCCCGTCACCGGTCGACTTCAGGACGTAGCCGACCGAGGATACCGAGCCCGTCCATTCGTCGATCACGTCGTCGGGTTCGGGGACCGGGGATGTCGTCAGGAAGTGCACCTCGTCTTCGGCGCCCTCACCGCTCCCTCCATCGACGCCCCGGAACACTTGCGGTCCGAGGTTTCGCCAGATGACCCCCTGAAGATCTCGGCGCATTTGGGTGAGAATCCCTTCGCCGATCTTCCCGGTCCTGGTGTCGCGATTGACGCGACGCTCCGCCTCGATCGTCGTCGTGAGGATCTGATATGTCATCGACATCAGAAGTCCGAACATCCCGACGACGACGACGAGCTCGATCAGCGTGAAGCCGCCATTTCGCCGCTTCATCCTTCCCCCTCGAGATCGGCGAATTCACGCAGCGGGTGGGTCTCGTCGGCGAAGAAACGAGTGGCGACCTGGTGTTCCTCCTGGGTGTCAGGGTCCTCGCCCGGGTAGTGCAGGGTCAAGGTACACTCGAGCAAGGGGTAGAGGCTCTCGACGGTGGCGAGGGTGGAGATATAGACTTCCCACGCCCACCCGGTCTTCCCTTCGATCTCTCCTGATTGCAACTCCTCGATCCCGAAGACCACTTCGTCGAGTTTCTCCTGGGCGACTCTTTGGACTGTTCGTTGGGTGTTGAAACGGTGGGCCTTGTCGACCGCCGAGGCACGGAGGAAGAGCAGCGCCAGGAAGGAACCCCCGATGAGACCGACCGCGAGCACCAGCTCGATCAGCGTGAACCCCTCCCGGCGAGTCCGAGAGTCGTCGCTGAGCTTCACTTGCATCAGAATGCCTCGAATCCAGTCTCTCCGGGGAAGTAGTCGACCGTTCCGATCAAGGAGCTGAACTTGATCGCGATCCTCGTCTCGTCCTCGTTCTCGAGGATCACGATGTGCGATCCATCGTTACCGTACGCGTCGAACCGGACATCCGCGATCCCCGAACCCGTCTCCGTGTCGCCGTTGGGGAAGAGGATCTCCGCGAAACGGACGTGATCGGGAAGATTGCGCTTCTCCAGAGCCTCGCGCTCGTCGACGTCGCTCTCGGGGTCATCATCGGGGCCGGGGGGAAGGACCGCCCAGAAGGTGCCTTCCTCGAGATCGTAGCGAAGGTAGTACTCCTCGCCGGTGCCACCCGCCATGCTGCGGGTCCAGCTCATCTGGGAGCCGACGATGCGGGCCGCGGCGCGCAGGCGGTACCTCGGGGAGAACCCCTCGAGGCTCGGGAAGACCACCGCCGCGAGGATCCCGAGGATCGTGATGACGACGATCAACTCCATCAGAGTGAACCCTCCCCGAACCCGGGCATCGCGCTCAGGTTCATCGAACCGGTCCCCGCGTCGCGGGAAGGGGGAGGGTCTCGCTCTCATCGCCGCCGGCTGTTTCCCATGTCGTCGCTGCGGATGTCCTCGTCGATGTCGGATCCGCCTTCGGTCATGTCGGCACCGAACGAGATCAGGAGGATCCCGTCGTCCGTGCGTTCGAACTCGTACAACTCGCCGGTCCACGGGTCGAGAGGCTCGCTCTCGAGGTAGACGAAGGCGGGCCCCGATTCGGGATCCGGAGGATTCAACAACTCATCGAGACTCTCCGGCCAGTGGCCCTGGTCGTTGCGAAACATGCTCGCCGCGGTCTTGATATTGTTGAAGTCGCTCTTGACCTTGGCGATCTTCGCCTGATCGGTTCGTCCGCCGGTACCGACGACCACGAAGGTAGCCATGATTCCGATGATCGTGATCACGACGATCAACTCGATCAGGGTGAAGCCGTCTTGCCGACGGCGGTTCGTAATCTTCTGGGGCATGGTTTGTCCTTTCCGTCCCTCTCCTCGATCGGCGCCTACATGTTGTCGAACTGCAGGAGCGGCAACAGCACCGCCAGGATGATGAACCCGACAACCACCGCGAGCAAGATGATGATCACCGGCTCCACCAGGGCAGTCAGCCGCTGGATCGAAAGATCTATTTCTTCTTCGTAACTCTCGGAGATCCGGTCGAGGATGCTCTCGAGTTCCCCACTCTGCTCCCCGATCGCGATCATGTACCCGACCATCGGCGGGAACACCTTCGACTTCCGGATCGGGGTCGCGATATCGGCGCCCTCGAGGATTCGGTCGGCGACCTGCGTGATCACTCGCGCTAGAAGCGCGTTGTTCACCACTTTGCTGACGATGTTCAGCGCCTCGAGCGCAGGCAATCCGCTCTTGAGAAGGGTCGAGAGGGTCACCGTGAAACGGGAGATCGCACTCTTCTGGAAGAGTGGCCCGACCACCGGGATCCGGAGAATCGTCGAGTCGAACCAGAGCCGCCCCTTCTCGGTGGCCATGCTCAGGCGGATGAAGACCATTCCGGCTACGAGCCCGATCAACCCCATCCACCAGTACTGTTTGAACAGTTCGCTGACGGCCATCAAGATCTCGGTCGGAGCCGGCAGGGCATCACCCTTCTTCTTCAAGATCTCCGTGATGCTTGGCACCACGTAGGACATCAGGAAGACAACCACCCCGAACCCGACGACGACCATCACCGCCGGGTAGGTCATCGCCGCGACCAGTTTGCCCTTCAGGCTGGCCTGCTTCTGCAGGTAGTCCGAGAGGCGAGCGAGGATCTCATCGAGGTTTCCCGCGGCTTCTCCGGCACGTACCATGTTGACGTACATGTCCGAGAAGTAGCCGGGGTGGTAGCTCAGGGCATCCGCAAGTCCGGATCCGGAGACGATCTTCTCGCGCAGATCGCGAAAGATCACCTCCATGCGCCGGTCATGAATCTGCTCGACGAGGACGTTCAGCGCCTCGGAGAGGTGCACCCCGGAGCCCAGGAGGGTCGAGAACTGCCGCGTCAGGATCGCGAGCTCGCGGACGTTCGCGCGCCGCTCGAGCTTCAGGAGCGGGCGCTTTTCCCCCTTCTTGACACCACCGGTCGCGTCGATCCGCTTCATCTCGGTGACGCGGATCTCCTGCCGACGGAGTTTCTCGCGTGCGTCGCGAGCGGTGTCGGCGTCGACGGTTCCCTTCTTGGGGCGCCCCCTCGCGTCGATCGCTTCGTACTGGAAGATCGGCATGGCGGTCGTTGTTCTCTCTCGGGCGCGTGTCGCTACCAGCGTTTCCTAGAAAACATCCATCTGCGTCACCCGGAAGACTTCTTCCATGGTGGTCGTACCCTCGAGCACCTTCAAGGCGCCATCCATTCGCAGCGTCTGCAGGTGCCCGGACTCGACTGCGAGTTGTTTGATCACCGATGCGCTGGTGCGCGAGATCACCTGGTCGCGGATCACTTCGTTGATCATCAGGACCTCGTAGATCGCGGTTCGGTCGTACAGGCCGCGGCCGAGGCAAGCGTCACATCCTCGCCCGTGGAAGAGATGGCCGTGAGGGAGTTGGTCGCGGGTGTACCCGAGCGCCTTCAGTTCGGAATCGGCAGGGTCATGTGGCTCCTTGCACCGCGGGCAGATCACTCGCACGAGGCGCTGGGCGATCACCGCGATCAGCGAACTCGACACCAGGTATGGCTCGACCCCGAGGTCGATCATCCGCGTGACCGCGCCGGCGGAATCGTTGGTGTGCAGTGTCGAGAACACCAAGTGTCCGGTGTTCGCAGCTTGCACCGCGATCCCCGCGGTCTCCTGGTCGCGGATCTCCCCGACCATCATCACGTCAGGGTCCTGACGCAGGAGGGAACGCAGTCCCGCCGCGAACGTCAGGCCCTTCTTGTTCGAAACTTGGATCTGACTGATCGAGTCGAGGTTGTACTCAATCGGGTCTTCGATCGTGATGATCATCTTCTCTTCGGAATTGAGCTCCGCGAGGCTCGCGTACAGCGTCGTGGTCTTTCCCGACCCGGTCGGTCCGGTGACCAGAATGATTCCGTGGGAACACGCGATCAGCTCGAGGAGTTTCGCCTCGTTGCTCTTGGTCAGGCCGATCTCGCCGAGTTCGTAGAGGCGGGCGCTCTTGTCGAGGAGTCGAAATACGATCCGCTCGCCGTAGGACGTTGGCACCGAGGAAATTCGAATGTCGACCTCGCCGTCCCCGATCTTGACCGAGGTCCGCCCGTCCTGGGGGAGACGCCGCTCGGCGATGTCCATTTTCCCCATCACCTTCACCCGCGAAATCAGCGCGTCCTGGACCTTCTTCGGGATCCTCTTCGAGTCGTACAGGATTCCGTCGATGCGGTACCGGACTTGGAGTCGATCGGCGAATGGTTGCAGATGGATGTCCGAAGCGCGGATCTTCAGCGCTTCGAACATGATCGTGTTCATCAACTTGATGATCGGGGCCTTGTTGGCGATATCGAGGACGTCCTCCGACTCCTCGATCTCCGCTGCGAACCCGAGGATCTCGTGTCGTCGATCCCTTCGAGCAACTCGTCGACGTCCGCCGAGGATCGCTGGTAGGCGCGGTTGATCAGAGAAGTGATCTCTGCGCGAGGAGCGACGATCGGCTCGGCCATCGCTCCGAGCATCGTCGCGAGGTCGTCCATCGGGTGGATGTCGAGGGGGTCACAGGTGGCGACCTTCAGACCGGCGGGACCCTCTTCGATCGCGATCAAGTTGTAGGTCCGGGCGAACTGCGCCGGGACCTTCTGGACGAACGAGGGGGGAACCTCCACCACGGTGAGATCTCCGATGAAGGGGAGCCGCAGCCGGCGGGCGAGCATTTCGAGAAGGGCCGCCTCCGAGACGTACCCCTTCTGGCGCAGCACCTTGTCGAGCGGCTGCCCGGTCTCGCGCTCCTCTTCCCGACACTCCATGAGTTGATCCTCGGAGAGGACCCCCTCGCTGACCAGGTCGTCGAACAGGGAGAGTTTCATCGTCGTCTCAATCCTTGTTCTCAGGGGCGTCGGGGTCGAGGTACTCCTCACGGGGGGGAGATTTGTCGCCGGGCGGCACGATTTCGCGCGGCGGTCCCTCGCCACGATGCGGCTTGTTCGGGAGCTGGAACTGATTGAGTCGCATCACCTCGCCGAAGCCCCGGACTCCCTCTACCGCCTGGTCGCTGAGCAGTTCGAGGTCCTGCAAGCGGTCATCGTCGATGATGTGCGCGGTGAGGAAAACGTACAGATTATCACGGCTACGGTCAGTTCCACGGCTCTGGAAGAACCGCCCGATAAGTGGCAGGTCGCCGAGAAACGGCACCTTGTCGACCGCCGTCGACTCGTTCTCCCGAGCGAGGCCCCCGATGATGAAGAGGCTCCCGTCCGGGATCGTCACGTTCGAGATGATCGTGTTGGTCCCCTTGTCGGGGAGTGTCCCGGTCGAACTCGACGCACCCGCGAAGCTCGAGACCTCCAGCTGGAGCGACAGAAGGACGACTTCCTTGGAGATCGTGGGGGTCAGCGTCAGCCGGATTCCCGCCGACTCCGACGCCTGGCCGGTCGTCGTGTTCACGTTTGTCGTGTTCGAAGTCTCGAAGAAGATCTCGGTGTCGACCGTGATCGAACTCTCCTGGTTGTCGTCCGCAAGGATGAACGGCGTCGCCAGGATCTGCGAGTCGGAGTCGCTCTTGATCGCCCGCAGCAGCATCGGGAGTTGACCGTTGCTCGAGAGCGCAGCCAAGAGCCCCGTCCCGCCGCCGGCCCCGGGAAACGTCCTCGTGAAATTGTCGGGGAGCTGCGACGTGTCGAGGGTCGAGAGCCCGAAGGCGCTCATCGCAGCGACTCTGGTCGCTTGGTCATCGAGGTTCCCCGCCAAGAACTCGATCGTGTAGTTCAGGTTCGAGGAGTCGGTCACCTGTACCAGTGCCGCCTCGAGGAACACCTGGCGGCGCCGGAGGTCGATTTCGTGGAGGATTCGCTCGATCTCGAGCCACTCCTCCGGATCCGCCTGGACGATGATGGTGTTCGTCTCGGCGTGGGGAACGATCCGGGTCGGGGTGGCCTGGACCTGTTGCTGCACCCCCTGGTTCTGCGCGCGGTTGGTGCGGCTCTGGTTGTTGCCGCGGTTCCGGAGCGATCCTTGGGTCCCTTCGATCAACTGCTGGAGGACATCCGCGAGATCCTCCGCCTTGAGGAACTTCACCCGATAGGTCCAGGTGTTCCGCCGGTAACTTCGAATTCGAGTGTCGAGCTCGTCGATGAGCTGGTTGACCAGGTCGACCTCGTCCTCATCGGTGCTCTGAATGATGATCTTCTGGGTGCGCGGATCCGAGATCAGGCGCGTCGCCTCCCCGGCGAGCTGGGCACTGGGTGTAGCGGGTGGGGCTCCGCGTTGGGTGCCTCCCCGGGTGGGTCGCCGAGTCGCACCAGTGGTGCTGGTGGAGAGTGCCTCCTGCACGATGCTGACGATGTCCTCGGCGTCCGCGTACGCGAGCTCACGAATCTTCAAGATCGGTTCGGGTCCGATGACCTCGATGTCGATGAACTCGACGAGTCGCTGAATGTGTTTGAGCACGCCGAGCTTCGCCCGCAGGATGAGGGTCTCGCTCGATGGCACCGCGACCATCTTGATGCTCCCCGACTGGGTCCGCGGGCCCTGGATGTCGAGGAGATCCCTGAGCGCTTGCGATACGACCGCGGTCTCGGTGTACTTCAGCTGCAATACCAGCGTCGCGAGCTCCTGCATGTTGTCGGTAGCTGTGCCCTGCCCCTTTTCGATGATAGGCGTGGTCGGGCTCGATGGGGTCGGGGTGCGCACGGCGTTGCTGCGGACGTTGATCACCATGCTGCCGTCGTCGAGCTCCTCCTCCCACAGCTCGTAACCGTTCGTTTCGAGGATCGCCCGGACGATCGGAAGACTGAGGGGAGTGATGTCCCCGAGCACCTCCACGGTGACGTCGGGCAAGAACGGCTGCTCTGCGGTGGTCGAAGGGAAGTTCACCAACTTACCGGTGGTGTCCTGCAGGAACTTGAGCAGGTTCAGGACGGGGATCTTCCCCTCCGTCATCTCGTGTTCCTCGATGTCCGGCGGGAGACCGGTCGGGGTGGGGGGGGCCTGCGAGTGAAGTGGGAGGACCGCTCCGAGGAACAGGGTGAGCCAAACCGGGAGGAGCCGAGGGGCTCGACGTTGCGAGAGTGGCATGAACGCGTTTCCTTCCGAGATCGCTGGGCTCGGCCGAGAGTTTCGTCGCAGACGGTGATCAGGCGAGAGGACCCCGGCTCCGCTGCTCGCGGAGTCCTGCAGGGCCGAAAGTCGCAAACAGGACGCCAACCCCCGAAGCGGGGGGTGGTTTCTAAGTGCTGGTTTCCTTGAGGTTTGTACCGTTCACTGGCCACCGACGGGCGCGAACGATGAGGACTGTCGCGGACGAAGACACTCGGGTGTTTGGGATCGCTACAGTCACCGTATCGGTACGGTGAGGTCCAAGAGCTCGAGCAATCCCTCCACGTCCCCCCAGACTTGCAGGGGGCAGCGAACCAGCAGCATGTTTTGTTTTTCAGGGACCACGAGCCGGATCGGGTACCCCCCCCGCTTCCGCCAAGCGGCGGCGAACTCGACCTCCAAAACCCTCGCGGTCACTCTCTGCGGACGATAGCTCCGCAGGACGGGGGTCGAAGCCCCCGGGGCCGACGGCCGGTCGAGTACCTCTAGAATCTCCAGGTACTCGGAGAGACGCTTCTCCGAGGTGTACCGCACGACGATCGCCCCCGTGCGGGGATCCGCGATGAACCGGGTCGGGATGTCGCCGGGAGGGAGGTCCCTCTCCCGGATTTCGACCTTCGTGTTGAGGAGCAAAGCAACCTGTTCGACATCCGCATGCTCGAGGCGGAGTACCCGGATCGAGATCGCGATCGGCCGGTGCACCCCCCCGATTCGGCGGGTCGCGATCCAGCCGTCGCTCGGGCTCCCCGGCGTGAGTTCGATCAGGGCCACCCCGCTGTCGAGCAGGAGCGAGGCAATCGCCGGAATCGACTCCCTCGTCAAGGTCAGTGGTCGAGAGAGAACGACTCGCGCATTTCCGACGGTGGGGGACTCCGGGTAGATCGGGCTCTGCGTCAAGCGCTCCGTCGCCGCGAGGAGGACACCGGCGGGCCACTGACCTGAATCGAGGCTCGGGGCGAGCGGGCCGTTCAGGAGTGGGGCGGCGAGCAGCCAGATCGCGAATCCGAGTTGCATCGCTCCTCCACTCCCTCGAGTCGCCCGCGCGGGATCAGCAATCGTCGAGCCGACGGAGACGGATGTCAGTGCTGGGTGATCCCGAGGCTCTTCAGTCTGGCGTAGAGGGTCGAGCGCTCGATTCCGAGCAATTCCGCCGCCTTCGACTTGTTCCACCCGACGTGGTCCAGCATCCGTTCGATGTGAGTCCGCTCGAGGTCCTGGAGCGAGCAGGCGGACCAGCTGGGGCCGGAATCCGCAGACTCTCCGTCGCTTCGTGAGAGGCTCAGGTCCTCGGGGAGAATTTCGTCTCCGCGGGCGAGGACTACCGCGCTCTCGATCGCGTTGCGCAGTTGACGGATGTTCCCCGGCCAGGGGTGAGAGACGAGTCGGTGTCGCGCCGGCGTCGACAGTCGCTTGCGTTTTCCCCCGACGCGGTGGGAGAAGTGATCGAGGAAGTGGTCGATCAGGATCTCGAGATCACCCGAGCGGTCTCGGAGAGGAGGGACGACCACTTCGAGTACGTTCAGACGGTAGTACAAGTCTTCACGGAACCGCCCCTCCTTCACCTCGAGCGCCAGGTCGCGGTTCGTAGCAGCGACGATCCGAACGTCGACCTGGATCGAAGTCGTCCCGCCCACCCTCTCGAAGCGTCGCTCCTCGAGGAGTCGCAGGAGCTTCCCCTGACAGCCGAGTGGTAGTTCGCCGATCTCGTCGAGAAAGACGGTCCCGCCGTCGGCGGCTTCGAACCGCCCCGCCTTGCGCGCATCGGCGCCGGTGAACGCACCACGCTCATGGCCGAACAATTCACTCTCGACGAGAGACTCCGGGATCGCCGCGCAGTTGATCGCAGCGAACGGGGCTCCCCTCCGCGAACTCTGGTAGTGGAGCGCGCGGGCGACGAGCTCTTTCCCCCGTCCCGGTTTCGCCTCGGATCAGTACCGTGCTCTCGGTCGGAGCCGCCCGACGGATGAACTCTCGGAGTCGTTCCACCGGGGGGGACTGACCGATGATCGGGTGGGTCTCGATCAGCGTCTTGACCAAGGTCTCTCGCTCTCGTTCCAGGCCGCCGAGGGTCGCACCTGCCTGCAGCAGGGCACCGATGAACTGGGCGGAGACGGCGGCGCCGTAGAGGTCCTCGGTCTGAAACGCTCCCTGTCGTCCCTGCAGCCGGTCGAGGTATAGAATCCCGCCGATTCCCCCCGCGAGTGGGATCGGCGCGGCGAGCACCGACCGGATCTCCTCGCCGACGACGCTCTGGCGCTCCGCGAATCGCTCATCCGTCGAGGTGTCCTCGGAGAGGATCGCTTCCCGGGTCTGAAGAATCTCCTGGTAGATCGTCTGGCTGAGCACGAATCCGCGAAGAGCCTGTTCGCCTCGCGATCGGGCCGCCCGACAGAGCAGCTGATCGCCATCGAGGAGCAGGATCGCACCGCGATCCGCATCGAGCTCCTCGACCAATAGTCCGATCGCCTCCTCTGCGATCGACGGGTCTCCGGGGCGGCCGGAAACCGCTCGAGAGAGTCGGTACAGGGCGTTCAGGACACCGGCGGCGCGAAGTTCGTTCCCGGAGTGCGACTCGCTCCGGAGTCGTTTCACCACCTGGGTCTGTGAGCCGTTCGCGTCGACTCGTTCCACTTCGTCGACGAACTGCAGTTCACAGTCGCCGATCCCGATGTGGTCCCCCGCGCCGATCTCCGAGTCCTTCACCGGTTCCCCATTGACGAAAGTACGGTTGCTCGAGCCGAGATCGACGATGTGCCACTCTTCCCCGCGCAGCACGAATCGCGCATGGAAGCGGCTCACAGCCTGGTCATCGAGGACGATGTCCGCCGCGGAATCCCGGCCGACGACGATCCCTTCCTCGGCGAGCTCACGATCGAGGAGCAGCTCGCGAAGCCGGCCGAGGCCCTCGCGGATCCAGAGACGGGGCGCCATCAGATCCTCCCTCGTCCGGCCACAGCGCGTGAAGTGCCGAGTGAGCCGAGCGGCGATCGGACCTCGATCCTCATGGAATCACGCGGCCCTGGAACCACTCCCGCGCGAGGCGCTCCCGGTCGAGGGTGCCGACCACGAGGATCTCTTCGATCGAGACGGTCGAGCGGTTCCGGTGCGGAGCGAGTGACTGGATCGAGATCCCGCCCCGAGAGAGGCGATTCGCCGGCACGCGCAATAGGACATCGGCCTGTACTGCGGTCTTCCCGTCTTCGGAAGTCTCCTGCTTGAGCGAGAATTGGAAGAACGCGTACTGAGGTTTGTCCGTGTCCACGCGGCGGAGTTGTAGGATGTATTCCTCCTCCTTGCCGTGGAAGTCGAGATGGGATGGCTCGGTCACGACTTCTACCGCTTCGCCCTGGAACGTGCACCGTGCGACCTGGTCATTGGCTCTATCGATCGAGAAGAAGATGGCGAGGCCGTCCTCGCCGTGGTCCGGATCATCCCCGATCCGGAGGATGAAGTCCTGGCGCTCCAGAAAGCGCAGTCCGCGGATCTCGATCTCGCGAAACTCGCTCAGGTAGGGGAGTCGGATCGGGTGATCGTAGTTCGACCAACTGAGCTCTCCCCCCCGGATCGTCGGGGGGATCACGATCCCGTCCTCAGGATCGGGTGAGTCGACGTCGGCCACGAAGTGTCGCGCCAGTAGTCTCGAGGCGTCGCGGTCCGCGAATCTGTAGTGCAGCTTCTCGTAGGGCACCTCTGCGATGTAGACCCCGGGGAAGAGATCTTCCACCGCGATCGCGGCCCGACCTTGGGGGCGAGTGCCCGCCCAGGCGGCTGCGCCGACCGAGGCGATGACGATGGCGAGCGTCACCGCCCGGCGCAGAATCGAGGGGCGGGCGGGAAATTCGCTGGGCGGTGTGACCTCGTCCCGGATTCTGTCGAGTTCCTGGAGGAGGACGTCATAGTCCGCGGGGCGACTCTCGGGTCGCTTCTCGAGCATTCTTGCGATTACTGCATCGAGGCTCGGCGGAACTTCGGGTCGTCGAATGCTCGGGGTGGGAGCCTGCGCATTCGCGTGTGCGACGAACAGGTCGACACGGGCCGCCCGCTGGAACGGTTCGACGCCGGTCAGCAGGAAGTAGAGTGTGCAGCCGAGAGAGTAGATATCGGAGCGATGGTCGACCCGCCAGCCGCGTGCCTGCTCCGGTGAGACATAGTGCGGCGTGCAGAGGATTTGGTCATCGTCCTCGCCGGGGTCGCTGAGGTCCCCGAGGCGGAGCGCGAGTCCGAAGTCGACCAGCTTCACCTGATCGCGTTCATCGAGCAGCAAGTTCGACGGTTTGACATCGCGGTGGATGATCCCACGGCGGTGGGCGGCGCGCAGTCCCCGGGCGGATTGGAGAGCGATCTCGACGACGAGGGGAATCGAGAGGGGACCGTCGCGGCGGACCCGGTCCTCCGTCGAGAGCCCTTCGACGTATTCCATCGCGAAAAAGGGGGGGTCGTCCCCTTCGCTCCCGTGGATCGAGAAGATCTGTGCGATGTTTCGGTGGCTCACTGCGGCTACGGCGCGTGCTTCCGCGAGAAACAGGCGGCAGAACTCCTCGTCGTTCTCGTAGCGACCGTGGATCCGCTTGATCGCGACGAGCCGGCGGAGTTGGGGATCTTGAGCGCGGTAGACCACTCCCATCCCCCCCTCGCCGATTTTCTCCTCGAGATGGAAGGGGCCCAGAGTCGTCCGACGAGGAGTGCGCATCGGACGCGTCGCGTCCTCCCCATCGGGCGGGGCAGATTCTCCCCCCGGGAGCTCACCCTCGGGAGGCGGTGTCTGTTTCGCATCGTCGGGCACGCTACACTCCGTGGTTCCATCGGGCTGCGCACAGCCCCGTCCACGCCTCGGCGGTGCCGCGGCGCTCTCAAGATCGTGATCCGGATCATCGGGAAGTCACCTCATCGTGTCCATATTCGGGAAGAAGATCCCCGGTCCTCCGGTTCCGGGCGTGCACCGGATCTGCGCGATCGTCCCCGTCATCGACGAGGAGGAGCGGATCGAGGCGGTACTCACCGCTCTCCGGGGGGAGGAGATCGAGGAGGTCATCGTCGTCGACGGAGGAAGCCGAGACCGGTCTCGGGCGATCGCCGAGCGATACGCCGATCGGGTGCTCGTCGAGACCGGGGGGCTCGCGAAGCAGCTGAATGGGGGTGCGTCCGAGGCGAACGGGGACGTGCTCCTCTTCCTTTACGCCGACTCGACCGTGCCCCGGGGCCTCCGGACGGCGATCGAGCGTACTCTGGTCGATCCGAATTGCCTCGGCGGAGCTTTTCGACTCGGTTTCGACGGCGACAGTGGGGTATTCCGCGTCATCGCGTGGGGGGCGAACCTCCGCACCCGACTCGGGATCGGGCCGTTCGGTGACCAGGGAATCTTCGTGCGTCGGAGCGGATTCGAAAGCGTCGGTGGCTACCGGGAGGATTGTCTGCTCGAGGACCTCGATCTGGTGAGACGACTGCGCCGTCGAGGCTCGATCCGCGTTCAGCGCGAGACGATGACCACCTCGAGTCGGCGTTGGCGAACGGACGGGGTGGTGCGGACCGCGCTGCGTCACTGGTGGGTGCTCGCCCAACACCTCGCGGGGGGGGCCAAGAATCGGCGCGCACGGACGAAGTACTCACGGTGGCGCAGGGGGGGGCGGAGCTGAGCCGGGATCGGCTCCACTCTACTGTGCTGATACGATCTCTTTCGACTTCAGCCCGCGGGTGGGGAGAGCAAGCCGGCGCGGACGGCTCTACTGCCCGACGGAATCGGACTTCTCCGCCCTCTTCTTCACCCGCGCTTTCCCCACTCCGGGGGGGAGCGGGATCGTCGGCTGGAGGAGAGTCAGTAGCGTCATCGCGGTCCCGAAGTGCTCGCTCCGTGCAAAGGTGCGGTCGTTCCACCCCCCGCTCTCTTCGCGGACCTTCCACAGGACGCGGAGCAATTTCTGGCGGTACGCCTCGCGCTCTTGGCTCGGCAGGATCTCGATCGCCTGCGCAGCGTAGTAGTGGGCATAGAAGAAGTAGTACGGCGCGATCATGTAAGGCGCCTCGTGAGTTCCGGTTTGCTTGCGGCGTTTCTCGAGCCACTCCCAGTGCTCGAAGAAGGCGTCGAGGGAGCCCCGCACTCGTTCGACGCTGCCGCGACCGAGAAGGTGGAGAGTCGTCTCGCAGACCGCCATCCGGCCGATCGCACCCGGCACCGCTTCGAATCCAGTCCCAGTCTTTCGAGGATTCGTCCCGTACTGGAACGCTCCGGACTCGAGTCGCGCACCCTCGAGTGTTTTCACCGCGCGGCCGATCACGTCCTCCCTCACCTGGGCTCCCTGCTTCGCCGCCTGGAGCAGTGCCTGCACCGTGGGTGCGGTCATGAAGGTCGACGCCTCGGATGGCCGGTTCGGACCACCCCTCCGCGAGTAGTTCCAACCACCGGACTCGTGGATCTCGGTCTCCTCGAGCACCTTCACCAGCTGAGATACGCGAGCGCGGGCTATCTTGGTGTGCTCCTTCGAGAGCACGTCGAGCTCGAGAGCGCGGAGGAGAAAGAACAGCGCGTAGGTGTGACCCCAGCCGCGTACGTCGTACGCGCCGTTGAATCCGGCCGCCATCCCGTCGTGATCGAGTCCCTCGATCACGAACTGGAAGGCTCGGGCAACGGCCTCCTGTCGCGCCGTATCATCTTTCCAACCGGGCACCTCGAGGAGAGCACGGGCGACGATCGAGGTCCCGCCGACGCGATACCCGATCGGGATCTTGCCCGACTCCCTGTAGACCCCCTCGTACGGCCACTCGGCCTTCGGCTTCCCTTCCTCGTAGCTCTCCTGCCCTGCGATGAGGATCTCGACCGCGCGCTGGATCGCCTCTTCCACTTCGGCTTCGGCGGGGATCGTGTCCTCCCCAGGAAGCGGAGAGGAGGAGAGCGCAACTGCCGCGAGGAGCGCGAGGAGAATCGCATCGGGGAGGAGTGCGGCGCGGACCGAGGGCATGCTCTCGCCTTTCTTTCAGATTCGAGTCTCCGCGAATTCTGCCCGGGCTAGCGGGAGAAGAGTAGGCCCCGCCCACGGCCCGGAAGTGTCCGCATTCTCGACGGTTCGATCGTCGCGTTTCGCTACAATCGCGCCGCAAACGGAGCAATTTTCCGCTCGAAGCCCGACCTCAAACGGGGTATCGTACCGCACCGGGTGCTCTAAGTCCTTGTGACTGAAGCCTTTGCATCCTGGAGCCGGAATTGCACTTCGATGCCGCGGCATCGGGTCGGTGGGGTACGTTGTTTGCCCCCCTTTCTCTCGGCACCAGAGCTCCTATCTCGGGAGTGGAACTGAGCCTGTTCGATGGGTCGATTCTGGAATCTCCGTACCAAGCTGATCGCCGTCCTGGTCCTGGTGCTCTCGGGCACGTTTTTGCTCCAGACGGTGATCCATGATCACAATGAGCAGCAGCTGCTCCAGGAGTTGGAAAAAGTGGCGCAGGATATCGCCAACGACACGAGCGATCTGATCGCCCAGCAGACCGAGACGCAGCTTGCGCGGCTTCGGAACAGGCTCGGGCATCCGATCGGCATCGCGCTCCAGGGGATCCGCTTCACGGCGATCATGCGGCCGGAGGCAACGCGTCGTGCGGACTCGCGGGCACGGGCCCCGTCCGGGGTGCAGCGGACGCCGGGGCGCCCACGCTTCGTACTCGTCGCAGATCCGACGTTTTCGGCAGAGCTGGCCCGGCAGCTGCAACTCACCCTCGAGCGAGAAGCGGCGCCTCGTCCCGCTGGCCTCGAACCGGGCGCGACTCCGGAAGTCGAATCAGACCCGTCGACGGCCCACCCGCCCGAAACGGCGACGGTCGTTTCGACCATCGCCGGAGGTCCGGCGGTCCGGATCGGTAGCGATCACGACCTCGAGTCCGGACTCGGACTGCCGCTCCCGGGTGAGAGTGCCCCCCCGGTCCTCGACATCACGAAGCACGTCGATGTGGTGCAGGAGCTGTTCAACTCCTCGAAACGGCATGACCTGCTCGCGACCGTCGGCGTATTCTTGATCGGCATTGCGCTCGCGTGGTTCCTCGGCGTCCGGGTCACTCGTCCAGTCGATGAGGTGGTTCACGGGTTCCAATGCCTCGCCGAGGGAGATTTCGAAGCGCGGGTGCCGGAGCGTCCCGGCGAGGAGTTCGGTCACCTCGGTCGGCAGTTCAACGCGATGGTCGAGCGACTCAGCGACGGTCGCGAGTTGGAGCGCGAGCTCTCGCAGCGCGAGCGGATCCAGCACATGGGTGATCTTGCGGCCGGCGTCGCCCACGACGTGCGCAACCCGCTCAATGCCATCCACCTGAACATCGGCCAGATCCGCGACGAGTTCGTCCCCGGCGACGATCGCGGGCGTGAGCGCTTCCTCCGATTCACCGCCGACGTGCAGCGGGAGGTCGAGCGCCTCAATCTGCTCGTCAGCAATTTCCTCTCACTCGCTCAACCTGCGGCCCGTGAAGCCGAGGCAGTCGATCCGAATGAACTCGTCGATGAGCTCTTCCGCTTGCTGCGCAAGGAAGCGACCGGGCGGAATGTCGAGCTCGCACTCGACCTCGAGGAGGGGCTTCCTTCTCTCAGCTGGAACCGCCAGGAGATCAAGAGTGCGTTCCTCAACATCGCGATCAACGCACTCCAGGCACTCGGAGACGAGGGGGGGCACCTAGTGGTCTCATCCGGCCTCCGACAGGGGCGGAACGGACCGGAGCTCCTGGTCAGCTTCTCCGACGACGGCCCCGGGATCCCCCCCGAAGATCTCGAACGCGTTTTCGTGCCGTACTACACCACCCGCAAGGGAGGGACCGGTCTCGGCATGGCGATCGCTCGCCGGACCGCGGAACGCCACTGCGGGCGAGTCGAATTGCGGAGCGCGGTCGGTGAGGGGACCGCGGTCGCCTTCGTTTTTCCGTGCCCTGGGCATGAGGGGGCGGCATGAGCGCGTACCGCCCCCGGATCCTGGTCGCCGACGACGAGCCGATCCAGCGCGGGATCCTTCGCGAGATTCTCGAGTCGCGCGGCTATCGCGTCGAGATCGCCGAGGGTCTCCCAAGTGCCCTCGAGAGCTTTGCTGGAGCTCGCGAGGAGTCCGATCCCTTCGACCTGGTCTTCACCGACTTGAAGATGCCGGGCGCGACCGAGGGACTCGATCTCCTTCGCGAAGTGAAGGGGATGCGACCGATCACCGAGGTGGTGTTGATGACCGCCTACGCAGAGGTGCAGAGCGCGGTCCAGGCGATGAAGATCGGGGCATTCGAGTACCTTCCGAAGCCCTTCGACCGCGATCGATTCCTCCGCATCGTCGAGGCCGCCACCGAGAAACTCTCTCTTGTGCAGGAGAACCGACGCCTTCGCCAGCTCGTCGAGCGAGGCGAGGGGTCGCGGCGAATGATCGGTCGGAGCTCCCAAATGGAGGAACTCTTCCGGATCATCGAACGGGTCGGCCGGACCGGCACCACGTGCCTGATCCGTGGCGAGTCTGGAACTGGCAAGGAACTCGTCGCCCGCGCGATCCATCACGGTGGTGATCGTTCCGACGAGCCCTTCATCGCAATCAACTGTGCAGCGATCCCCGAGACCCTGATCGAGAGCGAGCTCTTCGGTCACGAGAAAGGGGTCTTCACCGGGGCGATCTCCGCGAAGTCCGGGCGATTCGAGGAAGTCGGTCGCGGCACCCTATTCCTCGATGAGATCGGGAGCATGAAATTCGACCTGCAGGCGAAACTCCTACGAGTGATTCAGGAGCGCGAGTTTTCGCGCGTCGGAAGCTCGCGGCTCCTCCCGTTCCGCGGCCGGATCGTCGCCGCGACGGCGCAGGACCTCGAGTCTCTGATCGCCGATCACCTCTTCCGCGAGGACCTCTACTTCCGACTGAATGTGGTTTCCCTGGAGATCCCTCCCCTGCGACAGCGGCAGGGAGACATTCCGCCCCTCGTCGAGCACTTCCTCCACAAGGGGGGGGGCCGACTCGGGCGGACCTTCAAAGGGGTCACCCCCGGGGTCCTCGAGGCCTTCGAGGCGTACTGGTGGCCGGGAAATGTCCGCGAACTGGAAAACTGTCTCGAACGCATGATGGTTCTCGGTGACGGTGAGGTCCTCGACGAGACCCAACTCTCCCCCGCGGTCCGGGGAGGGGTTTCCACGACCAACTCCCTCGTCTCCGAAGCACCCCGACCAAACGGTACTCAGGGGTTGAACGGCGCGGCTCACGATGGGTACTCGCTCCCCAGGGAAGGGTTGGTGTTGGAGGACCTCGAAGCCGACCTGATCCGCCAAGCTCTCGATCGGGCGGGGGGGAGACTGGAGCCCGCAGCTCAACTCCTCGGGATCACCTACAAGACATTGCAATACCGAATCAAGAAATACGGACTCAAAGAGAATGCAGGTCACCCAGACGACGGCCCCGCCGCCTGAGGCGCTTCGCCTCACGCGCGTGCTGATCCCAGGGTGATCTCGGAACCCAAACCCAGGTGGGGACACCGACCCCCCGGCGTACCCAGAAACGAGGATGCGAGATGAACACTCTGGTGAAAGCACTGATCGCAGCGGCGGTCGTTGTGGGGATCGCCGCCGCCATTTTCTTGGCCGGAGGCGATCCGAAGAAGGACCAAACTCGAGACAATCCCTCTACGGTGAGCGGCAACGGTGAGCAGGTCATCGAGCCGATTACTGGCATCGAGACTCCTCCCCAGGAGGCGGTCGACGTCACCGGGACGGTGAAGAACGACGCGGGGAACGTACTCGCCGACGTGACGGTGGAGTGCCGCCGTGTCACGGGGATGGTGAGCTCGCCGAAGTTCGACTCGGTCGGAGCGACCAAGAGCTCTTCCGATGGTTCCTTCCGGTTCGAGGGCCTCGCCTCCGGGATCTACGACTTTGCGGCGAGCGCTGCGGGGTACCCGACCGCGAAGAAGCGAGTGACACTCGCCGAGGGCGCCGAGCAGCCGGTGATCGAGCTCATTCTCGCGAGCGGACTGACGATTCGAGGGACGATTCGCGACCCCCTCGGCGCACCGGTTTCCGGGGCTCTCGTCGGTGCGTTCCTCGAACGAGTCGACCCGGAGGAGTCCTTCGAAGAGCGGATCCTCCATCTGATCGAATTCGAAGACATGAAGAACGAGCCCGGGGTCTTCGCCACCTCGGACGAGGCGGGTGAGTACACGATCGTCGGACTCGAGAATGACTCCTATCGACTCCAGGTGATCGCTTCCACCTTCGCCCCCGAGGAGCGTCGTTTCGTGAAAGCCGGCTCGGTAGGGGTCGATTTCAATCTGCAGATCGGCGGGCAATTGATCGGCACCGTCGTCGATGTCGCAGGGGGACCGATCGCCGGTGCGCTCGTAGAGATCTACCGCTCGAGCGACAGCCAAGACTTGATGGAGATCATCCTCGAGCGTGTTCTTCCGCCGCTCGATCGGCGGGAGACCGACGCGAGCGGTACGTTCCACTTCGATGCCATCGGTGGGGAGTTCGACTACCGTCTCGTCGCCCGTGCGAGTGGCTACCAGACGCATGGGCTCGAAAAAGTGCGTGTCGAGCTTGGTCAGCAGTCGGAGCTTCTGATTTCACTCGATCCGGGAAGCACGATTCGCGGGGTCGTTTACGACCCATTCGGCTCGGTGCTCGAGGGTGCTCGCTGCAAAGTGAACCCGGTCGGCGGCGGCCAGCCGGCGAGCCCACCCACGGATTTCAACGATGACTCCATCGTCACGGACGGTGCGGGGGAATTCGTCTTCGACAGCTTGGGGGCGGGAAATTTCCGCCTAGTCGTGAGTCACGAAGACTTCGCCACCCATGTCGATGCGAAGCTCCAGACCTCCGATCAGCAGCTGACGATTCACCTGACCGAGGGATGCGCGGTCACCGGTGCGGTGTTCGATGCGACGAGCAACGAGCCGGTCGCCGGAGCGGTGATCACGGTGCACGACGTCGGTGGCGAGCAAAAGTCGGGGATCTCCGATGCCTCGGGGGTCTTCTTCGTGCGGGGGATCAGCGAGCAGCGCCGCGGAGTCGCCCACGTCAACATCGACGCCCTGGGGTATCAGCGGGTCGCGAACTACAAGATGGACGTCACCGAAGGGATCGTCACCGGACCCGAGAACTTCTTCCTCGAGCGCAACGGCACCGTGCGTGGCATGGTGATCGACGCAAACGGTCAGGCGATCGAGGGGGTCCGGATCAGCGCTCGGCGCACCCACGCGACCAACGCGGTGGTAGTGAGCGTCGGTGAGATGACGACCTCTGCCGCCGATGGGAGCTTTATCCTCTCGCAGGTCGAAGCAGGCGGGGAGACGTTCCTCGAGGGTGCCCACCACAACTACCTGACGAGTCGCGGAGAAATATTCGCCCTCGAGTCCGGCCAGGAGCTGTCCGGACTCGAGCTCGTGATGAGGATCGGAGGTGCGATCTCGGGCCGGGTGATCGATGAGAACGGTCAACCCGTCGCGGATGCGACGGTCGGGGCCAAGGACGACGTGATGAGCGTTGTGAACCCGGCGTCCCTCACCAACAAGGCGTACACCGACGCCCAGGGCAACTACACTCTCCGCCGCCTCGACTCGGGAGAGCTGACTCTGCTCTGCGCCGCGAGGGGCTACCTGACGATCGAAGTCACTGGTCTCCAGGTGACCGAGGGCCGGACCACCACCGGGGTCGAAGTCCGCATGACGACAGGTGCCCACATCTCCGGGACGGTCCGGAATTCTCTCGGGGCACCCCTCGCGAACGCTCGGGTGACGGTCATCGACACCTCTGCGGGGCTGAAGAAACTCACCACCTCGACCGACACGAACGGTCAGTACCACTTCGACGAGCTCGGGTACTTCCCAGTCGATGTGGAGGCCGAGACGACGGGCTACGGGAATGTCCGGCTCTTCGAGCAGCCGGTGAACCAGGAGGGGGTCGACTTCGTCCTCGAAGCGTTCGGTGCGATTCGCGGCATGGCTTACGCCGAATCTGGCGAGCCACTGCGCGCCTTCAGCGTTTCGCCGAAGCTGATCGACCTCGACGGCCGAGCGAAGCCCCGAGTCGCCGCGCGCACCTTCTCCAACACGAACGGATCGTACGAATTCGACGGCCTACAGCCCGGAGTCTATGAGGTGATGATCGGGGCTCCGGGATTCGCACCCGAGATCCTCGAGAACATCGTTGTCCAGTCGGACCGCGTCAGCGAACTTCCCTCCGTCGCACTCGGTGAAGGAGGGCGGATCTCCGGATTCATCATCGACGCGCGGACCGGTGAACCCATTCCCGGCGCGACCGTCACCGTGATCGGCGGCAACCGCCACTTCCTCCCGGTCACGGAGACTCGCCCGCAGCCCGCAGCGGGCCGGCGCGATCTTGTGACCACCGCCGCGGACGGTTCCTTCGACCTGATCGGGCTCTCCTCCCAGCGCGTGACCCTGAAGTTCGAGCACCGGTCGTACATGTCCGAGGTCGTCCGGGACGTACAGTCCGGCACCAAGGATCTGGAGATGGCCCTCGGAGCTGGAGGGACGATCGAAGGGACTGTCACCCGCGGCGGGGTTGGAGTGGCGAGCCAATCGGTCCTCCTAGCCAGCGGTGGCAAGGGACAGGACCGGCGCGTGGTGACCGATCGAAAGGGCTGGTACTCGATCACAGGACTTCCGTCCGGCGACTACGTTCTGCGAGTGATGAACTTCGGATCGCGAGAGAACGACGAGAAGCTGCGCGACGGTGGCGTCCAGTACGACGCTCAAGTCTTCGAGGGCGAGACGACGATCCTCGACATCCCGCTCGACTGAGAGCAGTGGGGTGGTCCTCTACGTGTCGAGACGAGCCCGACCTCAATTGCGGCGCCCTCCCGGCGGAGAAGGGGCAAAGTCCCAACTCCCCCGTGGAGGGTGCTGCTCATCCCACCCGACGCTATCGGTTTCCGCTCCGCCTAGCCCCACTGCTCGAAACGACTTATGCGGAACCCTGCGACCGGGGCGATCTGTTCGGGGTAAGTGGTACGGACTTTGTAAGAGAACCCGTCTTCGAAAGGACAAAGAACCCATGAGCCGGAGTCTCGGGTTGTCGAGCCGCTGCCAACACTCCCACACCCATTCTGAGAATCGGGCGCCCTCCCTGTCCGTCCGGTTCGCCTTGGTAGCCGTTCTCGGTCTCGCCGGGACTCCGGTCCTCCCTCTCCTCGCGGCGGCCGCCGCGGCCCGCTCCAGCATGGACCAGCCAGACTCCACCGTTTCTGAGCACAATCAGGACGATGCGGCGGTGTCCGCGATGGTCGAGTCGCTCGCGGACTCGAGCTACCGGGTTCGGCAGCAAGCCTCCCGAGAGCTCTTGATGCAGGGGGAAGCTGCGCTCCCCGCTCTGCGGAAAGGGCTCGAGAGCAAGGATCCGGAGCTGCGGCGCCGGGCCCAGGCTCTGATCGAAGCGATCGTGGGGCGCGCCGCCGCTGAAGAGGTGGAGCACAGCGATCGCGGAGGTCGGTTCCGCGACCTATCGGAACTCGCCGACCCTGCCTTCGACGAGGCGAGGCGTCGACTCGATGAGATCTTCGATCGACTCGAACTTCGGACTCCAGAACGCCTCCGCATGCGAGACTTCGGAGCGCGTGAGTTCGACTTCGGGGGTCTGGCCCTCCGAGATCTTGGTGAATTCGGAAACTTCGGCCGGATCGACGAGCGGATCGCGGAGCTGCGCGAGCGATTGCAGCGGAAGCTCACGGACTTCCCCTCCGTCGCCGAGAATTGGCCGGGCGAATTGTTCGGCGAGGGATTCGATTCGGGCTCATCCCGGGTTCAGATCTGGAATGACGGCGAGAAGGTGTTCGACACCTTCAGGGAAACCAGCTTCGCCGAGGAATCGTCGCTCGGCGTGGTCCTCGAGACCCTTCACCCTTCACTGCGCGTCCATCTGTCGATTCCCGACGGGCGTGGAGTGCTGCTCGGAGAGATCGTTCCGGGGAGCCGCGCCGAGCGAGCCGGGCTCGAGAAGCACGATATCTTGCTGACCGCCGGTGGAGTTCCGGTCGACGGCGTGACCGCACTGCGGAAAGCCCTCCGAGAGGCGGTCGATCCCCAGGACAAGCGGGGCGAGATCGAACTCGAGACATTGCACCGCGGGGCCGCTCGGACCGTGACGGTCACACTTGCGGGCAAATCGCTCTAAAGACTTCCAAGAAGGGTTCCAACGATGGTTCGATTTGCTTCTCACCCACCGCTCCGTCGCGGACTGGTCGCCTGCGTGGTGACCCTGATCGCGGCAGCTTCAGCCCCAGACGCAGCGGCGATCGCGGGGGACGCCGGTGAGGCGAAGGGCTGCATGCAGATCACATGTAGCCTCGGCGATGATGTGAACACGGGATCGGTCGACGACGAGCTCGAAGTCAGGCGCGACGAGCTCGAGGCGAAGATCGCAGCCATCCGCGCGGAGCTGAAGGCCCTCGAGAACGAACGCAAGGCGCTGAAGAAGTCGCGGAAGGCGATCGAGAAGCAGGCGAAACCGGCGAAGAATGCCCAGGACTTCCGAACGATTCTCCGGAAACTCGCCGATGACGACGTCGAGTTCGGTGGCGACGCCCAGGAGATCGAGGAGATCATCGAAGGCGCAGATTTCATCGAGAGCACCAGAGCCGGAGATGATCCGCGCGTCCAGAGGAAGATCCTGCGTGGGCTCCCCGGGACTCAGGTGTTCGAGGTCGCTCCGGACGTTGACGTCGACGTCAGGGTGGACGGCTCCCACGGCGTCCTTGTCATCGAGACCGATGGAGATCGAAGGGTCCTCCGCTTCGATCCCAAGAACTCCGGCGCGCTCCACGAGCAGCTTCAGAAGGCGCTCGAAGGGCAACTTCACGGAGTCGACCAGCAGGCGATGCACGAGCACCTGCAAGGCGCGCTCGAGGGGCGCCTCCAGGGGATCGACAACGAGGCGCTGCGCGAGCACCTGCAGCATGCACTCGAAGGGCACGACGGGGGGGTCTGGTTCGAGCAGGGTCAGGAAGACTCAGGGAATCGAACGCCGAAGATCAAGAGAAAGACGAAGACGACCGCCCCTACGGCCCCCCAGATGCACAACGGTCGGCACGTCATCCGGCTCGCACCGACTCCAGCCCCGGGGGCTTCCCGGTCCACGACCGGGTGTAGCTGCCCCTGCTGCGCGAACGGTGGGGCGGCGGCGGCTGGAGTGCGATCGTTCTTTGAGCCACAATCGGGTGTGCGGGTCCCGGTCGCTCCCCGACCGCATGCCGTCCTGGTCGATCCTCGGATCTCCACCCCCCGCGCTCCAGTTGCGGTGCAGCGCCGGCGGCCGAGAACGGCCCCGACTGCCCCGGCATCTCCCACCTCGGGTACCTGCCCGGTCTGTGGGCGCGGCGGCGGCACCTCGGCTGCGCCCACCTCGAGTGGTCCCGGGCTCCACACCTTCTCGCTTCCTGGTGGAGGAGGTGTCTTTCAGGTGATCATCGAGTCCGACGACTGCGGGTCGCCCCCGGCTGAGGAGGCCGATCCTCCTGCCGGCGGAGTCTTCGAGCTCTTCGGCGTGAATTCGGGCCGAGCCTCGACCTCGCCGGTGCAGTTCATGTTGGATCCAGCGAGTGTTGCGAAACCGCCGAAAGCAATGCGGACCGATCCGGACTTCTACTAGGACATCAATCAGCGAAAATGCCCCCTAGCCTTGTGGGCCGGGGGGTCGACATCGGTCGCTCTCAACGTACGTCTTCTCGCGCGATACGCGGGTCCCGCGCGAGAGACAGAGGGCGTCACGGTGGGGTGGCGCCCTCCCGGTTGGTCCGGGAGGGCCACTTTTTTTCCCCCGCGAACGCGGCGTGACAATGAGCGGGCGTTTGCCCCGTCGGGAGCCCCCACTCGATCCTCGACGGGGCGGAACCCGCGCCTGCGGTCGGGCGGCACCTCTCGCCTTGCACTTACCTACCCCTCGTCCCGCTCCTCGCTTCTGATTCAGGAGTGCGCTGGCTCATCGTCCCTTCTCGCCAGCTCGGCTGGTGGCCTGCGCGCTGGGGCTCGTCGGCCCTTTTCGGCCGGCTCGGTCTTGGGTCCGGGGATGTAGATGGCTTCTTGCCGCCTACTAGTCACTTGAAGGACTCTTGCTAAAGGGTGATAGTGGTTGGGCTTGGAGGGAGTCGGGGCAGTTCGCTCTCCGGAGTTTTGGATTTTTTTCGAGAGCGGGCTCAAGGAGTGGGGAGTTCCGTCCGACATCGGGATGACGGACCGGAAGAGGGTCAGGAGGGCCTTGCTCTCGGGACGGCGATCTCGGTGAGGCGGGGTCGCACGAGTCCAATTGCGTCGCGTCGCCCGTGAGAGGGGGATCGTTGAACATCCAGCAGACCGGCGGGGTCCAGGGACCGCAGCCGGTGCAGCCGAATCGGCCGGCGGCGAAGGCAGCGGACGCCTCCGCAGCGACCAAGGTCGCGAAGACCGACCAGGCTGAGATTTCGGACCAGGCGCGCTTCCTCGCGAAGTTGCGGCAAGTTCCGGAGGTTCGCGCCGAAAAGATCGAGGCTGCACGCCAGGCGATCGCCGACGGTGTCTACGACACCGATGAGATACTACGCGCAGCGGTGGAGCGACTCCTCGACGAATCGTTCTGAACCAGGAGCGATTCGCGCACGCTCGAATGGATCCGACGCTAGACGACCACCCCCGGCGCTCCCGGCGGTGGTCGTTCTTCTTTCAGGGTGGAGAGGAGCTCTGCGGTGATCCAATCCCCCCCGATCGAGCTTGAAGGGGGTGGTACGGGGAGGTATGACGGCCCCCCCGCTCGACCGCGGGGCAGGAGGCACCCTTGGACACCGTCACCTTCGACGAGTTCACCAAGATCGAGCTGCGCACGGCAAAAGTGCTCGAAGTGAGCCCTCACCCCGATGCCGATCGACTCTATCTGTTGCGCATCGACGGTGGATCCGAGGAACGGCAACTGGTCGCCGGGATCCGTCAACACTACTCCCCCGAGGAATTGGTCGGTCGAACGATTGTGGTCGTGTGGAATCTCGAACCTGCGATGATCCGAGGACAAGAGTCTCGGGGGATGCTCCTCGCGGTCCAGGATGGCGACACAGTGTCGGTCCTGTGCCCCGATCGCGAAGTGAACCCCGGCAAGCGAGTATCTTGACGCCACGGCTTGTTCGCCGTTTCCCCCGACCCGAGACCGAGTTGAAGTCGGGGGCGTGAGAAAGGCCATTCCCAGCACATGCTCGCCTCGCTGACGGTTCGCGACCTCGGGTTGATCGAGAGCGCGGACCTCGAGTTCGGCTCCGGTCTGCAGGTGATCACCGGCGAGACCGGGGTCGGAAAGTCGATGCTCCTCGCTTCACTCTCCCTTCTGCGGGGGGAGCGTCCCAGCGCCGAGTGGATCCGTACCGGGTGCGACGAATCGACGGTCTCCGGCCTGTTCATCATCGACGACGAACTTCTCAGGGCCGAGATCGCCGACAAGACCGGGATAGAGATCGAGGATGGGGAACTGCTCGTCGAACGGCGGCTCGTCCGCCATGGTCGCCATCGGTCTCGGCTGAACGGGCGTGAGGTGCCCGCGAGTCTCCTTCGATCTGTGGGGCCGCGGTTGATCGAGATCCACGGCCAGCAGACGCAACTGAGCCTGCTCGATCCGCGAACCCAGCTCGAGGCCGCCGATCGGTTCGCCGGGCTCACCGAGGTGCGCAACGAGTATTCGACCCTCTTTCGGCGGACCCGAGCGCTCGAGGCCCATCTGGAGTCGCGGAGGGGAGACGCCGAGACCCGAGCGGAGCGCCGTCTCTCCCTCGAGCACCTCATCGTCGAACTGGATGATGCGAATCCGCGCCCCGGCGAGCGCGACCGGCTCGAGGAGGAGCTGGGGTTGCTCGAAGACCGCGATGAGGTCGGCCACCGGATCGCGACCACTCTCGAGCATTTCCACGAGGCCGAGGGAAGCCTGGTCGACGTGCTCGGGACAGCGGCTCGAGAATACGGTGCCCTCGGGGCCCGGAATCGGGAGCTCGGGGAGTTCGGGGCGCTCTGTTCCGACCTTTGCGAGCAGCTCGAGGAAGGCCTTCGAAGCCTCGCCGCGATCGCAGATACCCTCGACATCGACTCGGAGACCCTCGAGGGGATGCGTCGTCGGTTCGATCGACTCGTCACCCTCGAGGAGCGATTTCGCCGGCGTGGAGACGATCTCGTCCGCTATCGCGAAGAGCTCGGCGAGGAGCTGGCGACGCTCTTGCGGGCGGACGAGTCCCTCCCCGGACTCGAAGAGGAGCTGACCACCGCGATCGCGGAGCTCCGCAAGCGCTCGAAGTCGCTCACCCGACGACGAGGACGCGCCTGGGCGGAACTCTCCTCGCTCCTCACCGTCGAGATCGCCGACCTCGGAATGCAGGGCGCGACGATCGAGGCTCGGCGGGAACCGATCGATGAGGGCCGCTGGGGGGGATTGGGCGAGACGGGAGCGGACCGAATCGAGTGGCTCTTCGGCCCGAATCCTGGTGAGCCGGCGAGCCCACTCCGGGACATCGCGTCGGGGGGTGAACTCTCCCGTGTCATGCTATCCTTGAAGCGGACGCTCGCAGCGCGTGACTCGGTCGCGACCCTCGTCTTCGACGAGATCGACGCCGGGGTCGGCGGCCGTCTCGGGGCCGCCCTCGGGACGAAACTTCGCGAGATCGGCGAGCGCCACCAGGTCCTCTGCGTTACCCATTTGCCGCAGCTGGCCTGCTACGGGAAACGTCAGCTCCGCGTCGTGAAGCGCGTAGTGGGTGAGCGGACAGTCACGACGGTGGAACGAGTCGACGGAGATCGTCGGGTCGAGGAGATCGCTGCGATGATGCGCGGATCCGGCCGTACCGAACGATCTCTTGCGGAGGCGCGGGAGATGCTCGAAGCGGCCTGTACGGGAGAATCGACCCCGGTCGACGATCAGCCCGGCGGGGCTCCTGTCGGGGAGCAAGTCTCTGGTGACATCGTTCCAGGAGAGCACGCATGCTGAACTGGGGCGAGCGAGGACATGTCCTCGCGACGTGCGACACCGACGTCGTCTACTGCCGCGTCATCGGTATCGCGAACATGAACAACAGCGCTCCCTTCGAAGAATTCACCCGGAGCACACAAGAACGCGGATACCGCGAGTTCGTCCTCGACTTCTCCAGCTGCGAGGCTCTCGATTCGACCTTCCTCGGAATCGTCCTCGGCCTCAAGCTCGGCCGAGCAGGGGGGGATGAACGGCGAGCGCAGGTCACCGCGATCAACGTCTCCGCACCCGTCCTGCGGGTCCTCGCGGAGGTCGGGATCGATCGCCTGATCGAGATCCTTCCCCAACCGGTCACCCTCCCCCAAATCCCGATGCGCCGCCTCGAACGCGACTGCTCCGAAGAAGAGCGCCTCGACATGATCCTCTCCGCCCATCAGCTCCTCTGTGAGCTCGGCGAGGAGAACCGGGAACGCTTCGGTGCCTTCGTCGCCCTCATGCGGGACGAGCTGGCGCGCGGGGCGCGACGAGCGAAGCGAAAGCAACGTGCCCCCACTGGCGAGGCGGGCGAGGGGTGATCCCCGTACCATTCCTCCTCGCGCCGATCCCCGTCCCCCGGGTCTGGGGGGGCACCCGTCTCCTCACCGACATCCACCCCGAGCTGGATCCTCCGTTGGATCCGAGCGGGGAGCTTCTACCTGTGGGTGAGACGTGGGAAGTCTCCGACGTCGACATCGATCCCGCGCTGCACTCGAGAGTCATCTCCGGGGCACACGCCGGGAGGAGCCTGCGCGCAGTCTTCAGGGAGGATCCGATGGGGATCCTCGGCAAGGCGGGGATTGCGATCGGCTCCGACGGGGCCCCCGAGCTCCCCCTGCTCTTCAAGTACATCGATGCCTGCGAGACCCTCTCCGTCCAGGTCCACCCGTCCGATGGTCTCCTCCGTCGCCTCGGACGGCCGGGGAGAGGGAAGAGCGAGTCCTGGGTCATCCTCGATGCGGCCCCGGGCGCTCGGATCTACGTCGGATTCGAGGAAGGGTGGGACCTCGCCCGCTATGTCGCAGCCGCGCGGACAGGGGACGGCGTCGAGGGGCTGCAGATCGTCCCGGTCGAACGAGGGAATGTCGTCGAGATCCCCGCCGGGCTCGTCCACGCGATCGGGGGTGGCATTCTCCTCGCGGAGATTCAGCAGTCCTCGGACATCACGTGGCGCATCCACGATTGGGGCCGGGTCGGCCTCGACAACAAGCCGCGCCCGCTGCACCTCCTCGAGGCAGCCCAGGCGATCCCTCCCGATCCGACCCCTCCTTGCCCCCTACCGGAGATTCCGATCGGGGACCGCTGGACCCGTGCCATCGACGGTCGGTACTTCCGGCTCGACATCTGGTGGGGACCGGGGATCGAGATCCCGATCATCCGTCGGGGGGACCGGTTCGGAATCCTCGCCCTCCTCGAAGGGGCGGGAGCCCGACTCGAAGGAGGTGAGGGACTCTCTGTTTCCCCGGGCGGTGTGATATTCGTCCCCGCCGGGACTCGGGAGGATCTGAAGATCACCGCGGACGGGCCGGTCTGGGCCCTTTGGATCGAGCCGGGGGATCCTCCCGGCGATTGACCCCCCCCCGGTGGGAAGATACGCTTCCCGTCTTGCGCGCATGCTCGGGAGGCTGAGAGAATCGGTCGCCAGGCATGCCCGCTCCCCCCACCCACGGGCGTCGCCTGCTCCCCAGAATGACCGGGCGAGTGGGACCCGGGTGAATGGAACCCTCGGAGCGGAACCTGGTTGGGCGCCCCGTGGTTGCCCTTCCGTCCGTCAGTTCGGGCCCCTGAGCCCCAGGAGACTCGAGATGCCAGCACCGCGACCCCAGCGTCCCGTCCCGGCCGCCCGCCGTCAGGCTCCGCGTCCTGGAGGGCGTGGCCCCGCGGGCCCTCGGCTCGAGGGGACGGACGATTCAGAGCGCGAGGAGTACGTGCCGGGAAAGAAGTCGGGCGCACCGCCGGCCCTGACGATCGGTCTATTGTTCCTGATCGTCGCGAGCGCGGGGGTCTTCATCTGGGCGAAGTTCCTACGCGATGATCAGGCTGGGCCCGCAGGCACGAGTCCAGTCGTGAAAGAGACGACGAACAAGTCCGAGTGGCAGCTGATCAAGGAGAAGATCCGCGAGGCGGAGGGCCGGTACCTCGACACGATCGCGCTCCGCACCGATGATACGAAGGTCCAGGCATTCCAAGCCAAGGTGGAGCAGACGATGGAATTCATCAGCGGCGTGCTCGAAGAGATCGACGTGATGCTGGAACCAGTACGCGACCCGATCACCGGGGACCTGCCCGACGAGTACAACGGATACAACCGTGACGCGAAGGATCTCGTGGTCTGGATGGATGACTTGAACAAATCCTTGAATTTCGGGCTCGGCGAAAAAGACGACTAGCCCAGCTGACCCGGAGTTCCGAATGCCCCCTTCCGCAAGATCGCGCAGACCCCAGGCCGCCAAGCCGGCTCCGGCGGTCATCCGCACCGAAGATTCCGAAAACTCGATGGACCCGATGGACATCGTCCTCGGGGTCATCTGGGCGGTGGCGATCCCGGCGGGGATGTACCTGATCCTCTATCTCGCGGGGATGCCCCCCGGTGGAGGAGGAGATGGAGCATCCTGGGGGGAGAACATGAAGCTGAACGACCAGCTCGGCGCAGTGAATCCTCCGGTGACCTATCGCGAAGTCGATCTGAGACTCGCGCTCGTCGACGAGCTGCTGCAGGACCGTGTGCCCGACTATCTCCAGCGCGCGAAGACGACGAAGGACAACCGGGTGAAGAATTGGTGGCAGGAGCTCGCCTTCCGCGTTCTCGGCGTCTGTCGCAACGAGCTCGAACAAGTGAGCGACGCGATCCCCGGCAGCGCAGAGCTGGTGAGACGCCCCGAGATCGGCCAGGGAATCCGCAACCGGCTCGCGCACATCGAGTCGGAGGAAGAAAAGATCATCCGGGACAATCCGTTCCCCGATCGCCTGCGGGAAGCCCAGCGCGAGGCGGTCCAATCGGTGGGTTCCTGAACGAGCGACGACTGCGTCGGTCGCCTCTGCGGTGAGCCTCGGAAGGACGCCCGATGTCGCTCGAGGACATCCTGGTCGCGCTGCGTGCCGTCGACGAGGGGGCGATCGACCGGGAGGCGCTCTCCCGTCTTCTCTCGATCATCGACAGCTGGGATCGCGGAGGCCTGCACTCGAGCTGCGGCGAGCTCCTCACCCGCCAATTTCGCGTCGATCCGTCGAAGGTCCGGCGGTGGGAGCGAGAGATCACCGGCCAGGCTCGACGCCGAATCGGGCGATACCAGCTCAAGCGCAAGGTCGGGCAAGGGGGGATGGGGCTCGTCTTCGAGGCGATCGACCCGAGCCTCGGGCGCAGCGTCGCCCTCAAGCTCCTCGCCGGCGACCGACTCGAGAATCCCACCAGCGTTCAACGATTCCTTCGCGAGGCGAAGAGCGCCGGCAGCTTCAACCACCCCAACATCGTCCACGCCTACGACGCGGGGATCGACGGAGACCTCCCGTACCTGGTGATGGAGTTCATCGACGGCGAGAACCTGTACCAGGTCCTGAAGCGAAGAGGTGTGATCCCGACCGGGGAAGGAATCGGGTGGTTCGTGCAGGGCGCCCGCGCCCTCGAGGTCCTCGAACGACAGCGCTGGGTCCACGGCGACGTCAAGCCGAGCAATTTCATCATCACGCGCGACGGCGTGGTCAAGCTGGCGGATCTCGGCCTCTGCGGTCCTCCGGGGAAACCCCGCGCCGGGATGACCGCGCACGGGACACCCCCCTACATCGCCCCGGAGGTGCTCTCCGGAGACCACATCGACCACCGCGCCGATCTGTACGCGCTCGGTGCGACCATGTACCACCTTCTCGCCGGCCGACCGCACCGGACATCACGTTCGATCGACCAGCTCCGAGCTGAGATGGCCGAGCCGATCCGCCCGCTCGTCGAGGTGGGCGAGGGGATCCCCCCCGATCTCGGGACGATCGTGATGCGACTGCTCGAGGAGCGCCCCGAGGATCGATACCAAGGAGGCGTGGCGTTGCTCTCTGCCCTCGAGCCGCTGCTTCCAGAGCCTTCTTCGGATCCAGACGCGACCACCCAGTTCGACTCGGTGCCCGTGGCGGTGGACGCCGTCCGGCCACGTCGCGGAATCTGGTTGGCGCTGGTCGTCTCCGTCGTCGCGGTCGGGATCGCGATCGGCATCGTCGCGGGCCCTCGGTTCGGGGATGGGGACGAGAGACCCAGCCCCGGCGGGGGGACGACGTCGAGCGGGATCGACCCGGTCGATGCCGGTGCCCTGCACCGCGCGGCACTCTGGGAGTCGGCCCGGGCAGATCGCGACGGCGACTTCCCGGCGTCCTTCGAGTGGCTCGCCGGCGAGGGGAGCGGTTTCCCGGAGACCGATCGTTGGCGCACGGAGCTCGCCCTCGAACTCTCGGCCGCTGCCGCAGGACCTTGGGAAGAGGTCGCCGAAGCGGTCGAGGGGCACCGCGCCACGGGTCGCTATCACGCTGCACTCGAAGAGCTCGATCGCTTTCCCGCGCAGCTCCGCGCCGGGTCGTTCGACGTCGCCTGGCGGCAGGCGGGAGAATCGATCCTGTCGGAGCGTCATGCTCGACTCGCGCGCCTGCTCCTCGACTTCGACAGTGCCGCCGGGCCGCTCCAACGCTGGCAGCTGTGGAGGTCGCTCGACTCGGAGACGTCGGTGGATCTCGCCTGGTACCGACTCAGGATTCGACGAGAACTGGGCGGGTTGCCGTTCCTCGTGGCGATCGACGCCGCGATGACCGACAGCGCCCTTCGCTCCAGCGAGCGACCGAGGTTCGTCCGATCCGAGTTGCTCGAAGGGAGGCTCCCGGAGCCGTGGCGCTCTCCGGGGGAGCGTATCCTCGAGGAGATCGCACTCGGCTGGCTCGCTTCACACCCGGAGCTCGCAGGAGTCCGCGGGTCTCTCCTCGAGAAACTGGACGCCGCGGGACTGCTCGACGAGATCGACCCGACGCTTCTCGGAGTCCTCCTCGCCGAGTGCGAGGTGGCGGCGGATCCGCTCGCGGAGATCGAGGCGGCCCGGCTCGCGGAGGAGGCGAACGCGGCCCGCCGAGTCTTCGACCGCGATGGTGCGGAGGAGCGGTGGGCGAGACTGGCGGCGCCTCGTCTCGCTTCGACCGTCGCCGCGAGGACCGCGTCCGATCTCGCGTTGAAGAGCCGGACCGAGCTCCAGATGGGCGCTTTCCTGCGCAGCGGAGCCTTCGTCGCGAGGGTGCGCGGGGAGTGGGGAGAAATCCCGACCTTCCGATGGGAGGGAGAAGATCCGCACCTCCTCGAGGAGTGGCGGGGAGATCGCGATCGCTGGCCCGCCGAGCCGGGGGGACGGCGCGCTCGCGGGGGCGAACCCCAGCAGAGGCTCGAACTCTCGGTCCCGTTCCAGGGGATGTTCGACCTCGTCCTTGAGGTCGGAGTCCCCGACGGATCCTGGGTGCTCGTGGTCGGCCGAGGGGATGCCGCGATCGGCTTCGCGGGGGGCGGTGGAATTGGGGGAGCCGAGGGAGTGGTGAGGAGCGGTGAGTGTCGCGCGGCCTCAGGGACTCCGTCGACGATCTTGCTGCAGCTCCATGCCGGGGGGGGCGCACCATGGATCCTCCCGGCCGATCCCGAGAACTCCGATCGACTTCGCATCGAGCTCCACTACGAGGCTGGTCTGTGGCGACTCGGGGACAACCCTGGCCTCCACCTCGCTACCGCCGACGATCCACCTCCCGCCTGGATCTGGCTCGCGATCCCGGCCGGTGGGCTCCTCCGAGACGTCGAGATCCAGGGGGTCCCGGTTCCGGAGTGGGTGGATGCGCGGAAGAGGGTTCTGGCGGGGCCGCGGTAGCCCGAGTTCTCCGGCGCGCAGGCGACGGGCGGTTCGCCGACAATCCTCCCCCCGTTGTAGACTTCGAACAGACCCTCCGGTCGGTCCCGGGGGAGGGTTGCGAGCAGAGGGGCTGCACGCATCGCAGGGGAGCCATGGGGACCGGATCCTTCGCCGCCGGCGACTTCATCAACCACCGCTATCAGGTGATCCGTCGACTCGGCGCAGGTGCGATGGGGGACGGTGTACCTCGCGGAGGACCTGGTCCGCATCCACCGTCGGGTCGCCCTGAAGATCCTCAAGTCCGAGACCCTCGAAGACACGGAGGTCTGGTCGAAGGGGGAATACGAAGCCCTCACCCGGCTACGGCACCCGAACCTCGCCCGGGTCTACGACTTCGGCCGCATTCGCGACTCCGACGACTTCTACATTGTCAGCGAGTACATCCGGGGTCAGGATCTCTTCACCGCCACCCGCGAGATCTCGGAGGAAGAGCTCCACGACGTCATCGCCCAGATCTGCCGTGCCCTCGAGTACATCCACACCCAGGGGTACGTCCACTTCGACATCAAGCCCGACAACATCCTGGTCACCCGCGATCGCAGCATCGGCTCGGACGACAGTTCGAAGGTGCAGTGGAACGCCGACGCGCCGAAGTCCTCCGAGAACGGGAGCGGGCCCCCGCGGGTGAAGCTGATCGACTTCGGGCTCGCGGAACAGCTCTCCGGGACTTTCGACTTCGCGATCAAGGGAACGCTCAACTACGTCGCGCCGGAGATCATCCAGGGGAGGAATCCCGACAAGAGGGCGGACCTCTACTCGCTCGGGGTCACCCTCTTCCAGATCTTGACCGGCAAGCTGCCGTTCGTCGGCGACGATGGCGGCACGGTCTCCCGCGAGCGCACGAACTGGCGCGAGGACGTGCGCCAGCAGGTCCGCTCGCAACCGGACTACATGGTCGAGATCCTGCTCCGCCTCCTCGAGGACCAGCCGGAGCGACGCTTCTCGTCGGCGCGCGAGATCATCCAAGCCCTGAATGCCGGAGCGGGACGGCACTACCAGATCGAGACCGCGGAGACCCAGGTCTCCTATCTCTACTGCTCTCGGCTCGTCGGTCGACGCACCGAGCTCAACAAGCTCAAGGAGGAAGCGGAGACCATCTTCCAGGCGCCGCTCCAACGGATCAAGAATGGCAATCGCGGGCGTGGCGACACGTCCGTGGTCAGCCGACTCCTCCGTGACGAGCGGCGGCGGCGCCCTCCTCTCTTCCTGATCTCGGGTGAGATCGGGATCGGAAAGTCGCGCCTCTTCGAGGAGTTCGCGCACTTCCTGAAGATGCGGGAGATCCCGGTCCACGTCGGCAACTCGTACGAGACCGCCCACGATCCGTACCAGCCGTTCCGCGAGATCATCGAGCAGCTCGCGCTCTCCGTCGGACTCGAATCGGACGTTTTCAAGAAGCACGCGGCGGCGGTGGCACGACTGTGCCCGAAGCTCCGTTCATCGGGAACTCCGGTCGAGGACGAGACCGGCTTCCGCCCCGACAAGGAGCGGCTGTACTTCATCGACAGCTTGGCGGGCTTCATCGTGGAGGCGGCCGCGGCGCGCCCCTGCGTCATCAACCTGAACAACCTCCACTGGGTCGACGACGCTTCCGCTGAGCTTCTCGCGCACCTCGTCAAGGCGGTGTGGAACGCCGACGCCCAGCTCCCCTGCGAGCTGCCACTGATGCTGCTCGCGACGATGCGTTCCGATGAGACCCTTCCGGAGGGACTCCGTGAGACCCTGAACGAACTGCGCGAGGAGCAGCGCACGCAGGAGATTCAGCTCCGCCGGTTCAATCGCGCGCAGATCGCAGAGCTGATGCACCACATGCTCTCCGTCGAGGAGATCCCCCGGGGCTTCCTCGATCGACTCGAGGAGCGCACCAGCGGCAATCCACTCTTCATCGTGGAGATCCTGAAGGTTCTTCAGGAAGAGGGGATCATCGCCCGCGACGGGGACAGTTGGAAGATTCGACAAGGCACCGATCTCGCCCGCGTGGAGATGCCACAGGGGATCGAGGCGATCCTGCTGCGTCGGGTGAAGGTGCTCGAGACCGGACGCCGATCGATCCTTCAGTGGATGGCGGTCTACGACAAGCCGATGTTGATCAAGCTGATCGATCGTCTCCCGAACGTCGAGACCACCGGGCTGCGTCGCGCGCTGAGCGAGCTCGAGAATCGCGGCATGGTGATGAAGGTGATCGACGGCGGCAAGCCACTCTTCACGATCAGCCAGCCGAAGCTCCGGGAGATCGTCTACGAAGATCTCTCCGAAGCGCGACGCCGGGAGCTCCACGGCGATCTCGCCGAGGCCCTCTCGGCCGAGTACGCCGGACACGACGACGAGATCCTCGAGGACCTGGCGAACCACTACCAGAACTCCGATCGCCCCGGCAAGGCGCTCGAGTACACGATCCGCGCCGGAGACTCGCTCCGGAAGATCTTCGCGCACAAGCGTGCGATCGATCACTACCGTCATGCCCTCCGGCAGATCGAGGGTTCGAAGGAACACTTCCGGACCTGGTTCGAGACCCACGAGAAGATCGGTGACATCGCTACGATCTCAGGGGACTACGAATCGGCGCTGACCAGCTACGAGCTGCTGCTCGACTGCGACAACACCGACGGTCTCGAGCTGCGCGACCGGGCCCGAGTACTTCGGAAGAAGGGCAAGCTCGAGGAGATCCAAGGAGACTACGCGAAAGCGCTCCGCGGCTACAAGGAGGCGACCGAGTTCCTGCGCGATGCAGAGTCCGATGAGGACCGCAGCGAGCGGGTGCGGGTCCACAGCTCACTCGCCTGGGTGCATGTCTGCCTCGGTCAGTACGAAAAGGCGATGAAGATCTCAGCGGATGCACTGCGCTTCGCCGAAGGGCTCGATGAGCAGAGCGAGCACGCGATGATCTTCAGCACGATCGGCAGCGCGAATTTCTTCAAGGGACAACTCGAGCCGGCGATCGAGTTTCACACCCGAGCGCTCGAGATCCGGGAGCGCCTCGAGAACGCCCCCGAGATCATCATCTCGCTGAACAATCTCGGCGAAGCGTACATGGCGAGCGGCGAGTACATGGAGGCCCTGAAGCACTTCAACCAGGCCTGTTCCGCCGCCGAGGAGATCGGCGATGCATTCGGCCGAGCGATGGCTCTCCACCGCCTCGCCGAGGTGCACCTCCGTCTCGGCGACAACGAAGAGGCGGATCGCTTCATGCGCGACTCGCTGAAGCTGTCACGCGACTATCGGATGCGATTTCTCACTACACGGAACCACCTCTTGCGCGGACGACTGCACAAGAACCAAGATCAGCTCTCAAAGGCTGAGGGGGACCTCTTTCGAGCCCTCGGTGTCTTCGCCAGGCAGGGGAGCCGCCTGAACGTCGCGGAGTGCCTCCTCGAAGTCGCCGAGATTCACGCGCTCCGGGGGGACTACGACCAGGCTCTCAATCTGATCCAGGAGGCGATCGGCAACGCGGTCGCCCTGAACGTCGCGGTGCTCGAGGCACGCGCCCGACTGCTCGGAGTACGGATCGAGCGCGAGGCGGGTACTGCGGACCCCGATGAACTCCTCAACAAGTTGCGCATGGTCGGGCGCATTCTCGAAGGCACGAAGAACGTCGAACTTCTCGCCGCAGTCGAGCTCGAGTACGCGGAGATCCACGTGCAGGGGCGAAACCTCGAGGAGGCTCGCGCCTCGTACCGCGCCGCAGAGGATCTACTCCGAGAAATCGTCGACCGGCTCCCCCACAAGTATCGCGAGAGCTACTTGCTCCTCCATCACGTCTCCGGGGGGACGGGGGGAGACAAGGTTGCGGTCCGCGAAACCGCGTCGGAAATCGAGCCCAACCCCAAGGAGGACGGCGAGCGGGGAGGGACTCGGGTGGTGCGGAGCCCGAACTCGGACGAGCCCCGCGTGGTCCCACCGCTGGAGCGGGAACTCCTGCGGGTTGCAACATTGCTACAGGACCTCGGCCAGGGCGCGAACGTCCGCTCCATGCTCCCGAAGGTCATCAATTGCATGATCCAGGGAACCGGCTCGGAGATCGGTTGTCTCCTGCTCCGTCGCGGCGACGAGGTACGCATCCTCGGAGCGTTCGGGCGCCGCGGTCAACCGGTGAAGAACATCGGGGATCTGGTCTGCCTCGAGGCACTCGAACTCGCTTGGGACACCAACGAGGCGATTCTCGCCCCCCGAGTCGTCGACGATCCGAGAATCGCAGGGCACGAGGTGCTCTATCGAAACGACATCACCGCGCTCGCCGTGCTCCCGATGCGACTCGACAGCTCGCACCGGGCGGCCGTCTATCTGACGAACTCCGATCCGCTACAGCTCGTGGCCCCGGTCGGCGGCCCGATCCTGCTCGCCTACCAGAATCTGGTGTCCCTGATCCTCCCGAGAGTAGTACAACCACCACGACCCTCTTCTGTTCGCTGAAGCTCAACCCGGGCTCCGATGAGGCACCCTCGCGCCTTGCATCCAGTACCTCCACGAAGGCCTCTGCGTGGTTCATCTTCGAAGACGCACGATGGGACTGGCTCGCCGCAGGTGATGCCTGTCCCGGACGTGTGCCCGCAAGTCCACCGATCTTCAACAATGCGATTGTCTGGGGACAGTCGGGGTACCGACGAGCGTCCGGGGCAGGCATCACCTGCGGCGAGCCAGTCCCATCATCGGAGCCGGGCCGGAGTTACCCACCCTGGGGTGGGTCGTTCTCGCAGGGCCCATCGCAGTGGCCTTGATCGTTGAAGTACTCGTGGCTCGGGCGACCGAGACAAGAGCAGGACAGCGAGACCCGGTAGGACTCTCCGCAATCGAGCGTGATGTCATAGGTGGTGACCATCGCGGTCGGGGCGTCCTGCGTGATCGTGTTGGCGTTGAATGCGCCGCCCCATTGCACGATCGAGTGGAAGGCGCACTGGAACGGCCCGGAGGCAGAGACGCTTCCGCGGGATCGACACGGACAGTCTGAGATGATGTGATAGTTCACCTGAACGGCGTTGTGGCAGTACGAGTGCGTGTCGAAGTAGGAGCTCCCCGATGAGAAGGAGCACAGGCTCGAGTAGGTTGCCGATCCTCCGAGCACGATCATCGAGGCGACTCCGACGATGGTCAACATGGTCTTCCGCACGTTGGCTCCTTGTCCGTGTCTAAGTCTATCGTGGTCTATCGTGGACTATCGTGCCGACGGATCCACCCAGTTGACGACATAGCTGGTGTACTCTCCGAAGTCCTCCTTGATACGATCGAGGAGAGAGGCGACCCGGGCGACGCGAGGGTGACATTCCACCTCGTCCTCCCCGAAGACGCGGAACCCCTCTCCGACCGGGAGGACGAAGTAGCCGCCGAGAGTTTGGCCGACTTCGAACGCCTCTGCCATCGACGCAGTCTCCATACCGGCACCGCGCCCCACGAGATCGGCGAGGGCGAGCTGCCGCGCTTCCTCGATGTCGATGATCGCCGTCGAGAGTTCCTCGATCAGCCCCGCGTTCTCGTCATCGAGCTGCGCAAAGGTGCGAACTCCGTCGCGTTTCGAGGAGATGTTCAACATTCCGAGTTGGCCCTGGTTTCCTCGAACGACGATCGAGTTCGCGGATGGCGGGTACTTCTCGAGGTATTCCCGTTCTTCGATCGTCAACTCGCTCGGGTCGCAGATCACGGCACCGGGAAAGTTGAAGGGAGGGAGAGGCGGGAGCTCCGCGGCCTGATCTGGTCTCCGAGGCGCCGGGGCGGCCGAGTCTCGGGCTTCCGTCGGGGCGGTTTCGCGTTCCGCGAGTCGGTGCAATTGTCTCAGTCGGAGGCTGTCCTGCCGCTCGAGCGTCGCGAGTCGGCGCTCGAGGAGGGTCACCGCTGCCGAGCGGCTCGAGTCTACCTCACGCATGTCCTCGAGCACCGCCCGGGTCCCGAAGAATGCAGCCAACGAAATCGCGGCGCAGAGCGCCCAGCCGATTCCGAACGCGGTCTTTTGGTTCATCGAACGATCCTTCCCACGAACCCGTCCCAGGACATCCCGAGCGAGTCGCGCCGAATACCGGACCCTCCTTTCTACGCGAAGAATCACCGTTCTCCAAGCGTCGGCTCGCGAGCGTGTTCCGCTGGCTCTCGAGACTCTCTTCGCTATCCTCCCCCTCATGAGAATCGTTTCGCTGACTTGCTCGAACACGGAGATCGTCTGCGCGCTGGGGCGCGGTGACTGGCTCGTCGGAATCGATGACCACTCTGACCATCCAGCGGATGTCATCTCCGGTCTCCCGCGACTCGGCCCGGACCTCTCGATCGACATCGGACGTCTCGCTGCTCTCGAGCCCGACCTCGTCCTCGCCTCCTTGACCGTTCCCGGGCACGAGCGGGTCGTCGAAGCGGTCGAGGCGGCCGGGCTCCCGTGGATCGCCCCGGCTCCCGAGCGTCTGGCAGATATCGAACGGGACATCCGCGAGATCGGTGAACGTCTCGATGCATCGGTCCGGGCGGAGGAAGTCGTCGCGGCGATGCGGAGGGCGTTCGATGAGATCCGCCGCTCCCGGCCCCCCGGCCCGCCCCCGCCGATCCTGGTCGAATGGTGGCCGAAGCCGGTGATCGCGCCGGGGCGAGACAGTTGGGTCACCGACCTGCTGGAGATCGCGGGCGGCGTGAATCCGTTCGCCGATCGCGCGGTGAAGAGTCTCATCGTGGAGCCAGAGGATGCGGTCGCCACCGGGGTGTGGGCGATCGCGGTGTCGTGGTGCGGAATCGAAGAGCGCAACTACAAGACGGAGAAGGTCCTCTCACGAGCGGGCTGGGATCAGGTTCTGGCGGTTCGGGAGCGGCGTGTCGCGCCGATCTCCGAGGCCTATCTCGGGCGGCCGGGCCCACGCGTCGTCGAGGGGGCACGCCGACTGGCGATCCTCATCCGCGATGTTTCAGACGGGGAGAGGTGATCGATGGGGCAAAAAATCGACTGGTACTACTACCGGAGCGGCTGAACGAGCTGCAAGAGGGCTCAGGAGTTCCTGGGCGATGCGATTCCGTTTTCCGCTAGGGTCGACGCAAAGAAGGAGCGTCGGGGACCTGACGCGGCGCTGGAGCTCGCGCGGTCCGCACAGCGGGTGCGGATCGCCAAGGGAAAGAGAGTCCGCGAGTTCGACATGAGGAGGGACCCTCCGGCAGATGATCTCATCCTGGAGGGGATGATCGGTCCGTCGGGGAACTTGCGTGCGCCGACGATCGTCGCCGGGGGGACCGTGCTCGTCGGCTTTCATCCGGAGGCGTACCGGGAGGTCTTCGGGTAGTCTTCCCGCTCGGCCGGCGACACGGAGGGATGGAACTGTTGGGTATCGGCGATCGCGAATACATGCGCCCCGGCTCCCGGTTCCCGTTCCCCAAGGTCGGGGTGATCCCGGCGATCATAGGGCTCAACATTATCGTGTACCTCGGCTGGCAGTTCGGCGACCCGCGATTCATGCAGGAGAACTTCCTGATCAGTCTCCCGCACCTCCAGAGCGGGAAGTTCTGGACCCTGCTCACCGCGGCGTTCTCGCACAACCGGTTCTTCCACATCTTTCTGAACATGTTCATCCTGTACGGCTTCGGGCGCGTGCTCGAGGCCAGATGGGGACCGAGGCGATTCCTCTTCGTCTACCTCGCGGCTTGTTTGGTCTCTTCGGCGGCCCATCCGCTCGCCACGTCCCTCGGCTGGCCGATGTCGTTCGCGCTCGGCGCTTCCGGTGCGATTTCGGCGCTCATCGCCTGTTTCGCGATCTACCACCCCAAGGCGAAGATCCTGCTCTTCTTCATCCTGCCGATGCCCGCCTGGTTTCTAGTACCGATCGGGGTCCTGTTCGATGTCTGGGGTCTGATCGAGCAACGCTCGGGAGGGGGGGTCGGGATCGGGCACGCCGTCCACCTCGGCGGTTCCGCCTTCGGGATGTTCTACGTCCTCGTGATCGAGCGGAAACGGATCGCTCTGTTCGGAGGAGGCGGGAGCCGTCGCCCACGCGGGCGCATCCTCCATCTTGACGAGAGCCCCTGGCAGGTCTCCGAGCGCACCGATCGGGACGACCCCGAGGAGCGCCGCCTCGACGAGCTCCTCGAGAAGGTCAGCCGGGGTGGGCTCGATTCCCTCTCGATGGAGGAGCGCGATGTGCTCGAACGGATCAGCGCACGACGCCGCCACGGCAAGCGGTGATCGAGAGCATCCGCCGTCGCTTCGAACGGTGGCGGCAGGAACGGCGCGCCCGAAAAGAGCTGCGACGGATCCTCTCCGATCCCGATCGACTGACCGGCACCTCGCTTCGCCCTGCCCACGCCGCTCGCGCCGACCTCGTCGGGTTCGAGGACGAGGACGGGACCATCACCCGCCTCGAGTTCACGATTCTCAGGCACCCGCGACCGTACCCCTTCTCGAGACAGCACCACCTCGTCGCGGAGCTGTGGAGGATCGATCTCCCCGACGGGCGGCCGGAGCGCCTCCGAGGCCTGAATCTCTCCCGGCTCGATGGCGGCGATGGCCGACCTCCCGGCGGGGTGTGATTCCCGCCGCTTGACCCCACTCCGCGCCGCGCACAAGCTGGGCGACCATCAGAGGAGGAACCGAATGAAATTGCTGAAGGAACTGTGCGAGGCCCACGGAGCCCCGGGGTTCGAGGACTCGATCCGGGCGATCTACCGCCGGGAGATGGAGCCGATCGCCGACCGGATCGAGACCGATGGCATCGGCAACGTGATCGCGGTGCGAGAGGGAAAAGGGTCCTCCCCCAAGAGGGTGATGCTCGCCGGTCACATGGATGAGATCGGCTTCGTGGTGAAGCACATCGACGATCGCGGATTCCTACGGCTCTCCCCGCTCGGGGGATTCGATCCGAAGACGCTGATCGCGAAGCGCGTGCAAGTGGACTCGAGCCATGGCGGTCCGATCATCGGTGTGGTCGGATCGAAACCGATCCACATCATGACCCCGGAGGACCGCAAACTGATGCCGACGGTCCCCGAGCTCTTCGTCGACGTCGGACTCGATGGTGACGCTTCGAGGGCGGCGATCGAGATCGGTGACCCCGTCACCCTGGCCCAGGAGTTCGTCCAGACCGGGGATCGTTGCTGTGGGAAGTCGCTCGACAACCGCGTGAGTATCTACACCCTCATCGAGGTGATGAAGCGGGTGACGGACCTGCAAGTTTCGATCTATGCAGTTGCGACGAGTCAGGAAGAGGTGGGTCTGCGGGGCGCGATGACCGCCGCGCATCGAATCGAGCCCGACCTGGGGGTCGCGATCGACGTGACCCTCGCTTGCGATATCCCCGGCGCGAAGCCGGAGGAGCAGAT
>JAQBGV010000084.1:0-3121 GCA_032128395.1 Planctomycetota bacterium | reverse complement strand
CCGACCCTTCACTCGCTCTTCTCCTCTTGCTTCTTCGCGATCGTACGTCGTGCGACCTGCAGGTAGTCGACCATCGACAGCAGTGTCGCGACAAGAGTCGCGTACAAGAGAACGATCGAGAGTGTGCGCAGCCCATCCACCGGAGAACCGGACTCGGCGATCGCCTGATCGACGAGCACTGCGGGGATCATCACCGACTGCACGATCATCTTGATCTTTCCTCCCCACCGAGCGCCGAATGGAACCCCCTGACTCTCGAGGTAGGAACGCAGACCGGAGACCAGGAACTCGCGGGCGAGGAGGAGCACCACGAACCACGCTTCGATCGGATCGGTGAGCGGGATCATGTAGATCAGGGTGCCGAGGACGAGCAACTTGTCTGCGAACGGGTCAGCGATCCGCCCGAACGCCGTGACTTGCTTTCTCCGCCGCGCGAGCCAGCCATCGATCCAGTCGGTCGAGACGCAGACCGTGAACAGGCCCGCCGCGACCCAGAGAGTGATCGAACGACTCCCGAAGAGAGTGACACCGCCAATCTCGAGGGAGAGCAGGGCGAAAAGTACGAACGCGAGCGCGATGCGGCTCAGCGTGATCTGGTTCGGGAGGTTCCACCAGGCGGGATGGGGCATCTCGGGCTCATTCGGTTCGAGGGCGTGGAATCGCTTCGACACCGACCGGCAACGTAACGGGGACGCTGGCGAGAGTACACCGAACCGAGGATTGGATCCCTGGTCGATTTGGAACTGGTCGTCGCAAGTGATCGCAGCTCTTCCTGGCTCGAAGACTCAGACAGGCTCCGCCGCCAGGTCGTACTCCTCGACCGCGGTGATCCTCGCCCGGACGTAGTCACCCGGGCTTCCCGCGTCCTCGGGGAGGAATATGCTGCCGTCGATCTCCGGGGCTTCCGCGTAGGTGCGGCCGCTGAGTCTGGTTCCCTGCTCACTCTCGTGCAAGCCATCGATGAGGACGTCGACCTCTTCCCCGAGTCTCCGCTCGTTCCAGGCGAAGGCGACCTGCTGTTGGGCGAGCATCAGACGCTCGACCCTCTGCTCGGCAATCGCGGTCGGGATCTTCTCCGGGAGTCTCACCGCGGGAGTGCCGTCCTCGTCGGAGTAGGCGAAGACGCCGACGCGCTCGATCTCGATCTCGCGGACGAAGTCGACCAGCTTCTCGAACTGGGGCTCGGTCTCTCCGGGGAATCCAACGATGAAGGTCGTGCGGAGGACCAAGCCCGGGATGCGATCGCGCATCCGTCGGAAGAGATCTCTCGTGCCCTGCTCCCCCATGCGCCGGCCCATGCGCTTCAGCACCAGGTCGTCGATGTGCTGGATCGGCATGTCGATGTAGGGAATGACTCGATCGAGCTCGGCGACCGCATCGATCATCGCTTCCGAGAACTTGTACGGGTACGTGTAGAGGAGGCGGATCCAGCGGATGCCATCGACCTGGTCCAACTCGCTCAGGAGCTTCGGGAGGTGGTAGTCCGAGTCGAGGTCGTAACCGTAACTCGTCAAGTCTTGAGAGATCAGGTTGATCTCGCTCGCGCCGCTCGCGACGAGCTCATGGGCTTCGTCGATGACCACCTGGACCGGCTTCGAGCGAAACTTCCCGCGGAAGCTCGGGATCGAGCAGAAGGTGCACGGGTTGTCGCACCCCTCGCTGATCCGAAGGTAAGCACTGTGCGCGGGGGTGAGGCGGAGCCGCGAGCCCTCCGAGTACGCCGGGTGGTCGGGCGCCTTCACCTGCACTGGATGTTCGAGGCGCGCGTTCGTGACCAGCTCGGTGAGGATCGCCGGCATGCGGGAGTATTCAGATAGACCGACGATCGCGTCGATCTCGGGGATCTCGCTCTTCAGCTCGTTCGGGTACCGCTGGCCGAGACAGCCGGCGACCACGACTCGTTTCGCGGGGTCGGTCTCCTTGTACGCGATCAGTTCCAGGATGTGATCGATCGACTCCTGCTTCGCCGACTCGATGAATCCGCAGGTGTTCACCATCAGGATGTCCGCGGTCTCGGGGTCGGGGGAAACGATGAACCCCTCCGCGCCGATGCGACCGAGGATCACCTCGGAGTCGACGAGATTCTTCGGGCAGCCGAGCGAGACCATGTGGACCGAGATCGGTTTCACGGGGAGTTTCCGTTCCCTTCATCGAGCGTAGAGATGCGGGTAGGGTAGCACGGGGGTCGGGGGGGCGGCACCGATTCGGAGAGCGAAGATCGGGTCGGCACCACTCCCCGAGCCAGATCCACGACCGGGAGGGGTGATGCCGGAGCCGGAAAGACCGCACGACGCGCTCGAGGTCATCGCCCCCCTCGTCGACATGATCCTCGGCTGCATCCACCGCGAGTACCCGAATCAGATCGTCCACGGTTTGAGCTCCGATGACGACCTCGCACCGCCGAGGGAGCTGCATCCGGCGTTCTTCGGCTCCTTCGACTGGCACTCCTCGGTGCACGGACACTGGTCGCTGGCGCGGGCCTCGCGTCTCCTCCCGGAGGACGAGCTTCGGGATCGATGCCTGGCCGCACTCGCGCGGTCTCTCACCCCGGAGAACATCGAAGGAGAGCTCGCCTACTTCGATCGGCGATCGGGCTTCGAATGCCCGTACGGGATCAGTTGGCTGCTCCTCCTCCACGACGAACTCGAGCGAGCCTCGCTCGTGGCCGAGAGTCGCGCGCTCGCTCCGCTCGCCGCGGTCTGCGAACGAAGCCTGCTCTCCTATCTCGAGGGACTCACTCATCCGGTGCGCAGCGGCCAGCACGATCAGTCCGCGTTCTCCCTCGGACTGTTCCTCGACGTCGCTCGCCGCCGAGAGCGCGAGTCGAGCGAGCGCAAGATTATCGACGTCGTGCGGCGTCATTACTCTGGCGATGTCGACGCACCGATCTGTTACGAGCCGTCGAATCACGACTTCCTCTCCCCCGCCCTGAGCGAGGCCGACCTGATGCGGCGCGTTCTCCCAGAGGAGGATTTCGCCGTGTGGCTCTCTGTGTTCCTGCCCGGGATACCGAGGCGGTTCAGTTCCTGCCGGATACCAGGGGCCAGACGATCCCAGACGAGATCGTTGATGATATGGCCGAAGTAGCGCGGCAGTTTCATGTCCTCCCGGAACGTCACCC
>JAQBGV010000083.1:0-11997 GCA_032128395.1 Planctomycetota bacterium | reverse complement strand
CGCGCCCGACGGTGGACTTGGATCCGGCATCGGCGATCGAGATGTGCTTTTGAAGGATGGGACTGGCTCAGCGCGGAGCGCTGATGCCTGTCCCGGACCCCAGATCCCGCTCCGCTCACCCCTCGAAGGTCCGGAACGTCGTCCCGTCGTACCGCTGGATCCCCCGCTCCGTGCCGAACCAGATGTTCCCGTCCGTGTCCTCTTCGATGCCGAAAACCTGGCCCTTCAGTTTGATTACGGCCTCGAGCGGGTCCTCGACGATCGACCTCGCGCCCGGGTCCACGACGAAGAGGGCCATGCCGTACCTGTCGCCCCCCGCCTCCGCACTGACCCAGATCCGCCCGTCCCTCGCCTCGTAGAGGTATCCCGTGAAGCGGGGGGAGAGCTGGGTGTAAGTGCGACCATCCGTGCGCCAGAGGCCATCGCTCCCGCCGAGCCAGATCATCCCGGCGTCATCCTCGATGATGCTCCGCACGTTCCGGAAGGTGAGGCCATCCGGGGTGGTGATCGGCGCGAAGCGCGTCCCGTCGTAAACGTAGGAGTTCCCCCGGGTGGCGATCCAGATGTCACCGTTCCGGTCCTCGACGATCGAGTTCACGTCGCCGTCGACCAGACCGTCCTCCGCCGTGAAGTTGCTGAATGACGTGCCATCGTAGCAGCTGATACCGCGCTCGGTCCCGATCCAGATCGTCCCCTTCGAGTCCTCGGTCAGCCAACCGACGCGGTCGTACGCCAGTCCGTCCTTGGCGGTGTAGTGGGTGAAGGTCGTTCCGTCGTACCGGTACACCCCCGCCCCGACCGTGCCGAACCACAGGTCCCCCGCACGGACCTCGAGGATCGTGAACGCGCGATACCTGCACAGCCCTTCGCGATTCGTGTGGTTGGTGAAGGTCTCCCCGTCGTAGCTGATGATCCCCTCCCAGGAGGCGAGCCACATCCGTCCCGTGCGGTCCTGGAAGACATCGCGGGTGATGCTCACCGGACCGCTCGATCGGGTGACCGCCGTGCTCTCGATGAAGTAGGGGTCGGGCTCGCCCCTCGTCGAGGTCGCGGGCTCGGGGACGTCCGGCCCGGGGGCGAGGCAGCCGAAGAGCACTCCCAGGGCGAGGAACGAGACACTCGAGGACGCATCGCGTTTCGTTCGCATTGATTCTCCCTTCCGCGGGACCGCAGCGCGACGAGTGTAAGCGCCGCGGGTCGGGTCGGTCGCGGTGATCTAGCTCCGTGACGGGGGCGTTACGGGACGTCGCCCCCCGATGCTCCGGTCCTTGCCTTCCGCGAGTCCATCATCGACCATCCGATGTCGAAGGCGTCGCCCGGTTGGCTCTCTCCTAGGCCATCGGGAAGCGCGTGCCCGAGCACGAAAGGGATGCCTTCTTGGGCGCAGAGGTCCGTGAGCCAGTACCCAGGTGAACGTGCACTCGGCGGCGATGACGAGGCCGTTCCGATGGGGCTGGACCGCGGCGAGGAGCGGGTCCGAGGAAGCCGGAATCGGCCGGTGAAGCCGCTTCTCGCCTTCGGCATGCAGGTCGATGCCGCCGTAGAACCCGTGAGATGTGTCGCAAGACCACCGTCTGGCCGTGCTCAGGAGTGCCAATGCCCTACGCAGTTTTGCTCATCGGGCTTCTCAGCCTTCTCTCTGGTGGAATACTCCGCATCTCGGCGCGCCCCCTGTCGTGGCCTGATGTAGCCGTCTACAGCGGCGATCCATCCGATACCGCCTTTGGCGCCAGACAAGCGGCACTGGAAGACATTTCGCTATTCATGATGATTCTCGGCACTGGTCTCTTGCTGCTCGCAGTTCAGCGGCTACTCGTTCGAGAGAAGGTGCGACCTCCGTCATCGCACTGAGTTTTCTGGCCGCACTCATGGCACTGGCACTCCATGACAAGTCCATTACGGTTGGAAGTTCGAATCGACCGCGGCCAGGAGGTCTCATGCGCTGGTTGTTTCTCGCCGCCTTCCTCAGCGCATCTCACTCTGTCGAGCCCAGCTGGCACGCGCGGATCGCGGCCGACGATCGACCAGGACTCTCCCTCGATGAGTTCGCTCCCTACGATTCCGGCTCCGACATCGCGCGCTCCTTCGAGCGACCGTTCTCGAGAGAGGATGCTTTCGAGATCCTGTTGAAGACTCGAGTTTTCGCGATGGTCATCGATGGAGGTCCGCCGATCTCGGGTCCCTTGCAGGCATCTCCACAGTCGGTCGCATTCGGAGTGCTTTGCGAGGAAAGGGACGCGCGCGCGCTCTTTCTCGATCTGATCGAACGAGCTCACCGAGCAGGGCAGTTGTACGGTCTCTGCGGGCTCTACCTCGTCGACCGGCAAGAATTTACCGAGCAGCTTCCGAGATACTCGAACGACGAGACGAAAGTCTATTTCGCGAATGGCTGCATACACTCGTTCTCCGAAGTCTCTGGTATCGTCCGTAGCGACGAGGGGCACGAGGACATCGTTGGCGGTGAGATCCCCTCCGAGCTAGAGGGTGCACACAAAGGCTTTTTCCACTAGAAGTGGTGATGATGGGATACGTCACCGCTCTGTGGCGGAGTGAGATCGCCGGCTCGCTCGACATCGCCTTGTTTCAGGCCGCCGAGACTCTTCGAATCGAGCCGCCATCCAACCGGACGGTTCACCCCGATACCTCGGTGACGGCAAGCCCGGCTCCAGCTACTCCCCCGCGTACCGGATCCCCGCCAACTCCGCCACATCCCGCTTCCAGCTGGTCAGATCCTCCGGGCAGAAGTCGGCGAGACTCGAGTGCCCGCACGCTCGCGCAAGCACCGTCATCAATTCGGTGGTCGCTTCGAAAAACCTTCCGAGCCGCTTCGCCGACTCCTCGATGATCAGACGGGAGCGGAGATTCTTCTTCTGCGTCGCGATGCCGACCGGGCAATTGTTGGTATGGCATGCGCGCATCCCGAGGCACCCGATCGCCTGCAGGGCGCTGTTCGAGATCGCCACGCCGTCCGCACCGAGCGCGAGCGCCTTGACGAAGTCGGACTCGGTGCGCAGCCCTCCGGTGGCGATCAACGTGACTCCACCGCAGCTCTGCTTGTCGAGGTGGCGGCGGGCACGCCCGATCGCTGCGATCGTCGGGACCGAGATGTTCTGCTTGAAGATGTTCGGCGCTGCGCCGGTACCCCCGCCGCGGCCGTCCAGGATCACGTACTCGACTCCGACTTCCAGAGCGAAGTCGAGATCACGCTCGATGTGTTGGGCGGAGAGCTTGAAGCCGATCGGGATCCCTCCCGTCGCCTCTCTCACTTCATCTGCGACGCGTCGGAAGTCGGCGGGGGTGTCGAGGTCGGGAAATCGGGACGGGCTGATCGCGGGCTGCCCCGGCTCGAGGCCGCGCACCTCGGCGATCCTCCCCTGCACCTTGGCGCCCGGAAGATGACCCCCGGTCCCGGTCTTCGCCCCTTGTCCCCCTTTGAAATGGAACGCCTGACAGCGCGCCGCCCTGTCGAGGCTCCAGCCGAACCGGGCGGATGCGAGCTCGTAGAAGTAGCGAGAATTTGCTTCCTGCTCCTCGGGGAGCATCCCGCCTTCGCCGGAACAGATCCCCGTTCCGGCGAGCTCTGCACCCTTCGCGAGTGCGACCTTCGCTTCCTCGCTGAGCGCTCCGAAACTCATGTCGCTGACGAACAGAGGGATCGCGAGCTCGAGTGGACGTTTCGCGCGCGGCCCGATCACGAGCTTCGTCTCCACCGGTTCCTCATCGAGGAGCGGCTTCTTCCACATCTGGGCGGTGAGGATCTGGATGTCGTCCCACGCGGGAAGCTCCGTGCGGGGCACCCCCATGGCGGAGACCGCGCCGTGGTGACCGACCTTCGAGAGCCCTTCCCGGGCGAGTTTCTGGATGTAGTTCACGTGCGGTTCAGCGGGAGTCCCCGAGTGGTCCGCGTACAGACCGTGATATGCCTCTCGGTCGAACGACTGCGGATTGTCCACGTGCCACGCCTCGACCTCGGCCTCGTCGACGGACACGGTGTCGGCGTCGCGATCGATGAAAGAGTGGAACTTGTGGAGGCGCTCCGACGGGTTGTACTCGCTGACTCCGGTGTCGAGACGATAGTCCCAGTTGTGGACTCCGCAGATCAGGTTGTCGCCATCGACGTAGCCGTCCGAGAGCAGTGCACCGCGGTGGAGGCAGCGACCGAACAGCACAGAGATCTCATCGCCGAAGCGGATCACGACGAGGTCGACGTTCGCCACCAGGGCGTAGTGTGGGGTGCGATCGGCGAGCTCGCTCCAAGTGGCGACCTGGATCTTCTTCTTCGGTGTCGTCGCGGTCATCGGGACCGGGCTCCTTTCTCTTCCGAGGGACGCTGGCGCAGCGGCAGCTCGGGCGCGGGGCGTGGTTCGCTCATGTCGGGACCGGTGGTGGCACGGTCTTCCACCGAACAGCGGAGCAGCGGACACCGAGGAAGCGGACACTGAGCAGCGGATATGAAGGCCGAAGTGCAAGGATCGCACAAGGGGGGACATCGATGGAGCCGATTCGACCTCGAGATTGACCATCCCTCGGATGGGCGGGAGAATCGAGCCCCTCCCCGCCTCGCGATCGTCTTTCAGGATCGTGCGGGCGGTCTATCGCCGGGCTCCGGTCGAGGAGGATGAGCGATGACAGATTTTCGAGTTCTCCGGCTGTCGACGATCCTCCTCCTGCTCGCGGCAGTCGCTCCCGTTTCTTCGCTCGACGCCCAATTCATCAACCCGGCGAACGGTCACGGCTACTATCACGATCCGGTGAGCGCGAATATCGCGGCCGCGCGATCGCTCGCGAGTTTCGTCGGCGGGCACCTGGTTACCGTGAACGACGTAGCCGAGCAGCAGTGGCTCACGAGCACCTTCGCTTCCGTGTCGTTCTGCTGGATCGGCCTCAGCGACGAGATTCAGGAGGGTGTGTACCTCTGGGACAGCGGCGAGCCGGTGACCTACCTGAATTGGGCGCCGGGGGAGCCCTCCGATGGGAGTGGGATTCGCGACTACGTCCGAATGGCGAACGCCGACCTCTGGTCCACTGCCCCCGGCTCCATCATCGTCTCCTCGCTCATCGAGGTGACCCAGCCGCTGTCTCTCGCGATCTCCGGATTCCTCTGCGAGCCCTCCGGCTTCGACGTGCAACTCTCCTGGCAGAACGGGGAGCTCTACGACTCGGTCGAAGTCTACCGGGACGGTGGGTTGCTCACCTCCCTGCCGGCTCAGGCAGAGAGCTACCTCGACACCGACCCCGAGCCGTTTCCCTCTGGTTCCGAGAGCTACTTCGTGGTCGGACGGGTCGGGGGAGTTCCATCGTTCCCGATGCGCTGCACGACGTCGGTGCTCAACCCGGCCTACCAACTCCGGATGTCGGACGCGCAGCTCGTCGAGGGCGAGCCGGGGCAGATCAGCAGCCTGCTGACCAACCAGGACCCGTCGGAGAATGCCGACGTGCAGGGATTCTCGTACGGCGCGTGTCACGACCCCGCTCTCCTCGAGATCTTCGAGTTGGTCGAGGGGGACGCGGTTCTGAATCAGAGCCAACCGCCCTTCTTCTGGAATCCCCAGATCTTCCCGGATGGATACACGATCGGCGCCGTCTTCAGTCAGTTCGAAATGCTCCCCGAAGGAACCGACCAGGAACTGCTCGTCGCAACCTACCAACCTCTGGTCGCGGCACCGTTCGTCACGTCCATCGACTATTGCAACACCCTCTCGGTCCCCCCCGTCGAGATCGTGGTCGTCCACTTCGGCGGTTCCCACCTCCCCGTGGTGAGTTCCGGGATCGTCGAGAGTGTCGAGAACGGATTCGTGCGCGGTGACTGCAACGGGGATGGAATGCTGAACCTAGCCGATGCCTCATTCACCGGCGTCTACCTCTTCGCGCAACTGGGGGTGGTTCCGGTCTGCGTCGCGGCGTGCGACGGGAACTCCGATGGAGTGACGGACGTCGCCGACTTCGTCTACGGAGTCTCCTACCTCTTCTCCGGCGGTCCGCCGCCCGCCCCCCCGTTCCCCGACTGCGGCCCCGATCCTCTGGCGGTCAGTTCCTGCGGCACGGCATGTCCGTGAATCACTGCCGGCGGATGACCAATCGCCCGGCCATGCTGGGAGAGAATCTCGACGTCGAGTCAGGGAGTTGGAACCGTTCTCAGGAGCACCAGGAAGTACTGCGCATCGCACGGGACCCCGCCGAGCAGGATGTCGATGGCTCCGTCGCCATTCAGATCCTCGAGGACGGCGCTCGCGTGCGTCGTGGGAATCTGAAGGACCCGCTCCGCCTCGAAGGCACCTCCTCCCAGTCCCCTCCACATCGAGAATGTGGTGCTTCCGCTCATGACCGGAGAGTTGAAGATCTCGAGAGTCAGCAGATCCTGCACTCCATCGCTGTCCAGATCTGCACGCTGAACCTCGAGAGTGAACGAGGAGGTCGGGATGGGCACGGGAGCAGCGGTGAACGAGCCGTTCCCCGAAGAGAGCAAGACGACGAGTCCCGTGACGTCCGAGTGCAGCAGATCGTCGTCCCCATCCCCGTCGAGGTCTCCCACCGAGATCAGCGTGGCGAAGTTCGTTGAAGCGGTCGTGATCGGGGGCGAGAAGCCCCCGAGCCCGTCGCTGAGGAGGGCCACCAGATCGGTACCATCCTTCAGTGCGATGTCGGTGTCCCCATCTCCATCCCAGTCTCCCACTGCGAGCCCGGAGAGGAACGAGAGTTGTGCGTAGAGTGGCGTGGGTTGAGCGAATGTCCCGCCCCCCGCTCCCACCCATAGTGTGGCCACTCCCGCGTAGGTCTCTACGGAGATGATGTCGGGTAGGGAGTCTCCGGTGACGTCGGCGACCAAATGCTCCTGCCCAACAGAGAACAGGGGAGGACCCGCGACGAACCCCCCTTGACCGTCGTTCAATCGGATCTCGACCTGTGTGTAGTAGAAGCCACAGGCGATGGCGGAGAGTAGGAACAGATCGAGGTCTCCGTCTCCGTCCAGATCATGGAGTTCTGGGATCAGGAATCCGGGGAAGAGTGGGATCGCAGCTCCGAATGACCCGTCGCCGATCCCGGGGAGCAGTGCAATCGAGTCGAAGAAGTCGTTGGTGATCAGGTCCCCGACTCCATCTCCGTTCACATCGCCGAAGGTTGCGAGTCCCGAGGTCTCGTGATAACCGCTGATCGAATAGGGAAACGGGCTCGCTGGGGTGCTTGCACAGGAACTCGGCTCGACCGAACAGCCCAGCGCGTCCGGGGTGGGATCGAAGCCACAGCCGGGGTACGGCGGTGCAGGATCGGGTCCGGACCCGAAGAGGTGGCTCAGGAGATATATCGGGTCGGCCACATCGACGAGGCCGTCGTCGTTCGTATCGACGGGCACTAGGCAATCGACCAGATCGCCTGAGAACAGATGGGCGAGGGCGGCCACGGCATCGGCGATGTCGAGGGATCCGTCCCCGGACGCGTCGCCTCGGATGAAACTCGGGCAAATTTCATGGTGGCCGATGATGGCGACCGCCCCGTGGCCTCCGCTGTCTACCGCATAGGTGTGGAGGCCCTCGGGGACCGGACCGTCCGTGAATTCGACGGCTCCGGCGACCACGGAGCCGATCACAAGTCCGTCACGGTAGACGATCCCTGGGGTCGGGAACCCCGTGAGGACCACCGTCGAGCCGGCGCAGACCGCGGTCAGATCCGTGAGCTCCCACCAGTAGGAGAAGCAAGGGAGGTAGCACGGCTGAATCATCGCCAACTCCTCCCCGGTCAGCCCCGACTCAGCGACCCAACTCGCCACCCCCGCGGTGTCGATCTCGCCGACGAAGGAGTTGTTGTGCTGACGAGAGACCGCGCGGGCGAGCTCCTCGGCTCCGGAGTGGATCATCAAGTCGGCGACTGCACAGGCGCGATCCATCGAGTCGATGAAGAACGGAGCCAGGGCGGGGAGCCGATCGTTCCGCGGGAAGACCCCGTCCTCGGCGTAGTCGTGCAGACGATTCAGATGAGCGGCACGCCGTTTCCGGAGGGGAGGGGACAGGTCGGATGCGTCCCGGTCCCGGAGGATCCCCTCGACCCTCAGCAGGTGCTTCCGGATGCGGGAGACCTCGCTCCCACCCGCGTCGAAGTGGGCGAGGTAGAAGGAACGTGCCGACCCCTGCAGACACTCGAGCCCTTCGAGGAGGCCAGGCCCAAGATCTGCCGGAGTCTGTGAGGAAGTGTTCCGCAGGGTGATCGTTGGGTCGTCGGTGGGGTCGCCGGCGCGTGAGCTCCCCGAGAAGAACGCGATCATCACCGCGAGGGTCAGTTGAAACGATCGAATCTGTGGCCTACGGGTCACTTCGTTTCCTACCTCTCTCGTCCGGTCTGGGTTGCAATCCAGTTGGCCCTCTACAAGAAAAGAGCGAGATTCTCTCCCGATCGCGACACCGAATTTCTGGAGGACCGGATCTCGACTCCGTGACGGGATCCGCTCTCATGCGGGACACCTTCTCGAACTGGGCGCCGAGGACGACGCCATCGACATTGGGGACCCGGTGTACAATCTCCCCAACCCAGCGCGGAGGGCCGATCCCTCCGCCTCCCTTCGGCGGCTGAGGAGCGGTGAGGGGGTGACCCGGAGGAGGAAGAGCCGCTCGTGTCCGCCGTTCATCCCGCCTGCATGAGTTCTCCGACCGACGGATGACCGAACGCCCGGCGATGCTCGGTGCCCTCCGGCATCGAGGCTTCGCACTCTTTCTCTCCGCGCGCTCCCTCGCCACCCTCGCGGTGCAGATGCAGTCGGTCGCGGTCGGGTGGCAGGTCTACGACTTGACCGGCGACCCCCTCGATCTCGGTCTCGTCGGTCTCGCGCAGTTCCTGCCGTTCATTCTCCTGATCCTCATCGCCGGTCACGTCGCGGATCGTTTCTCTCGTCGCGCGATTCTGGCCCTCTGCTACGCCGTCGAAGTGTTGTGCGCCGGGCTCCTCCTCTGGTTCACGGTATCTGGGGCGCAGGTGGTCTGGCCGGTGTTCGGCGTGCTGGTCCTCTTCGGCAGCGCGCGCGCTTTCGCAATGCCGACCGCGCAGGCTCTCACTCCGAATTTGGTCCCCCGCGAGAGTTTCGGCAACGCGGTCGCGCTCCACTCCACCTTTGGACACGGGGCGACGATCGTGGGGCCGGTGCTCGGGGGACTCCTCTATCTCGTCGGCCCGGAGGTCGTGTACTCCGTCGTCATGGCGATCCTCCTCATCAGCGTGGGGTTGATGCTCGCCGTTCGAGTCCCGGCGACGGTGCGGACGTTCGCTCCCGCGACCTGGAGCTCGCTCCTCGATGGCCTCCGGTTCGTGCGCTCACGTCCGGTGGTCCTCGGCGCGATCTCGCTCGACCTGTTCGCAGTATTGTTCGGCGGCGCACGGGCGCTGCTCCCCGCGTTCGCGAGCGACATCCTGCACACCGGACCGGACGGGCTCGGCCTCCTCCGGACCGCCCCGGCGGTCGGCGCCGCCGCGATCGCCGTGGTCATGACCATCCGCCCGATCCGCCGGCGGGTGGGGGCCTGGATGTTCGGTGGCGTCGCGCTCTTCGCCGTCTCGACGATCGGGTTCGGGCTCTCCACCCAGATCGAACTCGCAGTCGCCGCCTTGATCCTTCTCGGAGCAGGAGACATGGTGAGCGTCTACATCCGGCACGTCCTGGTGCAGCTCGAGACTCCGGATGAGATCCGTGGTCGAGTCTCCGCGGTCAACGCGGTCTTCATCGGCGCTTCGAACGAGCTCGGCGAGTTCGAATCCGGGGTGACGGCGGCATGGTGGGGCCTCGTGCCGGCGATCCTGGTCGGCGGTGGCGCGACCCTTCTCGTCACCGGGCTCTGGATGCGCTGGTTCCCGTCCCTCAGACGGATGGATCGGTTTCCGGAGGGATGACCAGACCCCTTCTCGCACTGGAAAGGCGGTTCGATGTTCTCGGCTCGAAACGCACCGCTGCTGGCCGCCGCCCTGGCGATTCTGGCTTGCGGGTGTGCCGCTCGCTCGCCGGTCGACTCTTCGGAGCTTCTGACCCTCGAGCGGCTCCACGGCTCTGGTGAGTTTCGCCAAGAGGATTTCGGGCAGGTGCGGTGGCTCGAAGACGGAACGGGGTACACCGCACTCGAGCGCGGCGATACCGGGGGGCGCGAGATCGTCTTCTACCGCCCCGACTCAGGGAGTCGTGAGGTGCTGGTTCCCGCCAGCGCGTTGACTCCCGCGGGAGAATCCGAACCCCTCTCCATCGCGGACTACACATGGTCGGCGGACTCCACGAAGCTGTTGATTTTCACCAACACGCGTCGAGTTTGGCGCTCGAATTCCCGCGGGGACTACTGGGTCCTCGATCGACAGGGTGGAACGCTCGAGAAACTGGGCGGGGAGTTCGAGTCGAGCCGCCTTCAGTTCGCGAAGTTCTCGCCATCCGGCGACCGGGTCGCCTACGTCTATGAGAACGACATCTACGTCGAGGAGCTCGAGTCGGGGACACTCACTCGTCTCACCGACGACGGCACCGAGAAACGCATCAACGGCACGTTCGACTGGGTGTACGAGGAGGAGTGGTCTCTCCGCGATGGATTCCGCTGGAGTCCCGACGGTCGTCGGATCGCCTTCTGGCAGATCGACAGCGAGGGGGTTCGCGAGTTCACACTGATCGACAACACCGCGGGCCTCTACCCGTCCTTGAAGCGATTTCCCTACCCGAAGGTGGGGGAGACGAACCCCGGCTGCCGCATCGGTGTGGTTCCGAGCGGCGGCGGTGAGACACTTTGGCTGCAAGTTCCGGGAGAGGAACGCGATCGCTACATCGCTCGAATGGAGTGGGCGGCTTCATCCGAAGAGGTGGTGATCCAACACGTGAACCGGCTGCAGAACACGATTCGCGTCCTGCTGGGGGATGCGAGGAGCGGAGCCGCTCGCGAGGTCTTCGTCGACCGAGAGGAGACCTGGGCGGAAGTCTGCGACGACCTGCGTTGGCTCGACGACGGTGGAAGTTTCACTTGGATCAGCGAGCGCGATGGATGGCGGCACATCTACGTTGTCTCTCGGGATGGCCAGGATGTGCGTCTCGTGACTCCGGGGGAGTACGACGTCATCGGAATCGTCAGGATCGATGAACCGGGCGGCTTCGCCTACTTCATCGCATCTCCGGATGATCCCACCCAGCGTTTCCTCTACCGGGTGCCGCTGGTCGGCGGTGCCGCCCCGGAACGGCTGACTCCGACCGGTGAGACCGGATCCCACGGCTACCAGGTCTCCCATGACGCCCGCTTCGCGATCCACACGCACTCATCCTTCGGTGTGCCACCGGTGATCGATCTGGTCGAGCTGCCGGACCACGATCTCGTGCGTACCTTCGAGGACAACACGGAGCTGCGTGGCAAGCTCGATGGTCTCCGCCGCGGACCGGAAGAGTTCTTCCAAGTCGAGATCGGCGACGGTGTCGAGATCGACGGCTGGTGCATGAAGCCTCCCGGTTTCGATCCTCGCAAAAAGTACCCGCTGCTCGTCTACGTCTACGGCGAGCCCGCCGGCTCGACCGTGCGCGATGTCTGGGATGGAGGAACATACCTCTGGCATCTGTTGCTGGCCCAAAAGGGGTACGTCGTGGTCAGCCTGGACAACCGTGGAACGCCCGCGCCGCGAGGACGTGCGTGGCGCAAATCGATCTACCGACAGATCGGAATCCTCGCCGCAGAGGACCAGGCCGCGGCGTTGCGTGCCCTCGAGGAGAGGTGGCCGTACATCGACCGCTCGCGAGTCGGGATCTGGGGGTGGAGCGGCGGAGGGTCGATGAGCCTGAATGCGATCTTCCGCTATCCGGACCTCTATCAGACCGCGATCGCGATCGCCTTCGTCGCGGACCAGAGGTTCTACGACACGATCTACCAGGAGCGCTACATGGGCCTGCCCGGTCCCAACGCCGCCGGCTACAAACTGGGCTCGTCGATCCACTACGCCGAGGGGCTGAAGGGCGACCTCCTCATCATGCACGGCTCGGGCGACGACAACGTGCACATGCAGGGC
>JAQBGV010000082.1:0-13693 GCA_032128395.1 Planctomycetota bacterium | reverse complement strand
CCCCCTCGACGGCGAGCCGTGCCCCGACTCGTTCCTCGCCGGCGAGCGTTTCGCGTTCATCAAGGGGCACCCGAAGATCCTCGCCTCCCCCTACTCGTTCCGACCGCACGGACAGGCCGGAACCGAAGTGTCGGAGCTCCTGCCGCACTTCTCGCGCATCGTCGATGACGTCTGCGTGGTCCGGTCGATGCGCACCGATCAGTTCAATCACGCGCCGGCGCAGCTCTTCCTCTACTCCGGATCATCGCGACTCGGCCGGCCGTCGATGGGCTCGTGGATCACCTGGGGACTCGGGAGCGAGAACCTGGACCTCCCCGGCTTCGTCGTCCTCGTCTCCGGCGGGAACACGCCGAGCGCGGGGAAGAGCGTGTGGGGGAGCGGCTTCCTGCCGACGGTGCACCAAGGGGTGCAGTGCCGGAGCACCGGGGACCCGGTCCTCTACGTGAATGATCCGGCGGGGATCGATCGCGGGACCCGGCGGCGCGAGCTCGATGCACTCGCCGAACTGAACCGCATCGAGGCGAAACGTCACGGCGACCCGCGCACCCTCGAACGAATCGAGCAGTACGAACTCGCGTACCGGATGCAGGTCTCGGTGCCGGGGGTGATGGACATCTCGAAGGAGAGCCCCGCGACGATCAGCGAGTACGGCGCCGAACCGGGCAAGGCGAGTTTCGCGAACAACTGCCTCCTCGCGCGGCGTCTCGTCGAGTCGGGGGTGCGATTCGTGCAACTCTTCGACTGGGGATGGGACATCCACGGAACGAACCCGTCGGACGACTTGATCACCCAGCTGCCGAAGAAGTGTCTTCAGACCGATCGACCGATCGCCGCACTGATCACCGACCTCAAGCGACGCGGGCTCCTCGAGGACACGCTCGTCCTGTGGACCGGTGAATTCGGCCGCACCGCGATGAACGAGGAGCGCAACGGATCGAAGTTCCTCGGCCGCGACCATCACCCCCACTGCTACACGATCTGGATGGCGGGAGGAGGAGTGCGCGCGGGGTCGGTCCACGGGCGGACCGACGAGCTCGGCTACCGCATCGTTTCGGGCGAGGTCCACGTCCACGACCTGCAGGCGACGATCCTCCACCTCCTCGGCGTCGACCACACCCGCTTGACGTACCCGTTCCAGGGGCGCGACTTCCGCCTGACCGACGTGCACGGGCGCGTGGTGCCGGAGCTGATCGCCTGAGCGCGCTGGGGTCGCGGGTTCTGGCGCGCGAGTGCCCTGCCGATTCGAAGCGCCCGGCGCCCGGCCCCACCGGAGTCACCGAGTGAACTACGACGCCGCCAACGCTGCTCGCTGACGGCGCGATCTCCGCCTGTGTCAATTTTGCGGCGAGGATCGTGGACATGACGAGAGGTCGTCGAACCCGCACTCTTCCTCGCGCCTCCACGAGTGGTAGCGAGATTGCGATGGCGAGAGTTCGCTCACGAAACTCCAGAATGTTCGTCGACGTCCAGCACGGAGCGGTGACGGTGACGGGGGAGCGGGTCGAGGTGTGGGGAGGGGAGCGGTTCTCCAGAACATTCGGCACTTTTCCGCGCGAGAAGTCGCCCCTATCGTCGACGTCGGGTCTGACTTCAACTTTGTCGCTCTCCCTCCATGGGCGATGCTCGAGACATGGACAACAAGACTCGAACCGTACGGAGGGGGCACCGGCAGGAGTCGTCGTGCCGCCGGGAAGGGTTGGAAAATCCCCGACCCGACCGGAGGATGGAGGTCTCGGTCGGATTCCCACGGTTCGGGCGCGGGTCGTCTCCGCGGACCACGGTGACCGAGAAGCGGCGGGCGCAGAGAGAGCGGAGCGCACCGGTCCCGTGACAAACCTACGGCTGATCCTCCTCGTCGTGGTGTTCATCGGGCTCGCGGGGCTCGAGGTCGGCCACGGTCTGCGGAGTCTCGATGCCGTGCGGCGGCGCAGCCACGCCGAGCTGCTCGGCACCACGATCGAGCGCGCGCAGGACGACCTCGCCAACGCGCTCGCGAAGCTGATCGAGGAGCCGCGCGACCACGCCCGCTACCTGTCCTCGGTGCCGGCGCTCGCGCAATTCCTCCTCGAGCCGGACGTGGATCCGACTCCCCGTGCAGAGGTCGAGCGCCACCTCCGCAGCTACCTCTTCACGTACCGGGCGATCGACCGGGTGCGGGTCCTCGATCTCGAAGGCCGCGAGTGGATCCGCTGCGAGCGCATCGGCACCGCCGGCGGGGTCGGGACGATCCCCCCTGCGCTCCTCTCGCCGAAGCGGGACGTCGAGCTCCTCGACCTCGCCCGCACCTTGGAGCCGGGGGAGATCGGCCGCACCCCTCTCGTCATCGATCGCGAGCGCGTGGAGGTCCCCCCCAGCCAGCGTCAGGTCTTCCACTACGTCGCCGGGGTCGGGGGCCAGTACGGCGAGCTGCCGAGACTCGGCTCCCTCGTCCTCACCGTCTACGCCGCTCCGCTCCTCGAACGGGTACGCGAGTTCGCGCCGATCGACGGGATCGAAGCGTTCCTCATCGACTCCGACGGCCGCTACCTCGCCCACTCGGCGCGGTACCGCGAGCGCCCCGGGGGGAGCGACCTGCGCCGCGACCACCCCGCGGTCGCGGAGTCGCTGCTCTCCGGTGATGAGCGGGCCGTCGAGGACTCGACCCACTTCCTCTCCCGCCCGGTCGGGGACCGGATCGGGTGGCGGTTCGTCGTCGCGGTACCGACGTCGGCACTGGACGCCGCCGCGGGGGGGCTGCGCGCGGAGAGCCGCGGGGTGATCGGGTCGATGGTGCTGGTGATCGTGGCCCTCGCCGCGGTGGCGGTCATTTTCGTGCGAGTGAGCCGGCGGGCGATCCGACTCGAGGAGGAGAAGCAGCAACAGGAGCTCGAGCGACGGCTCCAGATCTCGGAACGGATCGGTGCCCTCGGGCTGATCACCGCAGGCGTCGCCCACGAGATCAACAACCCCCTCGAGGGGATCGGCAACTACCTCGCCCTGCTCGAGCGGGATGGGGTCTCGCCCGAGAAGCGGCGCGAGTATCTCGAGAACGTGCGGCTCGGTTTCGCGCGCATCCGGGACATAGTGCGCGACCTGTCGAGCGTCTCGCGCCCACCGAGCGGCGACACCTCCGCGGATCTCGCCCGCATCGTCGATCGCGCGCTCACACTCGGCCGATACGATCCCCAGCTGCGGCAGGTGGCGGTGGAGAGGGTCGGCCTCGACGCGCCCCTTCCCCTTCCCGGGGACTCGGGTCGCCTCGAGCAGGTCGTCCTCAACCTGTTCCTCAACGCCGGCCGCGCGATGCGCGGGGAGGGGACGATCCGGGTGGTCGCCCGCCGCGTCGGGGGAAGCGATCGCCCGGCCCTCGAGCTCGCGGTGGAGGACGAGGGTCCCGGGATTCCCTCCGACCATCTCGAGCGCCTCTTCGACCCATTCTTCACCACCGGCCCCGAGGGCCTCGGCCTCGGGCTCGCGATCTCCCGTGGTATCATGAGCGCCCACGGCGGATCGATCGCGGCGGCGAACCGCGCCGAGGGGGGAGCGCGCTTCGTACTGCGGCTGCCCGCCGGCCCGCCCCCCCCTCCTCGACCTCGCGGGAGATACGATGACCCCACGCACCGTCCTGGTCGTCGATGACGAGTCGTTCGTCCGCGACTCCTTGCTCGCCCTCCTCGAGGCGGAGGGGTGTCGCACCCTCGGCGCGGCGACGGGGCACGAGGCACTGGGGATCCTCGCGCGCGAGCGGGTCGACCTGGTCGCAACCGACCTGCAGATGCCGGACGGCGACGGCATGGAGCTGCTCGAGGAGGTCCGCGCCACCGACCCCGACCTCCCGGTCCTCGTCCTGACCGGCGTTGGCACTGTTCCCGACGCGGTCCGGGCGATGAAGGCGGGGGCCGCGGACTTCATCCAGAAGCCGGTCGACCCCGACCAGTTCGTGCATCTCGTCACGCGTGCGATCGACCGCCGCCGACTCCTTTCCGAGGTCCGTCACCTCCGCCACGAGGTCCGCGACCTGCGGGGTCCGGAGGAGATGGTCGGCGACTCTCCGGCGATGCGTGAGATCCGCGCCGCGATCGACCGCGTCGCGCCGAGCGATGCCACCGTCCTTGTCACCGGTGAGAGCGGGACCGGCAAGGAGCTGGTGGCACGGGCGATTCACACCCGCAGCCCCCGGGCCGCCGCCCCGTTCGTCCGCGTGAACTGCGCCGCGATCCCCGAGCCCCTTTTCGAGAGCGAGCTCTTCGGCCACCGCCGCGGTGCATTCACCGGAGCGACCGAAGACCGGACCGGCCGCTTCGCCGAGGCCACCGGGGGCACCCTGTTCCTCGACGAGATCGGCACCCTGCACGCGGGGCTGCAGGCGAAGCTCCTGCGGGTGCTCGAGAGCGGCGAGTACCAGGTGATCGGCGACTCCCGCACCCGGCTCGCAGATGTGCGCGTGGTCGCGGTGACGAACGAGGACCTGGAGGCGCGAGTCGAGGAGGGCGGATTCCGCTCCGACCTGTACTACCGGCTGGCGATCTTCCCGATCCGGGTCCCGCCCCTGCGCGAGCACAGGGGGGACATCGCAGCGCTGGCAGGACACTTCCTCGCGCGCCTCGGCCACCGCGAGCCGCTCGGCGAGGAGGCGCTCGCGGCGCTGCGGGGGTACGGCTGGCCGGGGAACGTCCGCGAGCTGCGGAACATCATCGAACGGGCAACTCTCCTTGCCGGGGAGGACCGACTCGATGGCGCCCTGTTCCGTCGGATCCTCGGACCGCCGACGGGGGACCGGGCCGCGGTTGAGGACGCTCTCGGCGCCGACCTCCGCATCAAGCCGCGCACCGAGGCGCTCGAGCGCACGCTGATCATCGAGGCGCTCGCCCAGACCGAGGGACGGAAACGCGAGGCGGCGGATCTGCTCGGGATCGACCCCCGCAACCTCGCCTACCACCTGCGCAAGCACGGGCTCGGAGAGTCGTGAGCCATCGCGCACGGCGCGCGCCTCGCCTCGTGGGGACCCTCGTCATCCTCGCCGCCGCCCTCGCCGCTGGCCCCGCCTCCTGCGACCGCCCCCCCGCGAACGCACCTCCCGAGGGGACGCTCCCCCCTGCGCCGGCGGAAGATCGCCCCGCAGAGTTCTCGCGTCGCTTCGTCGAGATCACCGAACGGGCGGGGATCCGATTCCGCCATGACACCGGCGGGACCGGCGAGAAGCTCCTCCCGGAGACGATGGGCGCCGGGGCGGCCTTCCTCGACCACGATGGCGATGGAAACCTCGACCTGTTCCTCGTCGGCTCCGGGGCCTGGCCAGGCTCGCCCGTACCGGAGACGCCGCGCGGCCGCTGTGCGCTCTACCGCGGACGAGGGGACGGGACGTTCCTCGACGTCACCGAGGCGACCGGGGCGGGGGTGGTCTGCTACGGGATGGGGTGCGCGGTGGCCGACTTCGACGGCGATGGCGACTCCGACCTCTACCTGACCACCCTCGGTGACAACGTGCTTCTCCGCAACGACGACGGCGTCTTCACAGATGTCACCGCCGCCGCCGGGGTGGCGGGTGGCCGGTGGGGGGGCACCGGCGAGGCGGGGACCGGGCCCGGGGACGGGGGCCACCCCGAGTGGTCGACCGGCGCGACGTGGCTCGATGTCGACGGCGATGGCGACCTCGACCTGTTCGTCGCCAACTACGTGGCTTGGAGCCCCGAGCGGGAGATCTTCACCACCCTCGACGGGACGACGAAGGCGTTCACGACCCCGGACCACTACGACGGGCTCCCCTGCCGACTCTTCCTCCAGCGCGAGCCGGGCCGCTTCGAGGACGTCAGCGAGGCCGCGGGAACGGCGCGCTTCATCGGGAAGTCCCTCGGGGTCGCGGTATGGGACCTCGACGGGGACCGCAGGCTCGACATCGTGGTCGCGAACGACACCCGACCGAACTTCCTTTTCGCCAACCGGGGCGGCGGGCGGCTCGAGGAGCGCGGACTCGAACTCGGGATCGCCTACGACGAGCAGGGGCGCGCCCGCGCCGGGATGGGGATCGACATCGCCGAGTACGCCGGGGACGGGGTGCCCGGGGTCGCGATCGGGAACTTCGCGGACGAGTCGATCTCCCTCTACCGTCGCGAGCCCCGGGGGACCTTCGCCGCCGCCGCGGCGGGCGCAGGACTGGAGCTTGCCACCCATCGCCCCCTCGCCTTCGCGGTCGCCTTCCTCGATCTCGACCTCGATGGCTTCGAGGACCTCGTCGTGGTCAACGGCCACATCGAGCCGGACATCGCCCGTTTCTCCCCCGGGCACACCCACGCCCAGAGCTCCCAACTGTTCGCGGGTCGTCCCGGCGGACGCTTCGAGGAGGTCGGCGACCACGTCGGCACCGACTTCTCGTGTCCCCGCGTCGGCCGGGGCCTCGCCGCCGGGGACATCGATGGGGACGGCGACCTCGACCTGGTGATCACCACGAACGGAGGCTCCCCCGTGCTCCTGAGGAACGATCCCGCTCCCGGTGTGCCCGAGCCCCACTTCCTGCGGGTACGGCTCCTCGGGACCCCCCCGAACACCACGGCCATCGGCGCGCGCGTACGGTTGCGCACGGGGGGTCGCGTCCAGACCCGCTTCGTGCGCACCGGATCCTCGTACCTGAGCGAGTCGGAGACACCCCTGACCTTCGGTCTCGGCTCGGCGACGACGGTCGAGGAATTCACGGTCGACTGGCCCGGGGGTGAGACTCGCACGTACGCCGTCGAAGGGATCGACCGGACCCTCCTCATCGAAGGGCCGGGGCGGGAGGAGTCCTCCGAACGCCCGCGGTGACGCGTACGGGTCACGCGTCGGCTCGTTCCCCGGACGGGTCCGCGGTCCCCCTGCTTCTCGAACAGCCGTGACGCTCTCGATGAAACCGTCGTCAGGCTCACGACTTGGGAGAACGATCCCGCAGTCGCGGACTCTGGCGCCCCCCTTGCGTAGGCCCCCCGTGGACTGGTGCGCCCCGAGCGCGGGCGCCGATCCCCGGGCTCCCCTCTCCTCGACCAGAAGGACCGATTCCATGGCGGACGAAACGCCTCGCCCTCCCGATCCGGCGGCCGATCCTTCCGCGACCTCGGCGCCCCCCCCCCACCGCCGTAAGCGCTACGTGCCTGCGGTCGGACCGCGCCTGCAGTGGCTGCTCGCGGTCGTGCTCGGGGTGTTCGCGCTGCTCGTGGTCAACTCGGTGTACCTGGTCAGCGTGACGATCGCCGAGTGGTGGAGCGGGCTCACCTACCAGAACTTCTTCTACATCTGCATGTTCCTCGTCCACCTGGTGCTCGGGCTCGCGATCGTGCTGCCGGTGGTGGTCTTCGGGATCCTCCACATCAAGAACGCCTACAACCGTCCGAACCGTCGCGCGGTGCGGGCGGGGATCGCGCTCCTCACGATGAGCCTGGTGCTGCTGGGGAGCGGGATCGTGCTGACCCGCATCGAGGGGTTGATCGACGTGCGAGACCCGAGGGTGCGGTCGACCGCCTACTGGATGCACGTCATTTCGCCGGTCGTGGTGGTGTGGCTGTTCATCCTCCACCGGCTCGCGGGGAAGCGGATCCGCTGGCGGACCGGTGGGGCGTGGGCCGGGATCGCGGCGGGGTTCGCACTCGGGATGCTGCTCCTGCACTCCCAAGACCCGCGGAGCTGGAACGTCGAGGGGCCCGCGTCGGGGGAACAGTACTTCTTCCCGTCGCTCTCGCGCACGAGCACGGGGCAGTTCATTCCCGCCGACACCATGATGATGGACCAGTACTGCATCCAGTGCCACCCCGACATCCACGACAAGTGGGCCCACGGGGTGCACCGATTCAGCTCCTTCAACAACCCCGCCTACCTGTTCTCCGTCCGGGAGACTCGGAAGGTCGCGCGCGAGCGCGACGGCGACGTCCAGGCGGCGCGGTTCTGCGCCGGCTGTCACGACCCGGTCCCTTTCTTCTCCGGTGCGTTCGACGACCCCGAGTTCGACGACGTGAACCATCCGACCGCCCAGGCGGGGATCACCTGCACCTCGTGCCACGCGATCACCCACGTGAACTCCCCCCGCGGGAACTCCGACTACACGATCGAGGAGCCGCTCCACTACCCGTTCGCGCGCAGCGACAGCAGCTTCCTCCAGTGGGTGAACCGCCAGCTCGTGAAGGGGAAGCCCGAGTTCCACAAGAAGACGTTCCTGAAGCCCCTCCACAAGACCGCGGAGTTCTGCGCGACCTGCCACAAGGTCCACCTCCCCGAGGAACTGAACCACTACAAGTGGCTCCGGGGGCAGAACCACTACGACCCGTACCTCCTCAGCGGGGTGTCGGGGCACGGGGTGGCGAGCTTCTACTACCCGCCGAAAGCGACCCACAACTGCTCGAAGTGCCACATGCCACTGCTCGAGTCCGCTGACTTCGGCGCCCGCTACTTCGACGACTCCGGGGTGCTCCAGGTGCACGACCATCAGTTCCCGTCGGCGAACACGGCGATCCCGCACCTGCTCGGCATGCCGGACTGGGTGAACGAGAGCCACCGAAAGTTCCTCGATGGCGTGATGCGGGTCGACATCTTCGGGGTGAAGGAGGGGGCGCGGATCGACGGGACCCTGCATGCGCCGCTCCGACCGAACCTCCCGGTGCTCGCGCCGGGGTCGTCGTACCTGGTCGAGGCGGTGATCCGCACCCTGAAGATGGGCCACCTCTTCACCCAGGGGACCGTCGACTCGAACGAGGTCTGGCTCGACGTGACGGTGACGAGCGGCGATCGGGTGATCGGCCGCTCGGGCGGCCAGACGGAGGACGGCGAGGTCGACCCTTGGTCCCACTTCGTCAACGTGCTGGTCCTCGACCGCGAGGGGAACCGCATCGACCGACGCAATGCGCAGGACATCTTCGTCCCCCTCTACAACCACCAGATCCCGCCGGGGGCCGCGGACGTCGTCCACTTCCGGATGGATGTGCCGCCCGACACGCGGGCACCGATCACGATCGACGTGAAGCTGCAGTACCGCAAGTTCGACACCACGTACGTGCGGTACTTCCAGGGGCCGGACGCGATGAACGACCTGCCGATCGTCACGCTGGCGCACGATCGCGTGACCCTGCCGGTGCGCGGTGCCCCCGCTCCGGCCGCCGAGGGGGAGGGCGCCCCCCTCCCCCCCGAGTGGCAGCGCTGGAACGACTACGGGATCTCGCTCCTGCGCAAGGGCGGGGGCGGCTCGGCGAAGGGGGAGCTGCGACAAGCGGAGGAGGCGTTCCGCGAGGTCGGGCGCCTGGGGCGTCCCGACGGGGCGCTGAACCGCGCCCGGGTGTACCTGAAGGAGGGTCGCCTCGACGATGCGGTCGTCGCTCTGCGCGAGGCCTCCGCCCACGATCCCCCGGCCCCGCCGTGGTCGGTCGCCTGGTTCACCGGGCTCGCCAACCAGCAGAACGGCCACCTCGACGATGCGATCGAGAGCTTCCTCTCCCTCGTCGAGACCCGCTGGCAGGATGCCCAGGACCGCGAGTTCGACTTCAGCCAGGACTACAACCTGCTGAACGAGTTCGGGCATACCCTCTACCTGCGCTCGCGCCTCGAGCGGGGCGAGGAGAACGCCGCGAACAGGGAGCTCTTCCTCCGCTCCGCCGTCGAGCGGTTCGAGCAGACCCTCGCGATCGACCCCGAGAACGCGACCGCGCACTACAACCTCGGGTTGGTGTACGCCGAGCTCGGAGAGACCGAGGCGAGCAACCACCACCACGGTCTGCACGCCAAGTACAAACCGGACGACAACGCCCGGGACTACGCGATCGCGGCGCACCGGGCCAAGAACCCCGCCGCGGACCACGCGGCGGAGTCGATCGTGATCTACGACCTCGGCCGTCCCGGCGCCTACGAGCTGCCGGTGGGCGGCGCGACCAGAAGAGAGGGCCGATGAGCACCGGAGAGCCGCGCGACGACGGGAAGCCGGCGGAGACCGCCGACCCCGGGTCACCCTCCGAGGAGGACCTCGAGGCGCTCGGCGCCGAAGACCTCGACGACGACGCGGGCGAGCTCGTCCCCGAGGACGACCGCGTGATCGGACGGGCGTTCCGCATCTCGGGGGTCGTCGCCCTCGCCATCGTCGCGATCGTGGTCGCAGTCATCCTCTTGAAGAACCTCGAGCCGGCGCCGGTGGTGGTGGATGAGGCTCCCACGGTGCTGCCGCGGGCCGAGTCGCGCGGTGGCGACGCCCCCGCGCTGCGCTTCACCGACGTGACCCGTGCGGCGGGGATCGAGTTCGTGCAAGAAAACGGGGCGAAGGGACAGAAACTGCTCCCCGAGACGATGGGATCGGGCGCGGCGTTCTTCGATCTCGAAGGGGATGGGGATCCCGACCTGCTGCTCGTCAACGGGAACTACTGGCCCGGGGAGGCGCCCCCGGGGTCCGCGCCGCCGACCCTCGCCCTCTATCGCAACGACGGCGCCGGGCGCTTCGAGGACATCACCGCCGTCTCCGGACTCGCGGTGTCGCTCTACGGCACCGGGGTCGCGGTCGGGGATGTGGACGGGGATGGCGACGATGACCTGTTCGTGTCCGCGCTGGGGCACAACCGGCTCTTCTGGAACGACGGGGGCACCTTCACCGACCGGACCGCGGCCGCCGGGGTGGCGGGGGAGGCGGAGCGATGGAGCACCAGCGCCGCGTTCTTCGACGCAGACGGGGACCAGGACCTCGATCTCTTCGTCTGCAACTACATCCAGTGGTCCAGGGAGATCGACTTCGAGGTCGACTACCAGTTGGTCGGGATCGGTCGCGCCTACGGACCTCCCACCCAGTTCGAAGGGAGCGACCCGTACTTCTACCGCAACCGCGGGGACGGTACCTTCGAGGACGCGACCGCGGCCGCGGGGTTTCACGTCCGGAATCCCGCCACCGGCAAGCCGCTCGCGAAGGCGCTCGCCGTCGTCCCGTTCGACACCGATGAGGACGGGGACCTCGACCTGGTCGTCGCCAACGACACCGTGCAGAATCTGTTCTTCCGAAACCGGGGGGACGGCACCTACGAGGAGATCGGGGCCCGCAGTGGCCTCGCCTACGATGCCAACGGCCTCGCCACCGGTGCGATGGGGATCGATGCGGCGCGCTTCCGGGACGACGAGTCCCTCGGGATCGGCATCGGGAACTTCGCGAACGAGATGACGTCGCTCTACGTCTGCGAGCGAGGGCGTGAGCAGTTCATCGACGAATCGATCATCGAGGGGATCGGCGCGACGAGCCGTGGCATGCTCACCTTCGGGCTCTTCTTCTTCGACGTCGATCTCGACGGGCGCCTCGACCTGCTGCAGACGAACGGGCACCTCGAGGAGGAGATCCACTTGGTGCAGCCGAGCCAGCGGTACCGCCAGCCGGCGCAGCTCTTCTGGAACCGTGGGGGGAGCGGGGCGACCTTCCTGCCGATCGAGCCCGCGGCCACCGGCGATCTCGGCACACCCATCGTCGGCCGCGGGGCGAGCTACGCCGACATCGACGGGGACGGCGACCTCGACGTGCTCCTCACCCAGGTGAAGGGCGCGCCCTTGCTGCTGAGGAACGACCAGCAGACGGGGCATCACTGGCTGCGGGTGGACCTGCGCGGCAGTGCCCCGAACACCGGGGCGATCGGGGCGATGGTCACGCTCGAGGTTGGCGGCACCACCCTGCGCCGCGCGGTGCAGCCGAGCCGCAGCTACCTGTCTCAGGTCGAGCGAGCGGTGACTCTCGGGCTCGGCGACGCCTCCCAGGTCGGCCGCCTCACGATCCGCTGGCCGAGTGGTCGGACACAGGAGGTCGAGGTCCCGGGGGTCGATCGCCGACTCGAGATCGAGGAGCGAGAGTGATGCGGGTCCCCTCGCACCGCGGCAGGGCCGCACTCGCCATCCTCGGCCTGGTCGCCTTCGCGACCCTCTCGAGCCGCGCGACGGCGCAGGACCCGCCGGTCGAGCGGCCGCGCCTCCATTTCCTCCGGCAGGATGAGGACTACTCCGACTACGCCCGCGGTCTCCCCACCGACGCAGACATCTTCGACGAGATCCATCACCTCGCACTCTCGGAGGATGGAGACGTGTGGGTCGGCTTCGGCGGGAGCGCCCGCCTCCGCTACGAGATCTGGGACGGGTTCAACTTCGGCGCGCCCGCAGGGGCACAGGATTCCGACACCTTCCTCCTCTCGCGCCTGCTCCTCCACGGCGACCTCCACCTCGGGGAGCGCTACCGGGTCTTCGTCGAGGGGAAGAGCGCCCAGTCGAGCGACCGCGCCCTCGTCGGGGGCCGGCGGACGATCGATGTCGACACCCTCGACCTCCAGCAGCTCTTCGTCGACGCGGTGGTCCCGATCGGGGAGGAGAGCACGCTGCGACTGCGCCCGGGGCGCCAGATGCTGAAGTTCGGGCGCCAGCGGTTGGTCAGTCCCCTCCCCTGGGGGAACACCCTGCGCACCTGGGACGGGATCTCGGCGCGAGTCGAGCACAGGTCCTGGGACGCGACCGGGTTCTGGTCCAGGTTCGTCCCGGTCGAGAAGTACGACTCCAACTCCCCCGATGACGACCGTCCCTTCGGCGGCGTCTACGCGACGCACACCCTCGACGGACCCCAGTCCGGGTTCGACGTGTACTGGCTCTACCTCGGGATCCCGAACGCCAGCCGCAACGGCACGGTTGGCGACGAGGACCGGCACACCGTCGGCGCCCGGGGATGGCGTCCGCTCCCCTGCGGCTCGCTCACCCTCGAGGGAGAGGTCGCCTACCAGTTCGGCGATGTCGACGGTCACGCACTCGACGCCGCGATGGCCTCGTTCGAGCTCTCGCGTCCGATCCTCGAGGGTCGGGGAAGAGGGTGGATCGGACTCGACTACGCGAGCGGGGACCACTCCCCTGGCGGCTCGGTGCAGACCTTCGACCCGCTGTTCCCCCTCGGCCACGCCTACTTCGGGGCGATCGATGCGATCGGGAGGCAAAACTTGGTGGCGGCGATGCTCGGCGTCTCTTCCTCGCCGGGCCCGCGCGTGACCCTCTCCGCCACCGCCCACGCCTTCTGGCGCGCCGATACCAGCGACGCCGTCTACAACGCCGGGGGCGGCGTGGCCCGTGTCGCCGGGGGGAGCGGCGAGCGAGAGATTGGACAGGAGATCGACCTCTCGGTGGTGATCCGTGTCCACCGGAGGCTGACCACCCACATCGGCTACGGGCACTTCTTCCCGGGGGAGTTCATCCGGGAGACGGGTCCGGAGGCCCCGACCGACTTCGTCTACGTCTCGCTCGAATCCTCGTTCTGAGCGGAGCACGCGGGGAGCAAAGTTGTCGCTCTCTCTCCATGGGCGATGCTCGAGACATCGACAACAAGACTCGAACGGTACGGAGGTACGACCATCGCCTCCGCGATCTCGTCTACTCGACGGGTGACATCGAAGATAGTGCTGCGGCGACGACTGAGCCTTCAACCATGTGAGTAGGCGGGACGCTGACGGCTCGAGCCATCACTCACGGGCAGACGTGCCACTCGCACGCCAGCACTCGATGTACATCGCCTCTCGACCGACCGGTTTCGTTCACCAGATCCGGTCTTCTCCCCCGCCGGAGAGAGATGCGCGCGTCATCGGCTCCTCGGCAAACCGCCTCGCCCGGCGCCCGGCCCCACCGGAGTCACCGAGTGAACTACGACGCCGCCAACGCTGCTCGCTGACGGCGCGATCTCCGCCTGTGTCAATTTTGCGGCGAGGATCGTGGACATGACGAG
>JAQBGV010000081.1:0-9168 GCA_032128395.1 Planctomycetota bacterium | reverse complement strand
CCAGTCCACGCACCAGGAAGTCGTCGAAGAGTTCCGCGCAGGCGATCCCCTCGACTTCGGCGTGCACGGTGAGCACGTTCAAGGCACCCGGTCGGATCCGCTCGAAGAGCAGATCGTTGTAGTTCGCACTCGTCACGCCTTCCCGTCCGAGCGCCTCATCGTAGGTCGGCAACGTGACCGGGATCTGCGGTTGGGCGAGTGTCTCGCCATCGACGATCGGGTCGAAGATGCACTCGCCCCGACAGTCGCTGTTGTATCGGAAGGAGAATCGAGACTTCACGTGGAGCACGGTGTCGTTCGTCCGCCACCCCGGCGTCGCGCTCGCTCCGGGTGCGTGACCGATGATCTCGCCCAAGGTCTCGAATCCGCGCTCGATCGCCCGGTGGACCCGATCGGGGTCCCACTCGTCGACATGCGCCTGCCAGGCGTGATGGTCCCAGGCGTGGAGCCCCACCTCATGGCCTCGCTGATCGGCCTCGCGGATCTCAGCGCGACAGCGCTTGCCGATTCTCGGACCTGGCCACATCGTCCCTCGAAGGATGATGTCCCAGCCGTACAGGCTCGCCGCCCGGGTGCGGAGCATCTTTGCGAGGAAGGCGGGACGAAGGAGGCGCCAGAGGTGTCGCCCCATATTGTCCGGGCCGACTGTGAAGAAGAACGAGGCGAGCACGCCGTGTCGCTCGAGGATCTCGAGCAGCGCAGGGACCCCTCGTCGAGTGCCCCGATACGTGTCCACGTCGACCCGCAAGCCGACGATCATGCCTGGAGTCTCGCGCCGGACTGGTGGGGGGCAGCGTTCTTCTCGAGATGATCTCGAAGGAAGAAATCGAGGGTTCGATCGACCGAGGGCTCGAGGCCGATCTTTGGGATCCAGCCGAGCATCTTGCGAGCGTTCTCGATACGAGGTCTGCGGTGCTGCACGTCCTCGTACCCCTCGCCGTAGTAGGACCGGCTCTCCACCGCGCGATATCCGGCGAAGGGTGGAAAGTGCGATCGGAGAGGGTGCGCGTCGAACCGCTCGACGAGCATCTCCGCAAGCTCGCGGATGCTCGCCTCGTTGTCCGGATTGCCGATGTTGATGATCTGCCCGTCGCACCGGTCGCGGTCGTCCTCGATGATCCTCCGCAGGCAGTCGACCCCTTCCGCCACGTCGGTGAAGCAACGCTTCTGCTCGCCGCCATCGATGAGCTGGATCGGGGATCCCTCGACCAGATTGAGGACCAGCTGCGTGATGGCGCGAGAGCTGCCGATGCGGGCCGCGTCGATGCTGTCGAGACGGGGACCGATCCAGTTGAAGGGGCGGAACAGCGTGAAACGCAGCCCCTCGTGCTTCCCGTACGCCCAGATCACCCGGTCGAGGAGTTGCTTGGAGCAGGAGTAGATCCAGCGCTCCTTCTGGATCGGACCGAGCACCAGCTGCGAGCTGTCCTCGTCGAAAGTCGGCTCCGAGCACATGCCGTACACCTCGGAGGTGGAAGGAAAGATGATGCGCTTCCCGTACTTCACGCAGTACCGGATGACCTTCAGGTTCTCCTCGAAGTCGAGCTCGAACACCCGGAGCGGGTTGCGGGTGTATTCGATCGGAGTGGCGATCGCGACCAGGGGGAGCACCACGTCGCACTTTCGAACGTTGTATTCGATCCATTCGCGGTGGATCGAGATGTCCCCTTCCGTGAACCGGAATCCGGGGCGATCGAGGAGGTGTTCGATGTTGTTGCTGCGCAGGTCCATTCCCAGGACCTTGAAGCGGCCGCTCTCGAGAAGTGCCTCCCCGAGCGCAGAACCGATGAAGCCGTTGACGCCGAGTATCAGCACGGTCTTCTTGCGGCGAGCCTCCGCGCTCGGAGCCTTCGAGTCGAAGCGGAGACCGGGGACCAGATTGAGTTCTCGTGCGAGCTGAGCGCCGCACATCGAGACATAGCCCTCCACCTGCCCGAGATCGATTTGAAGGGAGTCCCCGCCGCACGCGATGACCAGCGGGTCGGTCGACGCGATCTCCCCCGGGTCTCGGGGTCCGGGGCCGGAGGAAACCACCGTCGCGGACCAGATCAGCACCTTTCTTCGGCCGACGGTGCCGAACGCACCTGGCCACGGACGAGTGACCGCCCGTACGAGGTTGCGAATTTCGGTCGCGGAGCGGTCCCAGTCGATCTTGCCATCGGTGGGGCGTCGTCCCCCGAAGTAGGAGGCGAGGGCCGAGTCCTGGGGAGTACGAGGAGCGACTCCTTCCCGGATCTTCGGGAGGGTGCGGTCCCAGAGGGTTCGACTGGCACGTCCGCACTTCGCGAGGAGGGTGGCCGCGGTGTCTTCGTCGTCGATCGGCACTCGAACTTGATCGACGATGTCGCCGTCGTCGGGACGGGGTGTCATGTGGTGGAGCGTCACGCCGGTCTCTTTCTCCCCGTGGACGAGCACCCAGTTGAGCGGGCAGCGACCGCGGTAGCGGGGGAGGAGCGAGCCGTGGAGATTGAGCGCCCCTCGGCGGGGGATGGCGAGGATCTCCCCCCCGATGATGTTCCGGTAGTAGATCGAGAAGATGATGTCCGGCTCCATCTCCCGGATCCGTTCGACCCACAGCGGGTGGTCGACATCCTCCGGGGCGTGGACCTCGATCCCCCGGGAGGAGGCGTAGTCGGCGACCGATTGGAACGAGAGTGTCTCGTTCGGAGCGTCCCGGTGCGTGAACACCGCGGACACTTCGAAGCCTTGGGCGAGCAGGGCCTCGAGTCCGAGTCGACCCATGAGATGGTAGGCGAATACGACAGTCTTCATCGATCCTCACTCGGTCTCTCGGAGGTGGTGCTGATTCGCAATCGTGCGGGGCGGAGCCTCGGCCTCGCGGTGGCTGCGGCGGAGTCAGGGTCACGATCCCCCCGCACGACCTGCTGCACGAAGGATCGAGGGCGAGCCCGAACATCGTGGTAGATGCGGCCGATATATTCGCCCAGGAGTCCCAGCCCGATGAACTGCGCTCCGACGAACGTGAACAGGATCGCGAAGAGAGTGAACACTCCATCCGCGGCCCAGGCGGCTCCTTGCGCCAGTCGCATGACCATCAGGAAGATCCCGAATCCGATGCCGAGCGCCGAGATCAAACCGCCGAAGATCGACAGCAGACGCAGAGGAGTCGTGGTCATCGACGTCAAGAGATCGTACTGGAGGTGAACCAGCTTCCAGAATCCATACTTGGACTCCCCGGCGGCTCGCGCCGCATGAGCGACCTCGATCTCGGTGGTACGCGCGGCGAAGCTGTTCGCGAGGACCGGGATGAACGTGCTGCGCTCCCGGCAACTCAACATCGCGCGGATGACTCCGCTGCTGTATCCGCGGAGCATGCAACCGTAGTCGTGCATCTGGACGCCCGTGACGCGTCTCACCATCCGATTGATCATCCGCGAAGAGAATCGACGAAAGAGCGAGTCCTCTCGATCCTTCCGGATCGTCCCGACGACGTCGAACCCCTCGTCGAGTTTCTCGACCAAGCGGGGGATCTCCTCGGGGGGGTTCTGAAGATCCGCATCGAGCGTCACGATGCAGTCGCCGCGAGCCTCCTCGAATCCCGCGAGGAGAGCGGCATGTTGGCCGTAGTTGCGGTTCAGCCCGACGTACACGATTTCGCCGGGATGCTCGCTGGCGGCGGCTCGCAGGATCTCGGGAGAACCGTCGCGCGAGCCATCATCGACGAAGAGCAGCTCGAAGGGCCGATTCATCCCCCGGCATGCCGCGAGGCAGCGCGCGATCAGGGGTTCGAGACTCGCCTCTTCCTCGAACACCGGGATCACGACAGAAACGGATGATTCGGAGCTCATCGTCTCGCCTCCAGGTCGACCGTTCGAATGGCGTCGATGACGTCATCCACATCACCGAGAGTCATCTGGGGAAAGAGTGGCAGCGAGCAGATCCGTTCCGAGTTCCATTCCGTCTCCGGCAAGGTCCCGGGTGGTATCTGAAGATGCTCGCGATAGTAGTATTGGCTGTGCACAGCCCGGAAGTGGATTCCGGTGCCGATTTTCTGCTCCTCGAGCCGCTTCATGAACGTGTTCCGGTCCATTCCGCCGGTTTCGTTGTCCCAGCGGACGACGAACAGGTGCCAAGCGTGCTTCCCCGTGGAGGGGGGCACGGAGAGCGGCCGGACCGTTTCGAACTCCTCGAGGCGCTCGTGGTAGTGCGCCGCAAGAGCGGTGCGCCGCGCGTTGAAGTCGGCCACCCGGGCCAGTTGGCGCACCCCGAGGGTCGCTTGGATGTCGGTGAGGTTGTACTTGAATCCCGGCTCGATCACCTCGGCCTGGGGAGCCCGGCCCTGTCTCTGACGGTCGAACGCATCGACCCCCAGCCCGTGAAAGCGCAGGCGGCGGATGTGATCGAGCAACTCCGCGTCATCGCTCGTGACCATCCCCCCTTCTCCGGTGGTGATGTTCTTGATCGGGTGGAACGAGAAGATCGCCGTTCCCCGGGCGCCGATCGGTCGATCCAGAGTCTCGGTCCCCAGTGCGTGAGCCGCGTCCTCGATGACTCTCACTCCTCGAGCGGTGCAGATTTCGCGGATCGGATCGATGTCGGCTGCGGCGCCGGCGAAGTGGACCGGGACCACCAAACGGGTGCGTTCGGTGATCGCACTCTCGATCGCTTCTGGGCTCGGCATCAACGTGTCTCGGTCGATATCGACGAAGACGGGGGTGGCCCCGAGCAGGGTGATCAGGTTGACGGTGGACACCCACGTCATCGATGGAGTGATGACCTCATCCCCCGGGCCGATGCCGAGAGCGGCGAGGACGAGATGCATCCCCGCGGTCGCGGAAGTCAGCGCGACGGCTCCTTCGGCCCCGACGGACCGGCAGAAGTCCTCTTCGAAACGGTTCACGTTCGGGCCGCTGGTGATCCAGCCGGAACGAAGTACTTCGGCGACCGCTTCGATGTCCTCCTCCGAGATCGATGGTCGGGAGAAGGGGAGGAAAGTGGATCTCATCGGGTCGCCTCTCCGGCTGTCAGGGGGCAATCCGGTTACCTTCCGCGAAGACTCCAAGTAGAGGAGTCGGAACGCTCGTCGGCGGACGGACCTGGTGCCGAGGTCTTCGAGCAGCAGTTGGTGCGGGTACCTCACCATTTTTCCGTAGCGGCTGTTCTCCCAGTCGCGCGTGCCCGGATCGTAGGGGCCGCGATCGACAGCGAGGACATAGACGCCGGCTACCCCATCGAGCCGTTCCTCGAGCCCAGGCAGGTCGTGGAGGGGGATGAGGGGTCGACTCGTGTAGAACGGGATCACCGCCCTGGTGACCTCATCCGGCTGAAAGGCGTAGATCGGACAATCCTCCGGGACGAGCGCGGCGACTCGATGTGAAATGGAACCCATCCCCTTCTGCGCATCCACCGCGGGGATGAGAGCGAGCGACGCCGCCAGCGCCACGAGGCAGAACCCGCTCACCGCAGAGAAGAGCAGCGGGGCTCGGCGGTCGTGCCGGGCTCTGCTCCACGCCGAAATCGCCATGGTGAGCCCTGTGGTGGTTCCCAGGATCGAGATGGAGATCGATGCATCGGGGATGAGCCCCGCTGCGACGCTGAGGGCCACCGACATGAGTCCGAGCAAGCCGGCGAGTACGAGACCGACGCGGCGGGCGTACCGTCCTTCGACGCGTCGCCCGACGAACGCCTCGAGCCAAAAGCCCGAGGCGATCGCGGCCGCCGGGAAGAGGGGGAGCAGGTAGATGTCGCGCTTCGTCGCCGCCAGGCTGAGAAGCAGGAAACCGGCGCCGAACCAGGCGAGGCAGAAGTCGAACGCCTGGCGCTCGCCCCGGTCGAGTTCGATATTCCTCTCGCCCCAGCGCGCGATCCCCGCCCCGATCAGGAAGAGTGTGCTCGGGAACAGGATCACGGGGAGCTGGGGGAGGTAGTGAGTGAGCGGCCGCGTGTGCGCGGGGGTCACCCCGGAGGATGGGAAAACTCGTTCGATCGTATTCTCCACGAAGATGGCCCGAAGACCGTCTGCCCCCGCTTCTTGGTGAAGGAGGTAGAACCAGGGCCCGGTGATGGCGAGGAAGCACAAGGGGGCGAGCCAGAGGTGCCCCCGTCGAAAAGCGCTCGCATCGCGGAAGGCGTACCCCAGCGCCATGAATCCGAGGGCGGGGATTGCGATTCCGATCATCCCCTTGGACATGAACGCTAGAGACGTGAGCGAGTAACCGAGAGTCAGCCACCAGAGTCGGTGACCGAGCCGCTCCGCGACCAGGCCGCGATAGAGCGCGTACACGGCCCCGGTCGTGAAGAACGTCAGGGATCCGTCGACGATGAGCTTGTGCGAGGCGACCAAGTATTCGAACGACAACCCGAGGGAGAGAGCCGCGAACAACCCCACCCGCCGGGCGCGCATCTCATCTGCGGCACGTCGAGCCAGAGCGGCTGCGAGGAGGTAGGTCCACACCAGCCCGCCGATCCCGAAGAATGCCGAAACCACCCGGCCGATCTCCGGCGGCTGGAAGCCGAACAGGAGATAGATCCCCGCCACGCACCAGGAATGGAGGGGCGGCTGCTCGAGGAACGGTTCTCCATTCAGGGTCGGGATGACCCACGCCCCCTCAGAGACTTGGCGCGCCACGGAGGCCACGCGCGGCTCGTCCGATGCCCACAAGTCATGTCCGAGGATCCCCAGGGTGTAGAGGAGGAGCAGCACGACCGGGATGAACTTCAGCCGCGGCTCGCGAGGCATCGTCTCGGAGCGGGCCCCTCCCTGCTCTGGTGGGTGCGGGTTCATGCGGTCACTTCTCCCCTCACGGCGAGCGCCGAACCTGGCCGGTCGGCCTCGGGGCAGGGGAGGAGATGGGATGGAAGACCTCTTCGGGCAACTCGCGGCTCGGTGGGGCCGTGACCAGGTCGGCGACTCGGCGGCTTCCCCGGAACAGCGAGAAGAATCCGAGAGAGGACCAGAGCACCGCGGTCAATTGGATGAGCACCGCGAGCTCCGCACCGTGGGTCTCTCCCACCGAGCGGAACAACTCTTCGAACGCAAAATGCCCTACCCCGACTCCGGCGGGGGTGAGCGGAAGGCTGAACGCCAACTGACCGATAGGGACCAGGAAGAAGTAGTCCGCGATCGAGGGGAGCGTGCCGATCAGACCACGCGCGAGCAGGATCGCGGAACACACGAACATGCCGTGCGAGATCAATGACAAGATCGCGGCTAGACCCATGGCCCGAGTCCTGCCGCGCATCGCCCACAGCGCTTGCGCAAGACGACCGATGATGTGTCGACCAGGCAATCGCCCGAGGAGCCGCTGTGTCCGCTCGTGCCGCCAGAAGGCTTGCCAAGAGCCCAGGGCGGCCCCCGACGCGATCGCGAGCACCATGAAGACGAGGAGCATCCCCAGTCGACGGAGCACTGGATCGTCGCGGACTTCGGGGGGGCAGAAGAAAATTCCGACCACTCCGATCACCATCAACGCGGCCAGTCCGATCACCCGGTCGAGCAAGACCGAGAGAACCGCCTGGGGTCTGAGACCAGGTCTCTCCCGTGCGATCTGGATTCCCTTGACCACGTCCCCCCCGGTCGAACCTGGGATCACCTGGCTGAAGAGGAGCCCCAGGAAGGAGAGTCTGGCGGCATCCCGGAATCGACTGGCGACTCCGAGCGCGCCGAGGAGGACCTGCCAACGGACGACGGTCACCAGGAATGCCGTGAACCAGATTCCCTGCGCGAAGAGGATGTCGAGCGGACGCTGGACTTCCAAGAGTTGAGAGAATTCGATCCGGCCGCTCAGGAAGAGGACCACCAGAATTCCTACGCCGAGACCGACCTTGGCGAAGATCCAGAACCGCCTCATTCCGGTCCGTCGGACGGACCGGGGAGGACTCTCCGCGGTTGGGCTCGTCATCGGAGGTGTCACGCCCGTTCATCTCTCTGCCGACTCTCTTCATCGGGACGAGTCGCCACGCCCAAGTCGAGCGTAGCGAGCCTCTGCGGACGTCGAGGGATGGACTCCCTCGGAGATGGGTGACATTCTAGGTGGAACACGGATGGTGTGAGGCATTAGAGTCTTCTAATGAAGATGGGTGGATTCCTCATCTATAACCCACACTTCCGGATGCACAGCGAGGGTGGACACGATGCGAATCCTGGTCGTGGAGGATGATCAGAAAATCGCAGATCTGATCCGGGCCGGACTGGAGCCCGAGGGGTACGCGGTCGACCACGCCTTGGACGGGGGCGAGGGGCTCGAGACTGCGCTCGAGGGTAGGCACGATCTGATCATTCTCGATCTCATGCTGCCGACGGTGGATGGCCTCGACCTGCTCCAGAAAATTCGGGAGAGCGGCATAGACTGCTTCGTCATCGTCCTCACCGCGCGGGGAGCGATCGAGGATCGAGTTCGCGGGCTGGGCATGGGAGCGGATGAGTACATGGCGAAACCGTTCAGCATCGTTGAGCTGGTGGCCCGTGTCCGAGCACGCTTCCGCCGAGTCACCGATCCTGGCCTCGCCCAGAGCGTCGGCCCATTCCGGCTCGACCTCAAGCAGCGCACGGTCCACCGGGATGGTGCTCCGGTGGAGCTGACCCCGCGCGAGTTTCAACTCTTCGCCTACTTCATGGAGCAACCCGACCAGGTGCTCACTCGTGCCATGATCGCGGAGAGGGTGTGGGGCTATCAATTCGACACCGGAACCAATGTCATCGATGTCTACGTCAACTACCTCAGAAGAAAGCTCGAGCGATCGAAGGAGCGATTCCTGATCTCGGTTCGGGGCGTTGGCTATGTATTTCGTCCGACAGACTGTTCCGATGTGGAAAACTAGCGTGGGGTTCTCCCACTCGATCCGCATCCGCATCGTCGCGGCCGCCACGGGAATCGTGGTGATCGCCGGGGTCGGACTTGCCGGGCTGACCTACTTCAACCTCGGCCAGAGACTCGAGGAGGAGGTTCGCGAGCTCGCGATCCACGAGACCAAGGAATTGCGCGCGGTCGTCTGCTCGGCCGACCCGCGCGGTTTATCCGGTCAGGAAGGGCGAGGATTTCCGCTGCTCTTCCCAGAAGATGGAGTCGTCTCGTTGGAGCTCCGCGATGAGAACGGCGATCTCCTCGAGTCCGCGGGTCCTGATCCCCGAGGTGCCACTCCCTGGACCGCGGGCATCGATGCGACCCTTCGCGGCGAAGCACCGTGCGAGACGTTCACGGAGCTCGG
>JAQBGV010000080.1:0-15112 GCA_032128395.1 Planctomycetota bacterium | reverse complement strand
CCCAGTGCGTCGAGGTAGTCGACGATCCCCGTCGCCCCGTAGGAGAGTTCGTAGTTGGCGTTCCAACTCACCGAGGGCGTCCCCGCCGCCCCACTCAACCCTTGATTTCACACGATCTTGAGTCGAGACTTCCTACCGGTGATCGTGCCACGATCGTCGGTGTAGCTGACGGTGAGCTGGAACGGGATCAGCTGGAGGTCGGTCCCCATTGCAGCTCCGCCGAGATCGTCCCCGGCATCCCCGTCGAAGTTGAGGTCCTGCGGTCCGCCGAGCTCGACGGGAATCGTCACTTCGTTCGCGAACACCACACAGGTGATCGTGCCCGCGGGCAACCCGGGAACAGTCCGAACCAGGCCGTTGTAGAGCGTGTACACCGCGCTGACCCCTTGGAACTTCGTCAGGTCCTGGGGCTGATTGGTGATCTGCTGAATCTCTGCGTAGACGTCGCGAACGGCGCGGAGCGAGTCGGAGGCGGTCGTGGATTCACCCTGCGACCGGACTCCGTGCAAGAGGGTGAGTCCGGTGGACAGGAGGGCGATCGCGAAGATCGTCACGGAGACGGTGAGTTCGAGCATGCTGAAGCCCCCCCTCGCGGGGGGGCTTCAGCATGCTCTCTGGCGGTGCGGTCTCTGGTTGCGTGATCATCTGGTTGTCCAACATCCATTCCCTACTTACCAACGCAGCGCGACGCGCTCCTGGAGGACTAGGTCGTTCGTGCGGAGGTAGGTGCCGTCCGGGCGCAGGACGTTGGCCCGGAGAGTGATCGTCACCATCCGCCCATCCCCGCCCACCTCGGTCGTGAACTCGAGCATGCTGCCTCCCTGCGGCTTGTAGTCGCCGGAGAGGAGCGTCTCCACCGCGGGGGTCCCCAGCACGAATTCCACTTTCGTGTCGTCGTCCTTGGTGCCGAGGATCCCGTCCGGTCCCGCCGCGAACGTGCTGACCGAATCGGCGTCCGGGCCGCGACCCACGACGATTCCGTCGGTCGGCGTCAGCGCGTCAGGACCGAGGAGGTAGAACTTCTTGGTGTCGTCGTAGACCGCTACTCCGTTCGTGACGCTCTCGAGCTCGCGGAAGCAGAGAGACGAGGTCGCGTCCACCGTCGTGGTGGTCTCCACCAAATTGTACGATGTGTCGAATTCGGTCTTGGTCCCCGTCTTGGCCGTGCTGTCCATCATCTCGAAGGAAGCGTCCGTGGTCAGGGCAGAGCTCGTCAGACGGATCAGGCGGTCCATCGCGGTGCGGCTCTTGAGCTGAAGGTCGGACTTGGTGAGCTGCTCGTCGAAGCCGCGCTCGATCGTCCAGAAAGAGGACGTGACCCCCCCGACGATGAACATCATCAGGGTGGCTGAGAACATCACTTCGAGCGCAGTGAATCCTGCGATCGATCGACGCAGGTTCCGAGCGTTGGTGGGGGACAGGGTGGCTTTGCTCATTCGGCTCTCTCCTCGAAGGGGACACGGGGCTCGAGAGACAGAGTGTGCAACTCCGGGACCTGAGCCAGTGTTCTCTCAAGGGTGAGATCGGTGAGAAGGAAGGGGTCGCGCATACCGATCCAGAACGAATCGTCGTGCTTCTGGACAATTCTCGATCGGTCCGAACCGGGAGAGGGTGATCGACGAGAGTGGCGGGCCGCCGCAGGCAAGCAGCGGGCCCGCCACTCTCCGATTCAGAATCCCGCTTTTCTCAGAGGCAATTCGGGTCGTCGACACAGTCCAAGGAGTCGATGGTCAGATCGGTTCCGCAGGTCGGGAACGGGGCCGACGGCGGGGGGCCGCTCGTGAATTGGTAGGCGATCATGAAGACCGGGTCGGAAATGTCGATCAGCGTGTCGTCGTTGATGTCGGCTGAGTCGAGGCAGAGCGGGGTCGTCCCGTTCTGGAAGAGATACAGGATCACGAAGATCGAGTCCGCGATGTCGATGTTGCCATCTCCGTTCGAGTCCCCGCGGACGAATTCGCCGACGCACTCGTCCGGAACTCCGTCGCCGTTCGCATCGAGGCTCGTTCCCGCGGCGATGTCGCAGCTGTCGGGGATCCCGTTCAAGTTGCAGTCGGGTGCGGTGCCCGCGGCGATATCGCAGGAGTCGAGGACGTTGTTCCCGTTGCAGTCGGTCCCCATCCCCGAAGAGATGTCGCACTCGTCCGGGAAGCCGTTCAGATCACAGTCGACGCTCGTTCCGTCGGTGATGTCACAGTCATCGGGGACGCTGTTGCCGTTGCAGTCCGCCTCACACTCGTCGGGGATCCCGTCCGAGTTGCAGTCCAGGCTGGTGCCGAGGTCGGTGTCGCAGGAATCCGGGACCCCGTTGCCGTTGCAGTCGAGGTCCGGGCCGAAAGCGAGGTCGCACGCGTCCGGGATTCCGTTGAGATTGCAGTCGGGCACGGCACCCGCGGCGATGTCGCAGCTGTCGAGCACGCCATTGGCGTCGCAATCGTTGTCGGTCCCCGCCGCGATCTCGCAGGCATCGACGCTTCCGTCGAGGTCGCAGTCCGGATCGCACTCGTCCGGGACGCCGTTGGCGTCGCAGTCGGCGCTTGTGCTCGAGGCGAGGTCGCAGACGTCCAGAATGCCGTTCCCGTTGCAGTCGGCGAAGCTCCCGGCCAGGTCGCAGGTGTCCGGGACGCCGTTCGCGTTGCAGTCGGCGACACCACCCGCGATGTCGCACTCGTCGGGGATCAGGTTCAGATCGCAGTCGAAGCTGGTGCCTGCGGCCAGGTCGCAGTCGTCGGGGATCGAGTTCGCGTTGCAGTCGGTCTCGCACTCGTCCGGGACGCCGTTCGAGTTGCAATCCCCGCCTGTGCTCTCGCACTCGTCGGGAATGCCGTTCGAGTTGCAGTCCGCGCTGGTCCCGGCGGCCAAGTCGCAGGCGTCCGCGGTTCCGTTCAGATTGCAGTCGGGGTCGCACTCGTCAGGAACCGAGTTGGAGTCGCAGTCGGTGCTGGTACCGGCGAACAGATCGCAGCTGTCCGGAACGGCGTTCCCGTTGCAGTCTGGCGTGCCCCCGGTGATGTCGCAGTCGTCGGGAATGTTGTTCCCGTTGCAGTCGGTCTGACATTCGTCGGGGATGCCGTCGGTGTTGCAGTCCGAACTCACGCCCGAGGAAATATCGCAGAGGTCGAGGATCGAGTTCGAGTTGCAGTCGGCGGCGCCGGCGAGGAGTTCGCAGGAGTCGGGGATGCCGTTCGTGTCGCAGTCTGTGGCACCGCCCGCGATGTCGCACTCGTCCGGGATCAGATTCAGATTGCAGTCGAAGCTGGTGCCGGCGGTGAGATCGCAGTCGTCGGGAATAGTGTTCCCGTTGCAGTCGGTCTGGCACTCGTCGGGGACGCCGTCGGAATTGCAGTCGAGGCTCACACCCGAGGAAATATCGCAGACGTCGAGGATCGAGTTCGAGTTGCAGTCGGCGGCGCCGGCGAGGAGTTCGCAGGAGTCGGGGATGCCGTTCGTGTCGCAGTCTGTGGCACCGCCCGCGATGTCGCACTCGTCCGGGATCAGGTTCAGGTCACAGTCGAAGCTGGTGCCGGCGGTGAGATCACAGTCGTCGGGGACGCCGTTGGTGTTGCAGTCGGTCTGGCACTCGTCGGGGACGCCGTCGGTGTTGCAGTCGAAGCTCCCGCCGGCGGCGATGTCGCAGGTGTCGGGGACGAAGTTGCCGTTACAGTCCGCGACTCCGGCGGTGAGATCGCAATCGTCGGGGACGCCATTGTTGTTGCAGTCGGTCTGACACTCGTCGGGGATGAAATCTATGTTGCAGTCGAGGCTCGTTCCAGAGGTGACATCGCAGATGTCGAGGATGAAATTGCCGTTGCAGTCGGCAAGCCCCGCTGCGAGGTCGCAGGAGTCCGGGACGCCGTTGCCGTTGCAATCGGGGATGCTTCCGGCGATATCGCATTCGTCGGGGATCCCGTTCGAGTTGCAGTCGAAGCTCGTGCCGGCGGTGATGTCGCAGTCGTCCGGGATGAGGTTCTCGTTGCAGTCCGATTGACACTCGTCCGGGACCAGATCGCCATTGCAGTCGAGACTCGTCCCGAGAACGGTGTCGCAGTCATCGGGGACGGTGTTCGCGTTGCAATCGTTCGCGTCGAAGCTGAAGATCGCGTTCCAACGGGTGAGACTGTCGACCGGGGTCCCGCTCGCGGCGGTGATGTTCCCCAGCGTGATCAGTCCCCGCTGGCCGGATTGGGTGTAGTCCTGGAGAGCCAGGACTTGTCCCGACACCCCGGCGTCGGGCTCGACCCAGACGCCGCCTTCGAGCCGGACGATCCGTCGAGCGAGAGCACCGAGACCGTCCTGGTTGAAGTTCCCGCCGATGTAGAGTTGAGAACCATTCCCGGAGCCGTCGTCGAAGGCCGCGATGTCACGGACCACGGCGGTCGCCCCGGTCACCAGAACCCCGTTTCCGAGCGCGGACCAATCATAGACCCCCGGGGTGGCATCGTCGGACCAGAGCGCGATCGAGTTTGCGAGGATCGTCCCCGCGGTCGCGAAACTCCCCCCGGCGTACAGGCGAGGTCCGCTCCCGAGGTCGAGGGCGTGGAGACTCCAGATATAGTCTCCCCCCGGGATCCCCAGGCCGACCGGGGCCCAACTGGTGCCGTTCCATTTGCCGATGTTGAGTGCGGCGACGGCGGTCACGCCGAGACAGTTCAAGTCGGTGTCGGCCACGCACTCGAAGTCACCGCCGACGAAGAGTTCCGGGCCAGCCCCCAGCCCCTCATCGAAGACCTCCAGGCTGAAGACCGTCCCATTCGTTCCGCCGGTCGGGCCTCCGGGGATCAGCGGAAGCCAGGCCCCCCCGACCAATCGGCAAATCCTCTGCCCGAAGTTGCCGCCGGCGTAGAGTTCGCCCTGGTAGACCTCGAGGGCCAGACAGTTGGCGGTGAGACCGTCGCCGACCTGGACCCAGCCGAAGCCGTCCCAGACTGCGACGCGGAGACACGGTTCGGTTCCGCAGAGGGTGAAGTCCCCGCCGGCGTAGAGCCGGGGTCCGTTGCCGTCCCCCAGGTCGAGAACCTCGAGAACGCGCGGGCGGGCATCGAAGCCAGCGCCGAGCGGGTGGAGGGCGTTGCCGTCGTAGCGGGCGATGCCATCGAGGGCGAGCGTTCCGGTTGCGTCGAAGATGAACTCGCCGCCGATGATCAGATCTCCGGCGAAGACGGTAGAGGCCCAGATCTGGGCGTCGACGCCGGGGATGGCGCCGTCCCAGCTGGGGATGCAGAGCGTGCCCTGACAGAGATCCGGGACGCCGTCGAGGTTGAAGTCCTGGGCCCCCGCGAGGATGTCGCAATCGTCCGGCACTAAGTTCAGGTCGCAGTCGTCACTCGTGCCGCCGAAGGCGATGTCGCACTCGTCGAGGACTCCGTTCGAGTTGCAGTCGAGAGCCGCCGAGATTTCGCAGGAGTCGAGGGTGCCGTTGTTGTTGCAGTCGGCGGCTCCCCCGGCGATCTGACATTCATCCGGGACCTGATCGTTGTCACAGTCGTCGCTGGTCCCCGAGCCGATGTCACAAGAGTCGGGGATTCCGTTGCCGTTGCAGTCGGGGGTTCCGCCGATGATGTCGCAGGAGTCATCGATTCCATTGCCGTTGCAGTCTGGACCGAGCGCGGGGCGGTAGCGCGCGATTCTCTGCACGCTCAGCCCGCCATCGACAATGGTGAATTCTCCCGCGACGTAGAGCGCGGGACCCGACCCATCGTCGTGACTCGAGAGCGCCCGCACCGAGCCCCCAGCGCCCCCATCCAGAGCCGTCCAGAGTCCGGCCAGAGTCCCGTCGTAGCTCGCGATGCGCACGGTTGGGGTGTTGAAATTCCCCGCAGCGTACAGCTGATCCCCCCCGCTGGTCCGGTCATCGAACAGTCCGAGAGCGAGGACCGCGTTTCCACCCAGGATCCCGAGGGGGCCGCCGATCGCCTGCCACCCGGTGATGTTCCAGGCGGCGATATTGTTCGCGAGCACCCCGCCGATGTCGTCGAAGCGACCGCCGGCGACCAGGCTCGGGATTCCATCGACGTCGAACACCTCGAGTTTCTGGATGTTCGCCCCGATCGCGACCCCGCCATCGACGCTCTCCCACTGCGCGCCGGTCCACCGAGCGATGCGGTTGGTTCCCAGGACGCCGTTCGCGACGCAGTCGAGACCACCGCCGGGAATGTCGAGGGCGCAGGTGAAGTTACCGGCGGCGTAGAGGGCGGGACCGAGACCGGAACCGTCATCGAAGACTTGGAGGTCGAAGACCGTGGGGGCGGGGTTGGTGCCGGTGCCGTCGGCGGGATCCCGTTCGAGTCCGGCGCCGACGGTGGCCCAGCTCGTTCCGTCGAAGACCCGCACTCCATCTTGGTTGAAGGCACCCCCGACGTAGAGTTGGCCCCCGAATGTGGTCACTGCGCGCAGATTGTTGGGGGGGGAGGGCGCGAAGAGCGACCAGATCGTCCCGTTCCAGGTCGCGAGTCGGCCGGTGAAGAGTCCGGCGGCGTAGAGGAGCGGGCCGTTGCCATCGCCGAGATCGACCACCTCGAGTTCGAAGACCGTGTTGTCGAACCCGAAGACCCCGACCGCACTCCAAGAGACCCCGTCCCAGCGGGCGACCTTCGGAGCGGAGGTACTGGTCAAAGCGATGGAATCGACGATGTTGAGGAACTCACCGCACACGTAGAGGTCGCCACCAAAGACCGCCGTGTCCCAGATGATGCCGTCGAACCCTATTCCGGGGGCGACTTCCTCCCAAGCCGGGTCGCACGGCTGTGCGGCGACCGGCGACAGGGTCGAGGCGAAGCAACAGGTCGCCAGCGCGAGGAACAGGATCGGGTGTGCGGGTCGAGTCATAGTTCGAGGCCTTCCACAGAGTTGCAACTCTCAGGTGCAATCACGACACATCTCTTCAAGGGCAGCGCGGCACCGGTCCCGTGCAACCGAGCAGATCGGTCGTCGAGTCGAGCCCGCAGATCGGGAACGGGGCCGGCAACGGCGCCGGACCCGAGAAGAGCGCAGTCAGCTGGGTGATCGGATCGGCGATCGTGACGAATCCGTCGTCGTTGGCATCCATCGCATCGCCGCAGAGCGGCGACGATGGAGGATTCCCGATCGGGAAGAGGAAATTGAGGGAGAAGATGGCATCGGCGAGGTCGAAGAGACCGTCCGTGTTCCCGTCTCCCCGTAGAAACAATCCCGACTCGCAGGGATCGGGGAAGCCGTTCCCGTCGATGTCCGGGCCCGCCGCGGCGCGCCAGCGCGCGATCCGATCGACGGGGAGGAGACCCGCGATGGTGAAGTCGCCCCCGACGAAGAGCGCCTCTCCGCTCCCGTCATCGAACACGGTCATCGTGCGTCCGACCACGTTGGTCCCCTGGTCGAGGCTCGTCCACTGGACCCCGTCCCACTTTCGTGCACGGTTGCTGAGCCACCCGCACGCATAGAGGCGGAGCCCGGGGCTCGTTCGGTCGTGGAAGAGCGCGAGATCGTGCACTGTGGAGGTCACCCCTACCCCGAGGGGGGACCATGAGGCGCCATCCCAGACCGCGATGTTCGCCGAGGGGAGGCCGCCGATCTCATCGAAGCGCCCCCCGGCGACGAGCTGGGGTCCGGCCCCGAGGTCGAGGACGTGCAGGGTGAGGATGCGCGAGTCCACCACGGGATCGAAGATCGCGCCGCCGCCGACGCTCGTCCAGACGAGGCCGTTCCAGCGCGCGATGGCGACCGTCCCCGCGATTCCTTGCGAGCAGTCGCCGATCGTTCCGGCGCAGTCGAAGCTCCCGCCGACGTAGAGCGCTTCTCCGCTTCCGTCGTCGTGAACTGCGAGTGACTGGGCGAGGGCGTTCACGCCGTTCCCGATCGCTTCCCACGTCTGTGTGGAGGTATCCAGGCGGCGGACTCGCCGCGAGAACGCGCCCGCGGCGACCAGCTCACCTTGGTACACAATGAGGTCGCGGACGGCTCCTCCCGGATCGGAGAGCGGGGACCAGCTCGCGCCGTCCCACACCGTGACGTGGCCGCTGAACGCCCCGCCGACGAACAACTCGGGCCCGGCCCCGCGATCGAGGACCTCGAGCACATGGATGCGCGCACCCAAGGGAGCGCCGACCGGGATCCAGCTGGCGCCATCCCAGCGGACGACCTGGGTCGAGGTCGGAGAAGGAAAATCTCCGGCGGCGTAGAGCGCGGGTCCGGAACCGTCATCGAAGACCACGGTGGTCCACACCGGTTCTGCGAAACCCGCGAGGGAATCCCAGGCGGGGTCACACCCTTGAGCGAGGGCGTCGGTCCCGCTGCCGAGGACTGCGCCCAGCAAGATCAGGGGATAAATTGAACAGGACAAACGCATCTCCAGCTCCTCCCGGTTCGTTTCCGGTTCGCGAAACCAGGACGGCGGGGGCCGAAGCCCCCGCCGTCCTACTCCGACCGACTCACAGGCAGGGCGGGTACGAGTCACAGTCCAACAAGTTCCCCGACGGGTCCGTCCCGCAACTCGGGAAGGGAAGGAAGGGCGGAAGGCCGCTGAGGAAGAGATAGTTGACGACCCAGATCGCATCCCCGATATCGATGGCATCGTCGTCGCTGGAGTCGAAGCTGTCCTCGCACGCCGGCGCAGTTCCGTTGAGGAAGAGATAGGTCAAGACCGTGATCACGTCGCCGATATCGATCATCGAGTCGAGGTTCGAATCCCCGCGGACGAACGGGATCAAGCAGGAGTCGAGCCAGCCGTCGAGGTTCAGGTCCAGGCTCGGGTCTGCCACGATCTGGCAGAAATCCAGTTCGCCGTTCACATCGCAGTCGGCGAAACCGAGGAGCATGTCACAGTCGTCCGGCGTCCCGTTGTTGTTGCAGTCGGCGACCGCCCCCGACGCGATCTCGCAGTCGTCGGGGACGCCGTTGCCGTTGCAGTCGACATCGAGGCTGTGGGCGGCTTTCCATGTAGCGATCATGTCGGCAGGGTCTCCGCTCGCAGCGGTGAGGTTCCCGATCGTGACCAGGCCCCTTTCCCCGTTCAGGGTGTAGTTCTGGAGGCCGAGGATTTGGCCGGACACCCCGGCATCGGGCTCGACCCACGCTCCGCCTTGGAATCGGGCGATCCGGCGCACGACATTTCCGCTACCGTCTTGGTTGAAGTTTCCTCCGATGTAGAGCTGGGTCCCCGTGCCCGAGCCGTCGTCGAAGGCCGCGATGTCACGGACCACGGCGGTCGCACCGGTCACGAGAACCCCATTCCCGAGCGCGGACCACTCGTAGGTCCCCGGGATGGCGTCGTCGGACCAGACCGCGATCGAGTTCGAGGTGGTGAGCTCCGCAAAGGTGAAGCTCCCGCCGGCGTAGAGCTTCGGTCCGTCACCGAGGTCGAGTGCGTTGACCGTCCAGACGTACTCAGCAGTCCCGAGGATCCCGCCGCCGACCGTGGACCAGCTCGTGCCATTCCATTTGCCGATGTTGAGCGCAGCGACGGCGGTCGCACCGAGACAGTTCAGGTCCGTGTCCGCCACGCACTCGAAGTTGCCGCCGACGAACAGCTCCGGACCAGCACCGAGCCCCTCATCGAAGACCTCCAGGCTGAAGACCGTCCCATTCGTTCCGCCGGTCGGACCACCGGGAATGAGCGGCAGCCAGGTTCCCCCGACCAATCGGCGAATCCTCTGCCCGAAGTTGCCGCCGGCGTAGAGTTCGCCCTGGTAGACCTCGAGCGCCAGGCAGTTGGCGGTGAGCCCGTCACCGACCTGTTCCCACCCCGTGCCGTTCCAGACCGCGACGCGAAGGCACGGCTCGGTCCCGCACAGGGTGAAGTCCCCGCCGACGTAGAGCCGGGGTCCGAATCCGTCCCCGAGGTCGAGGACCTCGAGAACGCGCGGGCGGGCATCGAAGCCATCGCCGAGTGCGTGGAGAGAGACGCCGTCGTAGTAGGCGATTCCGTTCAGAGTGAGCGCGCCGGTCGCGTCGAGGATGAACTCGCCGCCGATGACCAGATCTCCTCCGAAGACGGTGGAGGCCCAGATTTGGGTATCCACGCCGGGGATGGAGGTGTCCCAGGTCGGAGCGCAGGCCACGCCCTGGCAGCTGTCGGGGACGCCGTCGGCGTTGTCATCGGTGACTCCGAGGGCGATGTCGCACTCGTCGGGGAGTCCGCTCCCGTCACAATCGTCGCTCGCGCCGCCGAAGGCCAGATCGCAAGCATCGGGGATCCCGTTCGCGTTGCAATCGACGCCGCCGCCGGCGATCTCGCACGAGTCGAGCAGCAAGTTGTTGTTGCAGTCGAATTGCGTTCCCGCGGCGACTTCGCACTCGTCGGGAATCCCGTTCAGGTTGCAGTCGACCGAGGTCGCCCCGATGTCGCAATCGTCCGGGACGCCGTTCTCGTTGCAGTCAGGGGTGAGCAGGAAATCGATCTCGCAGCTGTCGGTGATGCTGTTCGAGTTGCAGTCGGCGCCCATCGCGGCGCGGTAGCGCGCGATTCTCTGGACGGTCAGTCCGCCGCCGTCGACGGCGGTGAATTCCCCCCCGACGTAGAGAGCCGGCCCCGATCCGTCGTTATGGCTCACCAGAGCCCGCACCGAGCCTCCAGCGCCTCCGTCGAGAGAGGTCCACACCCCACCCGGTGCACCATCGTAGCTCGCGACTCGCACCGCCGGGGTATTGTAATTCCCCCCTGCATGGAGCTTGGTCGACCCGCCGGACAGGTCATCGAAGAGTGCCAGCGCGAGCACCGCGTTGCCGCTCGGGACCCCGAGGGGTCCGCCGATCGCCTGCCACCCGGTGATCGTGTTCCAGGCGGCGATGTTGTTCGCGAGCACCCCACCGATGTCGTCGAAGCGACCGCCGGCGATCAGGCTCGGGATCTCATCGACGTCGAACACCGTGAGTTTCTGGATGTTTGCCCCGACCCCGACCCCGCCATCGACGCTCTCCCACTGCGCGCCGGTCCACCGAGCGATTCGGTAGGTGCCTGGGACGCCGTTCGCGGCGCAGTCGAGGGCACCGAGGGGGTCGTCGAGAGCGCAGGTGAAGTTACCAGCGGCGTAGAGGAACCCCTCGAAGACTTGGAGGTCGAAGACCGTGGGGGCGGGGTTGACGCCGGTGCCATCGGCGGGGTCGCGCTCGAGTCCGGCGCCGAGGGCGGTCCAGCTGACGCCGTTGAACGCCCGGACCCCGTCCTGGTTGAAAGCACCCCCGATGAACAGTTGGTTCCCGATGGCGGTGATTGCGCGCAGGTTGTTGGGAGGGAGGACGGGGAAAGTCGTCCAGGACGCGCCGTCCCAGGTCGCGAGCCGGCCGGTGAAGAGTCCGCCGGCGTACAGCAGAGGGCCAGCACCATCGCCGAGGTCGACCACTTCGAGCTCGAAGACGGTGTTGTCGAATGGGAAGGTGCCGACCGCACTCCAGGAGACTCCGTCCCAGCGAGCGACTTTTGCAGCGGAGGTGATCGGGACGGCGAAAGAGTCGATGATGTTGTCAAACTCCCCGCAGACGTAGAGGGCACCACCGTAGACCGCGGCGTCCCAGACGATGCCGTCGAAACCGACGCCGGCGAGGACTTCTTCCCACGCGGGGTCGCACTGTGCGTCGGAGATCTGCGGGAGGGACAAGATGATCGGTAGGGCGAGACACCAGGGTAAGAGCTTCGTAAGTCGGGGACGCATCGCTATCCACCTCCACGTCATGGCTGCTTCGCAACTGAATCGGCGACGAAGGTTGAGCCTCCGGCGTCATATCCCAAGGCACGAGTTCCCGCGAAATCCCCTCGGTGAGGGCGCGGAATCTCCCCCAGGGAGAACTGTTTTCCTGCAATCCTGCCCATCGTGTTTGCCGCGGGCGGGAGCGGCTGGGAGCCCTGCGCAACTGGCGGGGTGCGAAGGGAAATACTCCGTAGTCCCGGTCGTCCCCTCCTCGGGACGACTCGTCTCCATGTTCCTTGATCGCAGAGCATAAACCCACGGCCATACGCGGATCAACAGGGCAGTGAGGTCCGCGAGAAAAACGGTCGGGTGCCCCGGGTCCCACGGTTGGCCGGGTGGGAGCGGAAGTCGTTCTTGGAGAGTGGGTTAGGCCGTAGGAAGCGTCACGGTGAAGAGGCTCCCGTTCGTCCCCCGGCTCGAGGCGCGGATGGACCCACCGTGCCCATCCACGATCGTTCGAGCGATCGCGAGGCCGAACCCGGTGCCCCCGTTCTCGCGAGATCTTGCCGGATCGACCCGGAAGAACTGTAGCGGATCCCGTTGGTGATCAAGTTCGAGGCGACTTCGGCGAGGAGATGCGGGTCCCCCGGCACGCGCACCGGGACGAGCTCGGAGACGAGGGAGACTCCCGCATCCTCCGCCGCCGGCCGCGCGAGATCGAGAGAGGTGCGCACCACGTCGTCGAGCGCGACCGAGATCGGTTCGGCGATCGGGTCACCCCGGGAATGGTCGGCGATAGCGATGGTGGGAGGACTAGTCGTCATCTCCGTCATCATCGTCGTCGTTGTCATCATCATCGTCTTCCAGCTCGATCTCGAGGACCTCGCCGGACTCGGTGACTTCGACTTCGTACGCCTGGCCGTCCATCGTCCCCGCCATGTCGTAGACCATGCGGCCGCCCTCGAACTCGCGCTCTGCCCTCGTGAAGATGATCCCGGAGACGGCACCCTTCGCGGCGTTCATCACCACCGCGGGCACCTCGGAAAGGGGAACGCTCACTTCTCCCTCGTCGCCCCGGTGGGCGGCCGGGGTGGGGGAGCCCGCTTGCAGTTCACTGGAGGCCGAGGAATCGGACGCCGAGGACGAAGGATGGTTGCAACCCGCGATTCCCGCGACGAACCCTACTGCCAACAGAACGATCGTAGTGCGCATTGTGCGCTCCTTTCGGATCAGCCGGTTGATGGCGCGGCCCACGATACCAAGAATCAGCTGAAGCGAACCTGAATGGTCGGGGAGGAGGAGTGTTGTTCGAGTCCGCCGAGGTCGGTCACGAGATCCCGAAGAAGAGTTTCCAGGAGGAGCTTCCCCAGCTGCGCGTCGATCTCCTGAACGCGCAGTTCGACCTGAAGGATGCCGGGTTCTCGGTCGTCGTGCTCCTGGTCGGCGATGACCGACTCGGGTGCGACGAGGTGCTCGACCGCCTGCACGAGTGGATGGACGCCCGCTTCATCGACACCCACGTGTTCCTCGATCCGACCACCGAGGAAGCGGAACGTCCGCGCGCGTGGCGCTACTTCCGGGCGCTCCCGGCGAAGGGGCGCATCGGGATCTTCCTCGGCGCGTGGGCCGCGCGTGCCATCGACGATCGCTTGCGGAAAGAGATCGACGCAGCGGAGTTCGAGCGGCGAGGCCACCGTATTCGCCGCTTCGAGCGCAGTCTCGTCGACGACGGCACCCTGGTCCTGAAGTTCTGGCTCCACCTGCCGAAGAAGAAGCTCGCGAAGAGGATGGCGAAGGCGAAGAAGGACCCGGACCTCGCGGGTCGTCTCGAACCGGAAGATCTGCGGATCCACGATCATTACGACCGTGCGATCCCGATCGCCGACGCGTTTCTTCGAGAGACGAGCACTCCCGAGGCACCGTGGGAGGTCGTCGAGAGCACCGACCGACGCTACCGAGATCTCACCGTCGCGCGCAAGATCCTCGAGGCTCTGAACGCACGCCTCGCCGCACCACCCCCGAGTCCAGCTGCGCGACCCGCCGACCCCGCACCCCCCGAAGCCGACGCACCTGGTGCCCTCGCGAAGATCGATCTGGCCGCGCACCTCGAGCGCGACGACTACGAAGAGCGCCTCGAGAAACTCCAGAATCGTCTCGTTCGCCTCTCCCGTCGCGCGCGGAAGAAGGGACTCTCTTCGGTCATCGTCTTCGAGGGTTGGGACGCGGCGGGGAAGGGGGGGACGATCCGTCGCATCACCGGTCCCCTCTCGGCGCGAGACTATCTGGTGACGCGGATCTCGGCCCCGACCGAGGAAGAGCGAGCGCACCAGTATCTCTGGCGTTTCTGGCGCACCCTCCCCCGCGCCGGCCGCATGGCGATCTTCGACCGGAGCTGGTACGGGCGCGTCCTGGTCGAGCGAGTCGAAGGATTCGCCCGAGAGGACGAGTGGCGCCGAGCGTACGGCGAGATCGAGGATTTCGAGCGCGACCTCGTCGAGCACGGGATCCCGGTGATGAAGTTCTGGCTCCACATCGACCCGGAGGAACAACTCCGTCGATTCCGAGCGCGGGAGCAGACCCCGTACAAGAAGTACAAGATCACGGAGGACGACTACCGGAACCGCGAGAAGTGGCCCGCCTACGCCGCGGCGGTCGAGGAGATGGTCGCGCGGACATCGACAGTGTCCGCCCCCTGGCACCTGATCTCGTTCAACGACAAGCGATGGGGGCGAGTGCGGGTCCTCGAGGAGGTCTGCCTGGGGCTGGAGGCGTCGTTGCGGCTCACTCCCCCTCGGCCTCCAAGGCGATGATCATTCGATCGACCCCGGGAACTGGGATCTGCTGGACCTCGCCCCCCGGCCAGCGAATCCGTAGGCCCGCGACCGTGGTCCGCTCCCCGAGTCCGAAGGTGACGACTCCCTCCACCTGGGAGAGGTAGCTGCGAGTCGGCATCACTGGTCGGCGCAGGATCGTCCCGTCGTCGAGCTCGAGCTCGATCTGGGCGCCGATCGCACTGGTGTTCGGAGCGCGGCCGATCGGTCGCACGCGCAACCAGTGGTTCCCCGTGGTCTGGTCGTTCCGGAGCAAGAGCGGTCGGTCGTGGACCTGGGTGAGGACGACGTCGAGATCGCCGTCCCCGTCGATGTCTGCGTAGGAGGCGCCGCGACCGACGATCGGGATCGCGAGGTCACCTGTCGTTGTCGGATCGACCGGAGCGAAGGTCGCGCCGCTCCCCCCGGGGCGATTCCAGAAGAGCTGGGCGGGCTGGCGGTACTTCTGACTCGGTTGGACGACGGTGATCTCCTCCTCGAGGTGCCCGTTCGTCTGGAGGAGATCGAGTCGGCCGTCGAGATCGACATCGAAGAAGAACCACTCGCGGTGCACTTCGGATGCAAGACGGGCCCGCTCTCCGGTGGGAGGGCGGGCCCGTTCTCATCCTATTCCGAGCCGAGCCGAGTCGAGCCGATCAGGTCAGGAAGCCGAGGGGGAGGTGCTGCGGCCCGCTGAGGCCGCTC